>NZ_PEJT01000008.1:0-279589 GCF_002750935.1 Stenotrophomonas sp. LMG 10879
CGGCAAACCCCTTTACACGGCCATCCGCGAACGCGGCCACAGCAGTACCGCCAGCTTCAACATCCTGGCCAGAAAGCTGGCCAAGATCGCCTGGGGCGTCTTCAAGAGCGGTCGGGACTTTGATCCAGCCATGCTGAAAGTGGGTCAAGCCTGCTTCCAGCAGGCTTGACCACAAACATAGGATCTCGGCTCTACGGGGGATGCCTCAGCGGTACAGGTACCCGAACACGGCATGGCCCACCTGGAACAGGCTGATGCCCAGCACCAGCACGCCCACCGCGACCAGCACCCAGCGTTCCTTCACCCGCTTCACCAGCACCGCCGCCACCGGCGCGGCCATCATGCCGCCGATCAGCAGGCCGGCGACGATCTGCAGGTGCTGCACCCCCATCGACAGCAGGAAGGTCGCTGATACCGTCAGCGTGACCACGAATTCCGCAGCGTTCACCGTGCCGATCGTGGTCCGTGCCAGGCCACCACGGGCGAGCAGGGTGGAGGTCGCCACCGGGCCCCAGCCGCCGCCGCCGCTGGCATCGAGCAGGCCAGCAAAGAATCCCAGTACCGGCACCCGTCGGATCTCGCCCTTGGGCATCCAGCGCCCCGCAGCGCGCGCCAGGATGATGATGGCCAGCACCAGCAGGTACAGGTAGATCAGTGGGCGGATCAGGTCGCCAGGGACCTGTGTCAGCACATACGCGCCGAGTGCGCCGCCCAGGGCGCCGGGCAGGGCGAGGCGGAAGAACAGGCGCTTGTCGACATTGCCGGCGACCAGATGCGACACACCGGAGGCCCCGGTGGTGAACACTTCAGCGGTATGCACGCTGGCGCTGACCTGTGCGGGAGGCAGCCCCATGCTGAGCAGCACTGAGGAAGAAACCAGCCCGAATGCCATGCCCAGCGCACCATCGACCAGCTGTGCGCCGAGGCCGATAAGGATGAACCACCAGAATTCACTGCTCAGCTCCATGGATCGAGCCTAGCGGAAGCGGGTGTGCGGGACATGCGATGGTACGTCGCACGTACGGCGATCCGCCGGGCATGGCCCGGCGCTATCGGTGGAGGTCTTGTGGCAGCGCCGGGCCATGCCCGGCGGACACCGGGTGGTCAACGGGTGCCGTACAGCACCACGGTCTTGCCGCGGGCGTGCAGCAGGCCGTCGGTCTGCAGCTTCTTCAGCACCCGGCCGGCCATTTCGCGCGAGCAACCGACCAGACGGGCCAGTTCCTGGCGTGAGACGCGCAGCTGGCTGCCCTGCGGATGCGTCATCGACTCCGGTTCCTGCGCCAGATCGTGCAGCGTGCGCACGATACGGTCGGTGACATCCAGGAAGGCCAGACGGCTGGCCTTGCGGCTGGTGTCCAGCAGGCGCTTGGAGATCTGCTGGCCCAGCGCGTACAGCAGGCGCGGGGCATCGGCCGACAGCGGGCCGAGGAACAGCTGATGCAGGCGCTCGTAGCTGATTTCGGCCAGCTCACACGCGGTGCGGGTACGCAGGATCACCTCGCGGCGGTCCGACTCCACGAACAGGCCCATCTCGCCGACGAACTCACCGGCGCCGAAATAGCCCAGCACCAGTTCACGGTCCTCTTCCTCCTCGGCCATGATCGAAACCGAGCCGCTGATGACGTAATACAGGGTGCCTGCCGGGTCACCGGGTCGGAAGACGTCGGTACGGGTGGGATAGCGCCGCCTGTGGCTGTGTGCCAGGAAGCGGTCGATTGTTGCGATGTCCAAGGCCAATGGGCTGCTAGCTAGGCGCACGGTTGACACGATAGGGGCGCTCCCTCTGCGCATGAACGGATTCACGGGGTCGATAGCGGAGCTTAACCAGCGCAATTGTTAAGGGCAAACAGTGTGCCAGAACCTGAGCGTCTTCACGTTCCCCCTGGAGACACTTATGCCGCATAATTCCCCCTTTCCCTTCTTACACAGGAATCGACCGCCGTGGTCAAGCCGTTGCCTCGCCTGAGGTTGCAGGGTTTCAACAACCTCACCAAGGCGCTGAGCTTCAACATCTATGACGTGTGTTACGCGCGCACCGAAGAGGAGCGTCAGCGTTACATTGAATACATCGATGAAGAGTACAACGCCGACAGGCTTACTCAAATCTTGACCGATGTCGCTGAGATCATCGGCGCCAACATCCTCAACGTGGCGCGCCAGGATTACGATCCGCAGGGTGCCTCGGTGACGATCCTGATCTCCGAAGAGCCGGTGATCGACAAGAAGCAGGCCGGCAAGGAGTTGATTTCCGATGCCGTGGTCGCGCACATGGACAAGTCGCACATCACCGTGCACACCTATCCGGAAACGCACCCGCAGGAAGGCATTGCCACCTTCCGCGCCGATATCGACGTGGCTACCTGCGGCGTCATTTCGCCGTTGAAGGCACTGAACTACCTGATCGAGAGCCTGGAATCGGACATCGTGATCATGGACTACCGTGTCCGTGGCTTCACGCGTGATGTGAAGGGCAAGAAGCACTACATCGATCACAAGATCAACTCGATCCAGAACTTCCTGGCCAAGAACATCAAGTCGCGTTACGAGATGTTCGACGTCAACGTCTACCAGGAAAACATCTTCCACACGAAGATGCACCTGAAGGACTTCGACCTGGACCAGTACCTGTTCGAGGAGAAGGCCAAGAACATCTCGTTCAAGGAACGCATGAAGATCGAAGCGCTGCTGCGTCGTGAGATCGAAGAGCTGTTCCACGGCCGCAACCTGGCTGAGTGACCCCTGTGCGATGCCGTGAGGCATCGCCACCCAGGCGGGACGCCCCGCCCCGTGGAGCCTGCGCTTGGCGCAATCTTCAGTTCCACGGCGATGTACCGACCTACGGCCCGGTGTGAAAACACCGGGCCGTTTCGTTTTTCTCAAAAAAGGTAAGGAGCCCCCACCCATGCCCTGGATCTATCTGCTGCTGGCCGGTCTGTTCGAGATCGGATTCGCCCTTGGAATGAAGTACTCCGAAGGTTTCAGCAAACCCGTGCCGACCGCCCTGACGGTGGTGTCGGCCCTGATCAGCCTGTACCTCATGAGCCAGGCGATGAAGAACATTCCGGTCGGCACGGCCTATGCGATCTGGACCGGTATCGGCGCCTTGGGCGTGACGGTGCTGGGCATCTATCTGTTCAACGACAGCGCCTCGCCGGCACGCCTGGCCTGCGTGGGCCTGATCGTGGCCGGCGTCATCGGCCTGAAGCTGGTGTCACCGAATTGAAGGGTGGCCCGACCAACGGTCGGGCCCCACCGCCTGGTGCGCCAGACCCGCACCGCCTGGTGCGGTAGGCCCCAACCGTGTGGTTGGGTAGGGCCCCACCGTGTGCTTTGGTAGGCACCCACCGTTGGTGGGGGCTCCCCCTCAAATGCGGTAGGCAATGGTCTTCATCACCTTGGAGGCCAGCGCCATCGCGCCGGGGATCGGGAACGGCAGGCGGCGGGCGCCGGCCTGCTCCGCATGCTCGGCATGCCGGGCCTCGTCTTCCTTCATCACCCGGATGACCGCGCGGCTGCGCAGATCGCCGGCCGGCAGGTCGACCAGGTGTTCGTCCAGATGGGCTTCCACCTGGCGCTCGGTCTCGACCACGAAACCCAGGTTCCAGCCATCGCCACGCAGCCCGGCCAGGGTGCCGATGGTGTAGCTGCCGGCGTACCAGAGCGGATTGAACAGGCTCGGGCGGCTGTCCAGCTCGCCCAGACGGGTGGCGCACCACGCCAGGTGATCGGTCTCTTCCTGGGCCGCCTCCAGCAGATGCTCGCGGGTCGCCTGATCGCGCGCCACCGCGGCCTGGCCGAAGTACAGGCCCTGGGCGCAGACCTCGCCGACATGGTTGATACGCATCAGCCCGGCCGCGTGGCGACGCTGCGCGCTGTCCATGCCGGGCTCGCCGGTGTCCGTGGCCGGATAGGGGCGGCTGGCCGGCGGGTTGCCGAACACCGTGTCCAGGGCGCGCTGCGCCTCGGTCAGCAGGTGGTCCAGCGGAGTGGTCTGGCGAAGCACGGTCATGGCGGCACGGCGTGGAGCGGGGGAGGCCCGATTCTCGCCCGGCCCCGGCCCCCTGCCAACCCGGGGCGCAAGCCGGGTTGCACCCGCCAGCCAAGCTGCGTACAATGCCGCCCCTTACGCTCCACCTTTCACAACGCGTGGCAGAGTTCCGGCGAGTCCTTCGCCGCAATGAGCCCGACCTAACCAAGAGTTCTTCATGAGCACTTTCACTGCCAAGAACGAGACCGTCCAGCGCGACTGGTACCTCGTCGACGCCGAGGGCAAGACCCTGGGCCGTCTCTGCACCGAGCTGGCCCGCCGTCTGCGTGGCAAGCACAAGCCGGTCTACACCCCGCACGTTGATACCGGCGACTACCTGGTCGTCATCAATGCAGAAAAGATTGTCGTCACCGGCAAGAAGCTGCAGGACAAGATGTATCACCGTTTCACCGGTTACATCGGCAACCTGAAGACCGAATCCCTCGCCCAGGCGCTTGAGCGCCACCCGGAGCGCGTGATCGAGACCGCCGTCAAGGGCATGCTGCCGAAGGGCACGCTGGGTCGCCAGATGTACCGCAAGCTCAAGGTCTACGCCGGCACTGAGCATCCGCACGCCGCACAGCAGCCGCAGGTTCTGGATATCTAATCATGGCTATCACTCAAAACTACGGCACTGGCCGCCGCAAGTCCTCCACCGCTCGCGTGTTCCTGCGCAAGGGTTCGGGCAACATCACCGTCAATGGCCGTCCGCTGGACGAGTTCTTCGGCCGTGAGACCGCTCGCATGATCGTGCGCCAGCCGCTCGAGCTGACCAAGAACACCGAGAGCTTCGACATCCTGGTCACCGCCGCTGGCGGCGGCACCACCGGCCAGGCCGGTGCGATCCGTCTGGGCATCGCCCGTGCTCTGGTCGAGTACGACGAAACCCTGAAGTCCGAGTTGCGCAAGGCTGGCTTCATGACCCGCGACGCCCGCGAAGTCGAACGTAAGAAGGTCGGTCTGCACAAGGCCCGCCGCGCCACCCAGTTCTCCAAGCGCTGATCTGCCGCGCCTGGTTGGGCTCCCTCGGGAGCCCGCTGGCTGGAAAAGCAAAAGCCCGGCTTCGGCCGGGCTTTTGTCGTTCTGGGGCTGCGCATTTCGAGGTTGCCGGCCAGCGGCCAGCGCTCCTCGTGGTTCCGCATACCCGACCCCGGAGTTCTGTCTGGAGGAGAGGCCCCTTGATGTTCAAGGGGGTGCGCCGACAGGCGCAGGGATAAGGTGAAATGCGTGACCAGATTAAACGCAAAAGGCCAGATCTTTCGATCTGGCCTTTTGCATTTAATTTGGCTGCCCCTGATGGATTCGAACCACCGATGCCTGAGTCAGAGTCAGGTGCCTTACCGCTTGGCTAAGGGGCAATGTAACGTGTAACTATTTTCTCACTTTTCACATTGAAAAACAACTTCAACGTGGTGGCTATGGGTGGACTCGAACCACCGACCCCAGCATTATGAGTGCTGTGCTCTAACCGGCTGAGCTACATAGCCTTGGTGAGCCCGCTATTCTGCTGATGTGTACAAGGACTGTCAACACCTTTGTATCGTGCTTGTGGCCCGACAGACGGCATGGGATAGTCCCAACCAGTAGATTTTCTTAGGAGTCCGCATCGTGATCGATCCGGACGGCTATCGACCGAACGTCGGCATCGTGCTGATGCGGCAGGACGGGCAGGTGTTCTGGGCACGACGTGTGCGCCGGGATGGCTGGCAGTTCCCGCAGGGTGGCATGAACACCGACGAGACGCCTGTCGAGGCCATGTATCGTGAACTGCAGGAAGAGACCGGGCTGTTGCCGGAGCACGTTGAAGTGCTTGGGGCGACACCGGGCTGGCTGCGTTACAAGCTGCCGGCGCGGGCCATCCGCCGTAATGAACGCCAGGTCTGCATCGGCCAGAAGCAGGTCTGGTTCCTGCTGCGCCTGACCGGTGACGAGGCGCACGTCAGCCTGGACCATACCGACTCGCCCGAGTTCGATCATTGGCGCTGGGTCGACTTCTGGTATCCGGTGGAGCATGTGGTGGTGTTCAAGCGTGGCGTCTATGCGCGCGCGCTGCGACATCTGGCGCCGTTGGCCCAGGGGGTGGCGGGGCAGGGCATCAGTGCCATGCCCAAGAGCGCTGCCGAAGCCTGGATGCCAGGCCACGCCGCCGGCCATGACAGGCCCAGGAAGCGCACACCCATGCGCGGCGGGTACTGGCCGCGGAAAGCCAAGGGTGAACCGGGGGCGGTTTGACGCGCAGGCTGCGCAACAAGCAGGGCGATCGGTCGCAACGCAGCGCTGCCGGCTATTTCCGGCAAGGACTGGTTGTCCGCCTGGCAAGCCTCCCCTGGCTGTTGTTGAGCGTGGTGGTTCTCGGCGACCTCGCATGGATGCCGCTTGCGCTGGGGGCGTGCCTCGCCTTCGCGACCTGTGCAGGTGCGCTGTTGCTGGCGGACCACCTGCTGCGGCTGAGAGCGGCAGGCGGGGGCGTGCAGTGGCTGATCGTCTTCTTCAGTGCACCGGTGCTGACGCTAGCGCTGCTGCGTCTGTAGCCCCCTCATGGCGGGCCGGTTCGGCGGGACGCTGAACCGTATCGAGAATGGTTCAGGTCTCTGATTGACAACCATTCTCGTTTCCATTGGAATAGCGACCAGGCCGCTACTGGCCTGCTGCCCTGGTTCCCGCCTGTGTACGTCTGCATCTGCAACGGTGTTACCGACCACCAGATCCGCGAAGCCGCCAGTCATGGCGTAACGTCGGTGGCCGAGTTGACCATGCGTACCGGATGCGGCGCCACCTGCGGTTCCTGCCTGGACATGGCCGGCGACCTGCTGGCCAAGGCGCGTGCCACCCACGATCTGCCGCTGCCGGTACTGGGTCTGGCGCAGGTCGCCTGAGTCGTTTCGCGGCGCGTTGACGCCGCGCTCTCCTGATATTCATTGCTGGCCGCACTGGCCAATGCGCACGATTCGCGTTCCTTCACGCGCGCGCGCAAGGCGTTACAGTGCCCGCGATTTCAGCGTGCAGGAGCATCCCCATGAAGGGCGACACCAAGGTCATCGAATTCCTCAACAAGGTCCTCTACAACGAGCTGACCGCGATCAACCAGTACTTCCTGCACGCCAAGATGCTGAAGAACTGGGGCATCAAGGAACTGGCCGAACACGAGTACAAGGAATCGATCGAGGAAATGAAGCATGCCGACATGCTCGCCGATCGCATCCTGTTCCTCGAAGGCCTGCCGAACTTCCAGGCGCTGGGCAAGCTGCGCATCGGTGAGAACCCGACCGAGATCCTGCAGTGCGATCTGTCGCTGGAACGCGATGGCGTGGTCACCCTGCGCGAGGCCGTGGCCTACGCCGATTCGGTCGGCGACTACGTCAGCCGCCAGCTGTTCGTGAAGATCCTCGACTCCGAAGAAGAGCACATCGACTGGCTGGAAACCCAGCTGGAGCTGATCGAGCGCATCGGTGAGCCGAAGTACCTGCTGAGCAAGCTCGAAGAATGATTCAGCGTGCCTGGCCGGCGAGGTAGCCGGTCAGCGCCACGCGCGCGCGGGCGAACTCCGCCACCAGCAGCGCTACTGCCACGGCGGGGCGCTGCAGGCTGCCACTGCGGGCTTCGTGTTCGATCCGCCGCGCCACTGCTGACAGCGACAGCGCGCCGACGTTGGCGCTGGAGGATTTCAGGCTGTGCGACAGCGCCTGCAGGCGCTCTATGTCGTTGCCCTGCGCTGCCTGCTGCAACTGCTGCACCAGCTGCGGTGCGTCTTCCAGGAACACCGCCACGATCTGTGCAGCGGCATCGCCGATCACCGCGTGCAGTTCATCCAGCACGCTGCGATCAAGCACCGGCTGGGGAGTCGGGGTCGAACGTGCTCCTTCATCACGCGGGCTCTCGCCGTCACGCATGCTCGTCGTTGCGGGGAGTTCCACGGGTTCCGGCAGCGCTGCATGTCCGCGATCCGCGGATATCCGGCCCCAACGCTGCAGCAAGGCATGCAGCGTTTCGCGCGCGATCGGCTTGGACAGGTAATCGTCCATGCCCGCCTGCAGACAGCGTTCGCGATCACCGGCCATGGCGTTCGCAGTCATCGCGATGATCGGCAGCCGCGTGCGGCCCGCATCGGCTTCTTCCCTGCGCCAGCGCTGTGTTGCGCTGTAACCATCGAGCACCGGCATCTGGCAGTCCATCAGCACGACGTCGATCCCACCTTCGCGCAACAGTGCGAGGGCCTGCTCGCCGTCGGCGGCGTTGCGCACCTGGCACTGGAAGACACGTAGCAGGTGCTCGGCCACCATCCGGTTGACCGTGTTGTCCTCGACCAGCAGGACACGCAGATCCAATGACGGCAGCGTGGCCGCCGGCTGTGCGTCTTCGGCATTGGCCAGCAGCGCTGCCGGACGTGCGGTGGCGGTTGGCTGCGCCAGCAGCGCGTGCAGGGCGGCATCAGTGAAGGTGCTGTGCAGCTGCTGCTGGCGCGGCCGCAGCGTGACCGGATCGTCCTGCAGCCACAGCACCTGCAGCGTGTCGTCGGCACCGCGCTCGGCCAGGGCCCGCTGCAGGGCCGCCTCGCCATTGCGGCGTTGGCGCGCGTCGATCAGCAGCCATGCCGGTGTGCTCTGGCCCGGGCGTGGTGCTGCGCGCAGACGTTCCATGGCCTCATCAATACTGGCCAGCAGCTGTACCTGCAGGCCATGGTGCGCGGCGACGCGTTCGATGCGTGGCTGCAGCTGTGCATCGGCGGTGTACAGCAGCAGCGCTGTCGGCGAACGTGCCAGCGCCGGCAGATCGCCGGGGACCTTCAACAGCGGTATTTCAAACCAGAACGTTGCACCCTGTCCCGGCGTGGACCGTACGCCGATGTCACCCTGCATCAGGTCGGTGATGCGCTTGCAGATGGCCAGGCCCAGGCCGGTGCCACCGTAGATGCGTGTGGTCGACGCGTCGGCCTGGCTGAAGGACTGGAACAGCCGCGCCTGCTGGGCCTCATCGATGCCGATGCCGGTGTCGATCACTTCAAAACGCAGCTGGTGCTGGGCGGGGCCTTCGCCCAGCCGCTGCACGCGCAGCTGCACCTGGCCACGTGCGGTGAACTTGATGGCATTGGCCAGCAGGTTGCCCAGTACCTGGCGCAGGCGCACCGGGTCGCCGCGTACCGGCAGGCGCACGGCCGGATCCAGTTGCAGGCTCAGCGTCAGGCCCTTGGTTTCGGCGGCACGCTGCAGCAGCTGCACCACACCGTCGAGCAGTTCGCGCAGGTTGAAGCTGGTGATCTCCAGTTCCAGTGCCTGTGCTTCCAGTCGCGAGTAATCGAGGATGTCATCGACGATGCGCAGCAGCTGCTGCGAGCTGGCCGAGGCAGTGGCCAGCATCTGCCGCTGGTCCTCGCCGAGCGGACCACGGGCGATCAGCTCCAGCATCGGCAGGATGCCGTTGAGCGGCGTGCGGATCTCGTGGCTCATGGTGGCCAGGAACTCGCCCTTGGCCAGCACGGCGGCTTCGGCGGCCTGCTTGGCCTGCAGCAGCTGATGTTCCAGCTGCCCCTGGCGCTCGGTGGTGCGCCGCAGCTGGTCGCGCTCGCTGGTCAGGGTGATGCGGTCGCGCTGCAGTGCCGCCAGCGCGTGACTGCGCGAACGCAATCGCAGGCCCAGTACCAGCAGGGCGATGATGGCCAGTGCCAACGCCGCCAGCAGCGCGACCGTCGATGACACTCAGAGCACCGCGTTGTGGAAGTCGAAGTTCAGGTCGCTGCCGGCCGACTGCACCATGTTGCCCTGGATGTAATCGACACCACCGACCCACATCGCGGCCGCTGCCTGCGGATCCTCGATCTGCTGGCCGATGATCTGCAGGCCGGCGGCATGCGCCTGCTCGATCGATCGGCGCAGTTCTTCGCGCGTATCCGGGTTGGAGTTGCTGCTGGAAAAACGTGCGGCCATGCGCACGAACGACAGCGGCAGCTGGGTGAGCAGGGCAAGCGCTTCGCTGCCCGGTTCGAACTGGCTCAGGCAGAAGCGCACGCCGACGCTGGCCATGCGCTGGCAGAACTGCTGCAACGGCACGGTGTGGATCAGCGCATCGGGCAGGCGCACGTCGATCACCAGCGCGCTGCCGGGCAGGCGGCGTTGCTGCAGCGATTCCAGCAGCCAGTCGGCGAACGCATCGCGCTGCAGGGTGCGCAGCGACTGCGAGACGAACAGGTTCAGCGGCTGGGTGGCGTGGCGATACAGGTCGAGCAGGCCCATCGCATGCTCCAGTACCTGCTGGTCAAGATCGGCGATGCGGCCGGCGGCTTCGGCTGCGGGAATCACCTGGCCGGCGGTCAGCACGCTGCCATCGGCCCGGCGCAGGCGCAGCAGCAGCTGGTACTGCGCGCTGCTGCCGCCGGCGACGGCGACGATCGGCTGGTAAGCGAGCTCCAGCTGGCCTTCCAGCAGCGCCAGGTGCTCCTGCTCGGTGGTCACCTGGCGATGCACGTGGCCGGCCACGCCGGCGCTGAGCAGGCGCGCTTGCAGGGTGGTGCGTTCGACCGCTTCCAGGGCGCTGTTGGCATCGTCGAAACCCGGCGACAGCGGCGCGTAGCCGACCACACCACGCAGGTGCACCGACTCGTCGTCGCGGATCACGAAGGCGCGCGCGGACAACTGCTCGCGCAGGGTGCCGGCAATCGCTTCCAGGCTGTCCTCATCGGTGTTGCGCGCCAGCAGCAGGAAGCTGTTGTCATTCAGGCGTGCCAACAGGTGCGGATGGCCAGCTTCGGCAAGACGTTGCCCGGCCTGCACCATCAGCCGCTCGAAGGCCGCGTAGCCGTAGCGCTCGCGCAGCCCCAACGCGCTGGAGATTTCCACGAAGAACACGCCACCGCGTTCGTGCTGGGCAAGCGTTGCGTTGAGCTGCTGCAGCACGTGGTGGCGCGTGGGGAGCCCGGTTTCCGGATTGCTGGTGGCCGGTGCGCCGTTGGCACCCGGCAGGGTCGCGGCCTGCGCGCGTGCGCGGCGGATGCGGTTGGCCACCGCGGCAATCAGGTGGCGCGGCCGGATCGGCTTGCTCAGGTAATCGTCGGCGCCGCAGTCGAGCACCTCGAACTGGCGCTCCGGGTCCGGGTCTCCGCTGAGGAACACGATCGGCAGCAACTGCATGCCGGGCTGCTGGCGGATCATCGCGGTCAGCCGCATGCCATCCAGCCCGGGCAGGTGCAGATCCATCAGGATCAGGTCCGGGCGTTGCTCGCGGATGGCCTGCTGCACGCCATCGGCGTCGCCAAGCACGATCGCCTGCATGCCGGCGCCGTGCAGCACGCTCTGCGCGAACAGTGCCTGGGCACGGTCGTCTTCTACGATCAGCACGCGGTAGGGCGAGTCGGCGTCGACAGGCGCCATGTCACTGTTGCCGGCCTCCGGCAGTGTCGCGGTGGAGGGCAGGGGCGGCGGAGCAGCCAGCCGGGTACCGTCGCTGGGTGCTGACAGGGTGGATGCCTGTTGCATTGCCGGTACTGCCTCGGCAGGCGTCGCCGCAGCCAAGGGGGCGGCCCAACGTTGCCAATGATCGGCCGGAGGGGTTTCAGCGCGTCCCGGGCGGGGGCCCGCGGCGGATTCGTTTGCGGCCATCGATGCTCCTGGTGTTCGCGGCCATTATGCGACAAGCCTGCCGATCAGCCGGTACGCGGTTGCCGTTGTCCGTCGTCGCTGCCGCCACGTGCCAACCAGCGCACGCTTTTCCACAAGGTGCGCCAGACCAGCCAGACCAGCAGTGCACCGGCCAGGCTGCAGGCCAGCACCACCACCAGCGCGATCCATGGATGCGCCAGCGCGAGCGCCAGCCCGCCGATCACCACGGTATCTTCGGCTGCAGAAGCGACCCAGTTGCTGGCCGGTTCCGGTGAGGTGTTGAGCAGGGCGCGGGTGCCAGCCTTCAGGCCGTGGCTGGCCAGTGCAACGCCCGCGCCGGCCACCAGTGCACCGGTGCCCAGGTCGCCATCGGGCGACAGTGTCGCTGCCGCAAGGAAGGCACCGGCGGGCACGCGCGCAAGTGTCTGCACCAGGTCCCAGGCGGAATCCACGCCGGGAATCTTGTCCGCGAAGAATTCGGCGATGGCCAGCGCCGCCGATGTGCCCAGCACCCACCACGATTCGGTGGCCTGCAGCGCCGGCGGCAGGTCGACCCAGCCGAGCAGGCCGGCAATGCCGACCCCGAAGACGGTGAGGTAGACGCGGATGCCGGCCAGCCAGGCCAGCAGGATGCCGATCACGAACAGGTGGGCTTCGGTCATGGCGGGCTCCGGCGGCGGAACTGTGCGGGGTGCCACACTATCGACGATGGAGTGGCTGAATGCCACCGCCCGCTGCCGGCCGGCACGGGGGAAACCTGCCGTTCCTGTCATACACTAGCCCGTCGTTTGCCCCAGGGGCCGTACTGGCGTCGCCACTGCGATGCCACGGAGACTACCCATGAACAACCGCCCTCCCATGCGTGTGCAGGTCCGCCTTCCCGGTGCGCCGCAACCCCCCGCCGACCGCCGTCGCCTGCTGGTGATCGCGGGCATCTGGCTGCTGAGCCTGGTGCTTGCGGTGCTGGGTGGCTGCTGGCTGGGCGCGCCGCGCGGTGAACAGGGCCAGCGCGTGCAGGCGGCCGAGAAGCGCGCCGATACCCTGCAGACCCAGCTGACCGAGTTGCAGCAGAAGCAGGCCACGCTGGAAGCGTCCGACCGCATCAGCCGCGCCGCCAACAACGAAGTGCAGTCTTCGCTGGCCGAGCGCGATGAAGAGATCGCCGGCCTGCGCGCTGACGTCGCCTTCTACGAACGCCTGGTGGGCTCGACCAGCCAGCGCAAGGGTCTGAACACCCATTCGATTGAATTCAGCCCGGAATCGGCCGGCACCTGGCAGTACAGCGTGGTGCTCACCCAGAACCTCAACCGGGGCGCGATCAGCCAGGGGCAGATGCGTTTCACGGTGGAAGGCGTGAAGAACGGCAAGCTGGCCACCATCAGCTGGGACGAGCTGCACCAGCGCAGCAAGGTGCCGGGACAGGATTACTCGTTCCGGTACTTCCAGCAGCTCACCGGCAGCGTGATGCTGCCGGCTGACTTCACCCCGCAACGGGTGAAGGTGACATTGGGGAGTGGTGCGGGGGGCACCACGCAGGTATTCGACTGGAAACAGGCCGGCGCACCGGCCAGCAAAGGGGAGTAGGCAGATGTTCGGAAGCAGCAAATCGAGCCGTGATGGCCAACTGGTGGTGGATGCCCTGATCGGCAACCAGGTGGTGATCCGTGGCGATGTGGAATTCAGTGGTGGCCTGTACGTGGAAGGTCGCATCCACGGCAAGGTGATCGCCCAGGAGGGCGCCAGCGCGGCGACCCTGACCCTCGCCGAGCATGGCGTGATCGAGGGTGAGATCCGTGCCCAGGTGGTGGTCATCAGTGGCCGCTTGGACGGCGACGTGCATGCCACCGAGAAGGTTGAACTGACCCCGAGTGCCCGGGTCAACGGCAACGTTCATTACCAGGTGGTGGAAATGAACGCGGGTGCCCAGCTGAACGGCCGGCTGATCCATGCCAGCGCCCCGATGCAGGCCCTGCCAGCGCCGGAGAGCGGGGAAGCCGGTGACGGCAAGGGCGACACCGCCGCACGCCGCAAGCTGGCCGAGGCGATGGCTTGAAAGCGATCGCCGGCGCCCCCATGCTGAGCCCATGAACACGCTCGTCTCCCTCCCCGGCGCCACGCCGGCCGCCGCCCCCGACTACCAGTCGCTGGATCGGCCGCTGAACTTCACCGAAGCCGCTGCGGCCAAGGTCAAGGAACTGATCCAGGACGAGGGCAACCCCGACCTGTCGTTGCGGGTGTACATCGAGGGCGGCGGTTGTTCGGGCTTCCAGTACGGGTTCGAGTTCGACGAGAACCGTGCCGGCGATGACCTGGCGGTGCAGACCAGCGGGGTCACCCTGCTGGTCGATCCGCTCAGCCTGCAGTACCTGATGGGCGCCGAGGTGGATTACACCGAGAGCCTGACCGGTGCGCAGTTCGTGATCCGCAATCCGAATGCCAAGACCACCTGCGGCTGCGGCAGCAGTTTCAGCATGTAATTGCAGGGCGTGGGGCATGCGCCCCGCGCGGTGCCGTCCGTAGATCCACGCCATGCGTGGATGGCTTTTCCTGCACCCATAAGCGGGTTTCCGCAACGTCTGCGGCTTGCCACCCGCATCGATTGGCGGCAGGCTAGCTGGATGCTCACTTCTCCTTCGCCGCTTTCCGGTTTTGCCTTCGTGGGTGAACCGTTGGAGCGCGCCGATGCCATGCGCGAAGATGCCGATGCTCTGGCGCGCCTGTGGCCGGATGCGCGCATTCTTGTCCTGGACCAGGACGGCACCGCCTTCACCGGTGATGACGACCAGCCGCTGGCGCTGACCGGCGCTGATGTCGGTGGCGGGCCCGGGGTCGCGATCTTCCTCGGCCTGCGTGGCGAGCAGGCGTGGTTCTCGGTGGAAGCTGCCAGCGTGACCGTCACCGCGCCACGCCGGCTCGATCTGCGCCAGGCCGCCCTGCTGTGGACCGTGGCCGATGCGACCGCCTTCAGCTACGCCCGCGGCATGTCCTACTGGCAATCGCGGACCCGCTTCTGCGGCGTCTGCGGCACGGCCGTGACGTTCGCCCGTGGCGGCTTCGTTGGCCGCTGCCCGCAGTGCGCGACCGAGCACTACCCGCGCGTCGACCCGGCCGTGATCGTTGCCGTGGAAAACCAGGGACGGCTGTTGCTGGGCCGCCAGTCCAACTGGGCGCCGCGCCGCTATTCGGTGCTGGCCGGCTTTGTCGAGCCGGGCGAGACCTTCGAGCAGACCGTCGCGCGCGAAGTGCACGAAGAGAGCAAGGTGCGGGTGACCGCCTGCCAGTACCTGGGCTCGCAGCCCTGGCCGTTCCCGGGTGCATTGATGGTCGGTTTTCGTGCGCAGGCACAGGACGATGTGCCGACCGTGGACGGCGAGCTGGAAGACGCGCGCTGGTTCAGCGCCGAGGAAGTCGGCGCGGCCCTCGCACGTGACGTCGAGGACGATGGTGAAGGCATCCGTCTGTCACCGCCGATCTCCATTTCGCGGGGGCTGATCGAGCATTGGTACCGCCAGCAACCGGCGGCCGGCGGCGCCAGCATTGCCGCCACCTGAACACGCTGCCGGTTACAGTACGGTTCACCGCTGACGGCGGCGCTGCGACAGGTAAGGTAGCGACGCCGAACGCTTGCTCGTAGGGAGACCTGCCATGTTCACCACCCTGGTCGCCGTGTTGGTGGCACTGGCCCTTGGCCATGTCGCCCCGGCCGCTGCCGCGTCGCTGCGCCGTTTCGACGGCTTCCGGCGCTGGCTGGGCTGGCTGGACGCGCGCGGTGGTCGTACCTGGCAGGGAGCGGCCGGCGTGGCGCTGGCGATCGTACCGCCACTGCTGCTGATGGCAATGGTTGCCTGGCTGCTGCGCGGGGTGCTGTTCGGCCTTCCGGCGCTGCTGCTGGGCGTGGCCGTGCTGGCCTGGTGCTGGGGCCCGCGGGATCTGGACCGCGACATCGAAGCGATCATCGATGCCGATGATGCACCGACCCGGCAGGCGGCGGTACGCAACCTGCAGTCGGCCGGTGGCAGCCTGCGCGAGGATGTTCCTTCGCTGGTCGAGGCGACCGTGCTGAACGCACTGCGGCGCTGGTTCGCGGTGCTGTTCTGGTTCCTGCTGCTGGGCCCGGTGGGTGCGCTCGGTTATCGCCTGCTGGCACTGATGGCGGAAAGCCCGATGCGTGCGCGCGTGCCGGTGGAACCGCTGGCGCTGGCGCAGCGGCTGCTGGGCTGGATCGAGTGGCCGGTGGCGCAGTTGATGGCGTTCTCGATGGCGCTGGTCGGCAACTTCGACACGGCCTGGAAGGCATGGCGGCAGGCGCATGGTGAGCGCCTGGCCGGCGGCATTGGTTTCCTGGGCGCGGTGGCGCGTGCCAGCGTCAATGCCGAATTGCGCGAAGATGCGCACGATTACACCGAAGCCGGCCTGCTGCCGGTGTGGCAGCGGCTGCCGGACCTGCGTGATGCGATGAGCCTGGTGTGGCGGATGCTGCTGCTGTGGCTGGCAGTGCTGGCGTTGCTGGTGATCGCAGGCTGGGTGACGTAGTTGCTTTGCAGGGCTTGCAGCCCTGCACCTGCAGAGGCCAAAGCCAAAGCCAAAGCCAAAGCGGCTCTGGGTTGCTGAGGGTTGGGCGGGGCGGTGTGGGGCTGCAGGACACGCCGTGAACCCATCCATGGGGGCTCGATGGCGCCATCCATGGCGCCAACGGTCCTGCAGCCCCACACCGCCCCACCCCCGACAGGTTCCGGCGGCTGTTGGTAGGTGTCGACCTTGGTCGACACGGTAGATCCACGCCATGCGTGGATGCAGAGCGAAGCGATCCGCTTCCGCTTTTGCTTTTGATCTTCTCTTTCTTTTCCGTGGTGGACGCGCACGGAAATTGTCCGTGGCCGGGCGGGTGGGTTGCGCAGGGGCGTGAGCCGCATGGATGCGGCGACCGAGCTTACATGGACGTACTTGCAGCGGCCCCTGCGCAGCCCACCCGCCCGGCCAACCCCAACGGCTTCTGCTTCCAGCGACCAACCACGAGGGGCTGCGCCGTTGGCGGGAAACTACACCGGAGCCAGCGCAGTGAACGGCGCCCACGGCAGGTTGCGCAGCACGGCATAGCCAGGCAGCAGCCACAGCCAGAACGTAGGACTGGCCAGTACCCGCATCAGCGGATCGAGCACGCGCGGGCGCACGCCGGCTGTGTTGAGCAGCATCAGGAACAGGAAGGGCAGGCTGATGACCAGCAACGGGTTCATCGCCATCGCGCCGGGCAGGTCGAAGTGGACCAGGGAATACAGGCAGCGCGTGCTGCCGCAGCCGGGGCAGTAGAAGCCGGTCAGTGCATACAGCGGGCAGCCCGGCAGCGGATTGCCGGAGACATACGGATTGACGTGGCGCAGGACCACGGCTGCACCCGCGGCCAAGCCGGAAGCAGCCAGCAGCGGAGCCCAGCGGGCAAGACGGGAACGCGCGGGAAGTGCGGACATGCAGGAGCGGGATCCGGCGCGTGGCCGGACCCCGTCGCGGGCATCAGTAGCTGCCGTTGCCGCCGCTCAGGGCGCCCAGGCCGCCAACGGCCATGATCACGATGACGTACAGCACCATGACGACGACGGCGGCGATGGCCGACCAGATGGCCCACTTCTTGGCCTTGTCGGCCGATTCACGGGCACCGGCGACGTCGCCGGCAGCCAGCTTGCCGTTGACCTGTGCGGCGTAGACGATCGACACGATGCCGGCCGGCAGGCAGCAGAACAGGGTGGACAGGATGGCCCAGACCAGATTGTTGGGGACCTGCGGGGTACTGGTGTTCATGGTTCAAGCTCCTCGATGGGTGGTGGTGGTGAATCAAAGGTCGGATAGAGTGCCCAGCACGGCCAAGCCGCCGAACAGCCCGAACCACAACAGCAACAGGACCGGCAGGGCCGCGGCCGAAGCCACCGCCCACCAGCCCGCCTTGCGCGACGCGCTGTATGCCCCCGGCAGGTCACCGGCCGCGCGGCGACCATCGACCTGGGCGGCATACACGATCGACACCACGCCCAACGGCAGGCAGCAGAACAGCGTCGTCAGGATCGCCCAGACCAGATGGTTGGGGATGTAGACCGGACGGCTGAGCGGTGGCGGTTGATTCAAAGCAAGACTCCATTCCTTGGCGGTCGGCGTGTCGTAGACAGGCCGAACCTCCCCCCTGTGGGTGCGTAATCTACCGCAACCTGCGACGCATGTATGCGGTTACAGCCAGATCCCGTCGCCTTTGACGCTTGACGGGACAAGAAAAAGCCGGCGCTTGGCGCCGGCTTTCAGGGCACGCTGCGGCGTGATCGGCCCCTCAGGCGAGATCGCCGCGCAGGGTACGGACCTGGGCCTCCAGGGCGGCGGCATCGGTGGACTGGCCATCCACTGCCGGTGCCGCGACCACCTCTACGGTCGCCCGGAACCGGCGCGGCACGCGCATGCGGCCCAGCCGGGTATCGCGGCGGCTCCACATGCTCGACCACATGCCGCGCAGGGCCATCGGCACCACCGGAACCGGGCGGCGTTCGAGGATCTTCTCCACGCCGGATTTGAACGGTGCCATCGTGCCGTCGCGGGTCAGCGCGCCTTCCGGGAAGATGCACACCAGTTCGCCCTCGGCGAGTGCGGCATCGACTTCATCGAACGCACGCTGCATCAGCGCCGGGTCTTCGCGCGCACCGGCGATCGGGATCGCCTTGGCGGTGCGGAAGATCCAGCGCATCACCGGGATGTTGAAGATCTTGTAGTACATGACGAAGCGCACCGGGCGCGGAATCGTCGCCGACAGGATCAGTGCATCCATGTAGCTGACATGGTTGCAGACCAGCAGCGCGGCGCCTTCATCGGGCACATTGTCCTCGATGCCATGCGGGCGCAGGCGATACAGCGTGCGCACCATCACCCAGCTGAGGAAACGCATCAGGAATTCGGGGACGATGGTGAAGATGTAGATCGCTACCACCGCGTTGGCGATCGCCAGTGCCAGGAACAGCTGCGGGATGGTCCAGCCGAGCAGGCGCTGGGTGAGCAGGCCGAGTACCGCCGCAGCGACGATGAAGCCGGAGTTCTGGATGTTCAGCGCGGCGAACACGCGCGACATCTCCGATTTCGGCGTGCGGCTCTGGATCAACGCAAACAGCGGCACCACGAAGAAACCGGTGAACAGGCCGATGCCGAGCAGGTCGACGATGATGCGGATGCTGCCGGCCTGGTGCACGAACTGTGTGACCGACAGGCCCTGGGCGGTGGCTTCACCGGCGCGTGCGAAGTACAGGTCGAGCAGGAACGCGGTCATGCCGAACGCGCCCAATGGCACCAGGCCGATCTCCACGGTGCGTGCCGACAGCTTTTCGCACAGCAGTGAACCGACACCGGTGCCGACCGAGAACAGGGCCAGCGCGAAGATGTACAGGGTGGGCTCGCCACCGAGGTTGGTGACCGCATAGGACGGCAGCTGCGCGGTGAGGATGGTGCCGACGAACCAGAACCAGGACACGCCGAGGATGGCGTTGCGTACCGATTTCTGTTTCCTGGCCATGCGCAGCACGGCCAGCGATTCGGGAATCGGGTTCCAGTTGATCTTCAGATCCGGCGCGCCGGCATCGACCTTGGGGATCATGCGCGCGGCGAGGTTGCCGCAGATCGCCAGCGCGATGACCGCCGTGGCGGCCACGATCGGGCCATGGGTGCCGGCCAGGGTGAACACCAGGCCGCCGACGATCATGCCGGTCAGGATCGACATCGACGTGCCCATCTCGACCAGGCCATTGCCACCGGTCAGTTCTTCCGGCCGCAGTACCGAGGGCAGCACCGAGTACTTCACCGGGCCGAACAGGGTGGATTGCAGACCCGTGCAGAACAAGGCCACCAGCAGCACCGGCAGGCTCTCGGTGAGAAAGCCCACCGCCGCCAGCGTCATGATCACGATCTCCATGGTGGTGGTGATCACGATCAGTCGCGATTTCTCCAGCTTTTCTGCGATCTGCCCGGCCAGGGCGGAGAACAGGAAGTAGGGCAGGATGAACAGCGCCGGCGCCAGGTTGGTGTAGAGCGTGCGCTCGCTCTCGGCCACGCCGAGGTAGAACAGCAGGCCGATGATCGCCTGTCGGTACACGTTGTCGTTGAAGGCACCCAGCCCCTGCACGATGAAGAACGGCAGGAAACGGCGCTGGCGCAGCAGGGCGAACTGGTTGTGACCGGACATGGAACCTCCTTGGACCGGCGCAGCCTAGCATTCCTGCCCGTCTGTCGGGACCGTGGCGGCATGCATCCACGCATGGCGTGGATCTACTCAGCCCCCTGGGTGGGTGCGGACGGTGGGTGCGGACCGTTGGTGCGCATACCTGAGAACCTCAGACGATATCGTCGACCACGCCGCCATCGACCCGCAACGCTGCGCCGGAGGTGGCCGACGCCTGCGGCGAGGCGAGGTAGACCACCATGTTGGCCACTTCCTCGACCGTGGCCGCGCGCTGGATCACCGACGCGGGACGATGGGCCATCACGAACTCACGGCCGATCTGTTCCAGCGGTTTGCCGCTACGCGCGCGTTCTTCTTCGAACATCGTTGCGAAGCCGTCGGACAACGTCGGGCCGGGCAGCACCGCATTGACGGTGACGCCGCTGCCGGCCACGCGCTTGGCCAGGCCGCGCGACAGCGACAGCTGCGCGGTCTTGCTGACGCCGTAATGGATCATGTCGGCCGGAATGTTGCGTGCCGATTCGGAGGAGATGAACAGCACGCGGCCCCAGCCGGCGTCGACCATCGCCGGCAGCAGGGCGCGCGACAGGCGCACGCCGGACATGACGTTGGTCTGCCAGTACTGCTCCCAGGTGGCATCGTCGGTCTCGAAGAAATCCTGCGGGTCGAAGATGCCGGCATTGTTGACCAGGATGTCGACCTTCCCCGGCAGGCCGGCCAGCAGGGTGTCGACGCCGCTGGCGTCGGACAGGTCGGCGGCCACGCCCAGCACATTGGCCCTGGGGATGGCAGCCAGCAGGCGTTGGCGCGCACGTTCCACGCTGTCGGCACTGCGGCCGTTGAGGATGACCCGGGCACCGGCGGCAGCCAGCCCCTGTGCGATGGCCTGGCCGATGCCGGCGGTGGAGGCAGTGACCAGCGCGGTGCGGTCGTTGAGTTCGATCTTCATGGGGGAGATCCTGCGTGGGCGACACGGCAGTATCGGCGCCCGGGCGTGATCGGAATGCCCCCGTGGACGCAACACGATGTTGCACGGCCGACACCCGCCCCAGTAGATCCACGCCATGCGTGGATGCCGTCAGGTCAAACCACTCACCGCACCATTCGCCGCCGCTCTCACCTTCGGCAGCATCCGCAGCACCAGCGCCATCTGCGTACGGATCAGCTGCAGTTTCGGCGGCATCGTCTCATCAAGCTCCTCCAGTTCCGCCGCCACCGCACGATCGGCATCGTTGTCTTCTTCCGACACCGGCTGCTGCGCAGTCAATGCCGACGCCAGCTGCTGCAGCGCTTTGCGCACCCGCTCGCCGGCGGCCAGCGCGAGTGGATCGCCCGCGTAGCTGTCGACCTGGTCGCGGTGCGCACCCAGTGCCGACAGGTGCCCGAGCAGGGTGTTGGACAACGCCAGGAAATGGAAACCCGAATCGAGGTTGCGGCGCACGTGGCCCGGTTCGCGCAGCATGTTCGACAGTGCGGTGGACAGTGCGGCATCGGCGTTGTGCATGTCGCGGCGGGCGATGCGGTAGGCCAGATCGTCGCGCATGCCGCTGCGGTACTGGCCCAGCACCGATTCCAGATAACGCGCGGCGGTATCCAGCACCCGCGCCAGCACGCGGTGCAGCTGTCTACCCTGCCAGTCCGGCAGGATCAGGAACGCGGCCGCTGCGGCAATCGCGCAGCCGAGGATCGTATCGACCATGCGCGGCACGATCAGCACGAAGCCGTCGCCGATCAGGTTGAAGCAGGTCAGCGCCATCACCGTGATGGCCGCTGAAGCGACCAGATAGCGGTCGGAACGGGTGAAGAAGAACAGCAACGCCGACAGCAGTGCGATCAGCAGCTGGATCTCCAGCCGGGGGAACAGCTGCAGCAGCGCCCAGGTCAGCACCAGCCCGGCCAGCGTACCGACGATGCGCTGGGCCAGGCGCTGGCGGGTGGCGCCGAAGCTGGGCCGGCACACGAACACGATGGTCAGCAGCACCCACGAGCCGTTCTGTGCATTGAACAGATGGATGGCAACGAAACCGGCGATCAGCGCCAGCGCCATGCGCAAGCCATGGCGGAACAACACCGAGCCGGGGGTGAGCTGCTGGCGCAGGCGCACACCCATTTCGCGCAGCGTGTGCGGGTTGCTGTCGCGCAGGCGGGTGTCGACGTTGTCCAGGCTGGCTTCGGAACGTTCGGCATCGAGCAGGCGGCGCTCGATGCTGCGCAGATTGTGTACCAGCAGGTCCAGCGAGCCGAGCAGGCGCTGCCATTGCGGACGTTGCTGGTCGCGCAGGTAGGCCAGCGCATCGGCCAGATCGCGCCCGGCCTGCTGGTTGCTCTCGCCGTAGACGAACGGGCGGCGCAGCCGGATCGCTTCGCCCAGCCGTGCACAGGCCTGGCCCTGCAGGTCGAGCAGGCGCTGGCAGCGGTACAGCACGTCGCTGTGGAAGAACGCATCGACCAGCGCGCCGTACGGATAGTGGGAGGAGCTGGCGCGCTCATGGAAATCCTGTGCCATGTAATACAGGCGCAGGTACAGGCCGGAGTTGACGCCGGGCCGGCCGGAGCGGCCAAAACGCGCCAGGATCGCCGTCTTCGCCTCGTTCAGCGCGCCGACCACGCGGCGGTTCTGTTCGGCCAGGTCGAGCTGGCGGCGCTGCAGGTCCGCCTCGCGCACGGGTTCGAACAGGGCGGCCTTGAGCTGCAGGTAACGGCCCAGTTCCACGTACAGGCGGGCCACGCGCTCGCGCACCGGTCGGTTGGCGAACAACGTGGTCCACAGAATCGACAGCAGCCCGTACCAGACCGCACCCGCCAGCAGGTGGCTGACCGCGTCCAGCGCACTGTGCAGGTCGTGGGCACCATGCTGTTCCAGGCCGATCATGGTGTAGATGGCCAGGGTGACGGTGGCCTGGGCGATGGACGCGTAGCGCTCGCCGAGTGCGCCGAGCAGTGTCAGGCCGAACGTGGACAGCGCCAGGGCCGTGATGAAGATCCACGGCAAGGGGAACAGCCAGATCACCGAGGCCGCCGCCAGGCAGAAGCACAGCAGCGACAGCAGCACGGCCTTGGTCCGGCCCCACCAGTTGTCATCGGTCTCGGCAATCGCGCTGGCGATGATGCCGAGGAACACGCCGGGCAGCGCGGTCAGCGCATCCAGGTGCCAGCACACGGCCAGGGCCGCGGTCAGGGCAATGAACACCCGCAGGCCATAGCTGGCCTTCTCGTGGGCCCACAGGCGGCTGAGGCGGGATTCGCGTGCGGACATGCAGGCTCGGCGGAAGGATCGAGCCCCATTATTGCGGGCCGCGCGTGAAATGGTAGATCCACGCCATGCGTGGATGATTTTCCGCTCGATACCCCGGTAGTGCCGGACAGCGGCCGGCACTACCGTTTGCCGGTCGCTTACATGTCGAACCGCACGCTCAGCGCGAAGGTGCGCGGCAGGCCGACGCCCGCATTCGACCAGTACCTGCGGTTGGCCAGGTTCTCCACGCTGGCACGCAGGGTCACCGGGTGGCCGGAGGCCAGCAGGCGGTAGCCGATGCCAGCGTTGACGAGAGTGTAGTCAGGTAGCTTCAGGGTGTTGTCGGCGTCGTACCAGACATCGCCGTAATAGCGCACGGCGGCATAGGTCTCCAGCCCATCCACCCACGGCAGCTGGTAGGTGGCATGCAGCACGCCGCTCCAGCGTGCAGCACCGGCGGTGCGGTTGCCTTCCTGCGCCGCGCTGCCCGGTGACAGTTTGTCGTAGGTCGGGTCCAGCCAGGTCACGCCACCGCCGACGGTCAGCGCATCGCTCAGGTGCAGGTCGGCGCTGGCCTCGATGCCTTCGTACAGGGTGATGCCATCCTGCACCAGGCGCTTGCCTGCATCGGTCAGCTGATCGATGTTGGCGCCGCGCTCCAGGCGGAACGCAGCGACGTTTGCGTTCCAGCGATCTGCTTCAACCTTGGCGCCGATCTCGTACTGCTTGCTGATGGTGGGATCGAGCACATCGCCGGCGTTGACGTAGCTGTTGCCGACGCGGCCGCCGGCTTCCAGCGACTCGATGTAGCTGGCATACAGGGTGACGGCCTCGCTGGGCTTGAACATCACCGCATAGGTCGGGGTGACCGGATAGGTGTGGTACGCGCCCTTGGTCTCAAAATCGTTGTAGCGCCAACCGGCCAGCACCGACCAGCCATGGCCGAGCTCGACGGTATCGCTGACGAACACCGCCTGCTGCACGGTCTCATCACCGCGGGTCATCACCCGTGAACCCACCGCGTCGTGGCGGACGTCATGGCGCTGGTACAGATTGGCGCGGCCGATCAGGCTGAACTCGTAAGGACGGTCCCAGCCCAGCCCGGTCTGGTGGCTGACCCCGGCCACCAGCCGGTGCTGCAGCGGCCCGGTGTCGAAGCTGCCCTGCACCAGGGCCTGCGCCAGCTTCCACTCGCTCTTGCCGCCGAGTTCGTAGACGTTGACGGCGTAGTCGCCGTTGAGGTCGTCGATGTAGGCGAAGATCTTGTTGACGTCGTTCCACGAGGTGGTGACGCCATAGCTCAGGCTGGCCTTCCAGTCGCTCTTGATCTGCCAGTCCAGTGCCGTGGACAGCAGGCTGGAACGGGTGTCGTAGTAGGTGCCGGGCACGCTGTTGTCGACATCGCCGGCGATCGGCCGCGGCAGTGAGGTCAGGCCACGGAAGTAGTACTGCGGTGATTCCTCGCGCAGGTCGCGCGACTGGAACACGCCGTCGAAGGTCCAGGTGAGCGCATCACTCAGGCGCGCGTCCAGCGACAGCGCGCCGACCTTGCGATCGACATGGCCGCCGTTGAAGGTTTCACCCTTTTCCTGGAAGGCGTTGAAGCGGTAGCCGAACATCTGCTCGTTGCCGAAGCGGCCGCCGACGTCGATGCCGCCGCTGACGATGCCCTGCTCACGCCAGCCGAGCTGGGCGGAGAAGGTCGGTACCTCGGTCGGCTTCTTGGTGATGTAGTCGACGATGCCGCCCGGTGCGCCGAAGCCGTACAGGAACCCGCCGGGGCCCTTCAGCAGGTCGACCTGTTCCATCACCTCCAGCGGCCATTCGGTACCCCAGGACGAGACCTGCAGGCCGTTGACCCGGTAGCTGTCGAAGTTCAGGTCGATGCCGCGGTTGCGGATCGGCGAGCTCCAGCCGCTGGCATAGGCACTTACCTGCGTGGTGACCGAGGGGTCGAGCAGGAAGGCTTCGCCCAGCGACACGACCTGGCGCTGTTCGATCTGCTCGCGGCCGACCGCGGTGATCGCAAACGGGGTATCACGCAGGGCGCGATCGCCGAGGGCACCGGCCTCGGTGTGGGTACGCTCGGCGATGACCTTGACCGCGTCCAGATCGGTGGCACTACGGGTGTCGGCGGGGGCTTCGGCGTGTGCCGTGCAGGCGGCGGACAGCGCGACGGCCAGCACGGCCAGGCGGGGGGAGCGAATCGGCAACATCGATGGAGATCCTCGGCGGGCGGCCACGGGCCATCCGCCCATGCAGGGGGAAAGGTCGGTGGCTGGGATCACGCAGGCGTGCCGGCAACGGCAGCGGGGCGCCGCAACGGGGCGCAGGACCATGGCTGGATGAGAATTGTTCTCTTTTCGTTACGGCGCGTCAAATGTCATCGGGGTGCGGACCAACGGTCCGCACCCAGTAGATCCACGCCATGCGTGGATGGGTCTTGCTACGCCCGCTGCGCGCGCCTCAGCAGCTTTGCCTCACGCCTGCGTGCACGCCGCGCCTTCCAGCGCTCGGCCAGGCACGAGAAGATCACGTACAGCGCCGGCGTGCTGAGCAGGGTCAAGCTCTGCGAGAACAGCAAACCGCCGATCATCGCGATGCCCAGCGGGCGACGCAGTTCCGACCCTTCGCCCAGCCCGATCGCCAGCGGCACCGCCGCCAGGATCGCCACCATGGTGGTCATCATGATCGGGCGGAAACGCACGATGCTGGCTTCACGTGCCGCCTCGCGCGGGGTCAGCCCATGTTCGCGCTGCGCCACCAGGGCGAAGTCGATCATCATGATCGCGTTCTTCTTGACGATGCCGATCAGCAGCACCAGCGCGATCATCGAGATCACCGACAGTTCGGTGTTGGTGCCGAACAACGCCAGCAACGCACCCACACCTGCCGCCGGCAGGGTGGACAGGATCGTCACCGGGTGGATCAGGCTTTCGTAGAGAATGCCCAGTACCAGATAGACGGTGAGGATCGCCGCCAGTACCAGGATCAGCATGTCGCTGGGGTCGGAATTGAAGCCGAAGCCCGCGTCGTCGGCCAGGCGGATGTCGCCGGGCATGCGCATGCCGGCCACGGTGCTGTCGATGATGGCCTTGGCCTCGCCCATGCTGACGCCGGGGGCGAGGTTGTAACTCAGGTCCATCGTCGTGTACTGGTTTTCATGGGTGATCTGCGAGGGCGCCAGGCCCGGCGCCTGTCTGGCCACCGCGGTGATCGGCACCATCTCGCCGTTGCGCGCGCGCACATGCACCTCGTCCAGTGCCGCGGGCGTGGCGGTCTGCGACGGCAGCGCGTTGACCACCACGCTGTACTGGTTGATGTCCGAGTAGATGGTGGAGATCTGGCGCTGGCCGAAGGCGCCGTACAGCGCACCATCGATGGCGCCGACCGAGATGCCCAGGCGCGCGGCCTTGGCGCGGTCGATCTCGATGTTCTGGCGCAGGCCGGCGTTGTCGACGTCGGTGCCGACATCACGCAGCTTCGGGTTCTTCTTCAATGCCGCCTGCAGCTTGGGCAGCCATTCCTGCAGCGCGGCCAGATCGTTGCCCTGCAGCGAGACGCGGTACTGCGCGCCCTGGCTGTTGCCACCGCCATCATTGCTGGGCAGGTCCTGGATCGCGCGCAGGCGCAGCTGCAGGTCCGGGTAGCGGTCGGCCTTCGCACTCAGCCGTGCCAGTGCGTGTGCGGTGGTTTCACGGCGGCCTTCCTTGCGCGACTTCAGTTCGACGTTGAACTGTGCGCTGGAGCCCTGGCGGCCACTGCCCAGGCGTACGCCCACGGTCTTCACCGCCGGGTCGGCCATCAGCATGTCGGTGATGCGGCGCTGGCGGCTGACCATGTCCTCGAAGGACACCGTCGCACCGGAGTTGGCGCGGCCCCAGATCAGGCCGGTGTCCTGCGGCGGGAACGCCCCCTTCTTCACCGCACCGAACAGGAAGATGGTGACGCCGATCAGGATCAACGGCGTCAACGACAGCAGCAGCGCATGGCGCAGCGAGAAATCAAGGAACACGGTGTAGATGCGCAGCATCCGCTCGTGACCGGCATCAAGCCAGCGGCCGAAGCGCGACGGTGCCGCCTTGTGGTCGTGTGCGCTGAGGAAGCGGCTGCACAGCGCCGGGGTCAGCGTCAGCGAAACGATCATCGACACCACGATCGCCGCCACCAGGGTCACGGTGAACTCGCGGAAGAACGCGCCCATCATGCCGCTGGCGAACAGCAACGGGATGAACACCGCCACCAGTGAGGCGGTGATCGAGACGATGGTGAAGCCGATTTCGCGCGCACCGGCGAAGGCCGCCTGCATCCGCGGCATGCCCTCGTCGAGGTGGCGCATGATGTTCTCGATCACCACGATCGCATCGTCGACCACGAAGCCGATCGCGATCACCAGCGCCAGCAGGCTCAGGTTGTTCAGGGTGAAGCCCATCACGTACATCACCAGCGCGGCACCGGCCAGCGACAGCGGCACGGTGACTGCGGCAATCAACGTCGGCGCCAACCGGCGCAGGAACAGCGCCATGGTCAGCACCACCATCGCCAGGCTGATCAGCAGGGTGATCTGCACTTCATGCAGCGACGACCGGATGGTCGGGGTGCGGTCGAAGTAGGGCGTCATCGTGGTGCCCGGCTGCAGGTAATCGCGCAACGCGGGAATCTGCGCTTTCACCCGGTCCACGGTCTCGACGATGTTGGCGCCGGCACGGGTGAACACATACATCACCACGGCCGGTTTGTGGTCGAACCACGCGGCCTGGTAGGCATCCTGCTGGCCGTCGTAGACGTTGGCGATGTCCTTCAGGCGGATCACCCGGCCATCGCCCTGGGTCTTGACCACCAGGTCGGCGAAATCGGCGGCGCGTGCGACCGAATCGTTGGCGATGATCGCGGTGGTGGTGTTGCCATCGCTGAGGAAGCCGGTGGGCGAGGTCACGTTGGCCGCGCGCACGGCATTGCGCAGGTCGTCGGCGGTCAGTCCCAGCGCGTTCATCAGGCGCAGGTTGACGTCCACGCGCACCGCCGGCGTTGAAGCACCGGCGATGTCGACCGAGGCGACACCACCGATCTGGCGGATGCGCTGGGCCAGCAGCGAGTCGGCGACGTTGTACAGCTCATCGGCGGACTGCGTCTGCGACGTCAGCGCGATGGCGATCACCGGGTCGTCGTTCGGGTTTGCCTTCTGGTACATCGGCGAGCCCATGCCCGAGGGCAGGTCGGCCTGCGCCGAATTGATCGCCGTCTGTACGTCCAGCGCGGCCGAATCGATGTCGCGGTCGCTCTGGAAGATCATGAACACCAGCGAGCTGCCCTCCGAACTCGACGAGCGCATGCGGTCGATGCCCGGCAGCTGGCCGAGGTGGCGCTCCAGCGGCGCGGTCACCGTGGAGGCCATGGTCGCTGCGTCCGCACCGGACTGGCTGGCGTGCACGAAGATCACCGGGATCTCGATGTTCGGCAGTGCCGACACGCCGAGCCGCAGGTAACAGATCACGCCGACCATGAACAAGCCGATGGCCAGCAGCGCGGTGCCGATCGGACGGCGGATGAAGGGGCCGGACAGGTTCATCGTGCAGCCCCCCGGAGGTGCGGGGCCAGGGTCATGCCTGCGGCTCCTGCAGCGTGCCATCGCGCAGCGCGCGCTGTTCACGGCGACGTGCAAGCCATTCCGAGAAGCGTTCCATGTACAGGTAGATCACCGGCGTGGTGTACAGCGTCACCAGCTGCGACAGCAGCAGGCCGCCGACGATGGCGATGCCCAGTGGGCGACGCAGTTCCGAGCCGATGCCGGTGCCCAGCGCCAGCGGCAACGCACCGAGCATGGCCGCCGCAGTGGTCATCATGATCGGGCGGAAGCGCAGCAGGCAGGCGCGGCGTATGGCCTCGCGCGCGTTGGCGCCGGTGCGCCGCGCCTCGATGGCGAAGTCGACCATCATGATGCCGTTCTTCTTGACGATGCCGATCAGCAGCACGATGCCGACGATGCCGTCCACCGACAGGCTCAGGCCACAGACCATCAGTGCCAGCAGCGCACCGACGCCGGCCGGCGGCAGGGTCGAAATGATCGTGATCGGGTGGATGTAGCTCTCATACAGCACGCCCAGCACGATGTAGATTACCACCAGCGAGGCCAGCAGCAGCCACACCACGTCGGTCTGGCTGCCGGTGAATTCGGCGGCCTTGCCGATGAACTGCGCATGCACGTGCGCCGGCATGTCTAGGCTGGCCTTGGTCTCTTCGATGGCCTTGACCGCATCGGACAGCGAATAGCCCGGGGCGACGTTGAACGACACCGTCACCGCAGGCAGCTGCTGCTGGTGGCTGACCAGCAGCGGCGCGCTGGATACCTTGGCCTCGGCCAGCGCCGACAACGGGATGATGCTGCCCGCACCGACGGTGATGCCGGTGTTCTGCGCACCGATACCGGTGGCGGTGGACGAGTTGGAGGAAGTGACCTGGCCGAAGCTGGTCGCGTTGGTGCCGGTCAGTGCGCCGGCGCCATTGGAGGCGACCGCCAGCTGTTCCATCAGCGCGGTGCTGGTGCGGAACTGCGGCGCCACTTCCAGCACCACCCGGTACTGGTTGAGCTCGGTGAAGATGGTCGAGATCTGGCGCTGGCCGAACGCATCGTAGAGCGTGTCGTCGATGGTCTGCATCGGCACGCCCAGCACGCTGGCCTTGTCGCGGTCGATGTTCAGTTCCAGTGCGCGGCCCTGGTTGGACAGGTTGTTGTCGACGTCGGCCAGTTCCGGGCGCTGGCGCAGCGCCTGGGTCAGGCGGTTGGCCTGCAGGGCCACCTCCGCGCTGTCCACGTCCGACAGCGAGTACTGGTACTCGGTGGCGGCCACGCGGGTATCCAGGGTCACGTCCTGCACCGGCTTCAGGTACAGCGCCACGCCGGGAATGCCGGCGACGGATTTCTGCAGGCGCGGCAGGATCTCATCCAGTCCATCGCGCTCGCCGCGCTCTTTCAGCACGATCGACAACTGGCCCTGGTTGAGCGTGGGATTCATGCTGCCGGCGCCGATGAAGGCCGACACGCCGGTCACGTCCGGGTCCTTGCGCAGCGCTTCGGCCACCTGTTTGGTGCGCTGCTCCATCTGCGGGAACGCGATGTTCTGGTCGGCCTGGACCACGGCGGTGATCAGGCCGGTGTCCTGTTCGGGCAGCAGTCCCTTGGGAATCAGCACGTACAGCAGCACGGTCAGTACCAGCGCGGCCGCGGCCACGGCCAGGGTGAGGGGCTGGTGTTCCAGCACCCAGTCCAGGCTGCGCTCGTACAGGCCGACGGTGCGCGTCCACAGGTTCTGCTTGCCGGCCGCGGCGGCACGCTCGTGCGCGTCCTCGCCCTCGGGCAGCGCATCGGGCTTGAGCAGGTAGGCGCACATCATCGGGGTGAGCGTCAGCGAGATCAGCATCGACAGCACCACCGCGATGCTCAGCACCCAGGCGAACTCGTGGAACAGGCGGCCGGTGACGCCGGGCATCAGCAGCAGCGGCAGGAACACCGCCACCAGCGAAACTGTCAGCGACAGCACGGTGAAGCCGATCTGCCGTGCACCGATCTCCGCTGCTTCCTTGCCGCTCTTGCCTTGTTCGATGTAGCGCACGATGTTCTCGATCATCACGATCGCATCGTCGACCACGAAGCCGGTGGCCACCACCAGCGCCATCAGCGAAAGGTTGTCCAGCGACATGCCGGTAAAGGCCATCACTGCGAAGGTGCCGGCCAGCGACAACGGCACCGCAACCGAGGGAATGATCGTGGCCCAGAACCGGCGCAGGAACACGAAGATCACCGCCACCACCAGGCCGATGGTCAGGATCAGGGTGAACTGCACTTCATGCACCGACGCACGGATGGTTTCGGTACGGTCGGAGAACACTTCCAGGTGTACGTCGGCTGGCAGTACGCCCTGCAGCTGCGGCAGCAGCGCGCGGATGCGCTCGACGGTCTGCACGATGTTGGCGCCCGGCTGGCGGCGCACTTCCAGCAGCACCGCCGGCTTGCCATCGGCCCATGCGGCGAGCTGGTCGTTCTCCACGCCATCGATCACTTCGGCCACGTCGGACAGCCGCACCGGGCGGCCGTTCTTGTAGCTGATGATGGTGTCGCGGTACTCGGCGGCGCTGGCCAGCTGGTCGTTGGTGCCGATGCTGTAGGACTGGGTCTTGCCGTTCAGCGAGCCCTTCGGCGCATTGACGTTGGCCTGGGTGAGCGCGCTGCGCAGCTCTTCCAGGGTCAGGCCCATGTTCGACAGCTGCGCCGGATTGACCTGGATGCGCACGGCCGGACGCACGTTGCCGGCGATCGACACCAGGCCCACGCCCTGCACCTGCGACAGGCGCTGGGCGAGGATCGAGTCGGCGTAGTTGTTGACGTCGCGCAGCGGCCGCGTATCGGAGGTCAGCTTGAGGGTGACGATGGCCGCGTCGGCCGGGTTCACCCGGTTGTAGACCGGCTGGTACGGCAGCGACGAGGGCAGGGTGGCCTGGCGGATTGCGGCCTGCACGTCCTGTGCGGCGATGTCGATGTCGCGGTCCATCGAGAACTGCAGGATGATCGTCGACAACCCCGCCGAGGAATCGGAGGTCATCAGTTCCAGGCCGGAGATCTGCCCGAACTGGCGCTCCAGCGGCGTGGTCACCAGCGAGGCCATGGTGGTGGCGTTGGCACCCGGGTACTGGGTCGTCACCACCAGGCTGGGCGCATCGATTTCCGGCAGCGCCGACACCGGCAGCTTGCGGTAACCAAGAATACCCAGCAGCAACAGACCTGCCATCAACAGCGAGGTCGCGATGGGACGGCGGATGAAGATCGTCGAAAAGCCCACGGACTGATCCTTGCTGGCGCTTCAATGGCAGCGCCGGCATCGATGCCGGCGCGAAGGGAAAGGGTGGCCTGCGCTCAGCGCGGACCACCACCACGACGGCCGCTGCCGCCACTTTTCTGTTCGGCGGCCTTCAGTTCGGCCTCGGTCGGCGCGGCCGGCGTCTCGCCCGGTTTCAGCGCGGTCACCTTGCTGCCCGGCTTCAGGCGGAACTGGCCTTCGCTGACCACGCGCTCGCCGCCCTTCAGGCCTTCGGCGATCTGCACCTGGCTGTCGCCCACTTCCACGCCGCTGCGCACGGTCTGCATCTTCACCGTGTTGTCGCCCTGCACAACGTAGACGTACTCGCCATCGGGGCCACGCAGCACCGCCTGGGTGGGGATCACCACGCCGCCGCCGATGGTGCGCAACTGCATGCGCACATTGACGAACTGGCCCGGCCACAGGCCGTTGTCGGTGTTGTCGAACACCGCGCGCGCCTTGAAGGTGCCGCTGTCGGCACTGATCAGGTTGTCGACCACGTCCAGCTTGCCGTCGCCGCTGAGCACGTGCGAATCGGCGCGGTCCAGTGCTGCAACCGGCACGCTGCCGGCGGCCTGCGCCTGGCGCACGTCGCCGAGCTGGCGCTCGGGCAGGTTGAACAGCACGTGGATCGGATGGATCTGGGTCAGGGTGACCAGTGCGGTGCCGGCGTTGACCACATTGCCGGCGTCGACCGCGCGGATGCCGGCGATGCCGGTGATCGGGGCGGTGACCTTGGTGTACTGCAGCTGCACCTGCGCCGAGCGCATGCTCGCTTCATTGGCGGCGACTGCGCTTTCGTACTGTGCCACCTGGTTTCGTTGTGTATCCAGATCGGTCTTGGCCACGAACTGGCGGTACTCCGGCGCGTTCGAGCGCTGGTAGTTCGAGCGCGCGGTGGCCAGCAGGGCCTCGTTCTGGCGCTTGGAGGCGACGGCCTGGTCATAGCTGGCCTGGGCGGTGCGCGGGTCGATCACCGCCAGCACGTCGCCCTTCTTCACTTCCTGGCCTTCGCGGAAATTGAGGCTCATCAGCTGGCCGCCCACCTGCGGGCTGACGGTCACGGTGTTCATCGCGGTTACCGTGCCCAGCGCGCTGGCATACACCGGCACGTCCTGGCGTGCGGCATCGATCACGGTCACCGGCACCGGGCCGGCATCGGGATCCTCACCGCCCTGGCGGGCACCGGCTTCCTGCCCAGCGGCCTTGTCCTTGCCGCCACCGAGTACGCGCAGGCCAACCACGGCCAGCACCAGTACCGCCACGACCAGCAGCACGATCTTCCAAACACGTGACATTCAAGACTCCAAGAGGGCTGGACGGGGTGGCACCCCGGGTGGCAATGCGCAAAGCATACCTGTGGCCCACCGGGTTTCCTGCATGACGGATGGGACGGGCGCTCAGACCGGTGGGCGACGGTGGAGGTTCCCGTGGCGACGAGGTTGCCCTACATTCAGGTGCAGACCCCTTCCGTGGAGATCGAGATGCGCCGTTCGTTGCTGCTGTCCGCCCTGCTGCTGGCCCTGCCGGCCCTTGCCCATGCCGAGGACGCCCAGCGCCCGGAAGTGACCGCCGCCGCGCAGCGCCTGCAGGCCAAGGTGGTTGAATGGCGACGCGATTTCCATCAGCACCCGGAACTGTCCAACCGCGAGGAGCGGACCTCCGCCGAGGTCGCCAAGCGCCTGCGCGCGATGGGACTGAAGCCGAAGACCGGCATTGCCCATCATGGCGTGGTGGCGATCATCGAAGGCGGCAAGCCGGGCCCGAAGATCGCCCTGCGCGCGGACATGGATGCCCTGCCGGTGACCGAGCAGACCGGCCTGCCGTTCGCCTCCAAGGCCACCGCGCAGTACCGCGGGCAGACCGTAGGCGTGATGCACGCCTGTGGCCATGATGCGCACACCGCGACCCTGCTGGGCGTGGCCGAAGCGCTGGTGGCGATGAAGAAGGACCTGCCCGGCCAGGTGATGCTGATCTTCCAGCCGTCCGAGGAAGGCGCGCCGCCGCCGGAGGAGGGCGGTGCTGCGCTGATGCTGAAGGAAGGCCTGTTTGCCGACTTCAAGCCCGAGGCGGTGTTCGGGCTGCATGTGTTTTCCAGTGTGCAAGCGGGGCAGATCGCCGTGCGCGGAGGCCCGTTGATGGCCGCGTCCGATCGTTTCGGCATCAAGGTGATCGGCCGGCAGACACATGGCTCGGCACCGTGGAACGGCGTTGACCCGATTGTGGCCACTGCCGATCTGATCGGCACCGCACAAACCATCGTCAGCCGCCGTGCCAACCTCTCCAAGCAGCCAGCGGTGCTGACCTTCGGCGCGATCAACGGTGGCATCCGCTACAACATCATTCCCGATGAAGTGGAGATGGTCGGCACCATCCGCACCTTCGACGAGGGCATGCGCCAGCAGATCTTCGCCGACCTGCGCAATGTGGCCGATCACACCGCGGCCGCGCACGGCGCCAAGGCAGTCACCGACATCTACGAATCGGAGGGCAACCCGGCCACGGTAAACGACCCGGCGCTGACCGCGAAGATGCTGCCGAGCCTGCAGGCAGTGGTGGGCAAGGACAACGTGTACGAGCCGCCGCTGCAGATGGGCGCGGAGGATTTCTCGCTGTACGCGAAGGAGGTGCCGGGCATGTTCTTCTTCGTCGGCTCGACCAGCGTGGGCATCGATCCGGCGACGGCGCCGGCCAATCATTCGCCGAAGTTCCTGCTGGATGAGAAGGCGCTGGATGTCGGATTCCGTGCGCTGCTGCAGGTGAGCCTGGATTATCTGCATGGTGCCGGCACCCCGGCGGGGTGAGGGTTGCAGGCAGGGCTTGCAGCCCTGCACCCGCCGAGGCAACGGCAACAGCCGGAGCAACGGCAAAAGCTGGCTATTCGTGGGATGGCGGGGTGGATCCGGTTGCGGGGGACGCCGTAAACCCATCCCTGGGGGCTTGGCCGCGGCATCCATGCCGCGGACACCCCCGCAACCGGACCCACCCCGCCTTCGACAGATTTCCGCGATCTGTCGGAACAGCGTTCTGTGCTGCTTCTGGTGGGTGTCGACCTTGGTCGACACGGTAGATCCACGCCACGCGTGGATGGCAGACGTCATGAATGTCTGAAGGATCGGCTTTTGATCCTGCTTTTGATTTTGATTTTTCTGATCTTTCCCGTGGCGGCCGCCGCGCGCAGGAAACTGTCAGAGGCCGGGCGGGGAGGCTGGGCAGGGGCGTGAGCCGCATGGATGCGGCGACCGAGCTTACATGGACGTACTTGCAGCGCCCCCTGCCCAGCCTCCCCGCCCGGCCAACCCCAGAATCCCGGCTGTACGCGACCAACCCACCCACCACGGAGGGGCTCCGCCGTTGGCCGACCCGGCCGAAGGCCCGCTCCACGCGCGATACAATAAGCACCATGAACACCCCACAGGATTCCAGCCTCGGTCGCGAGGTCAGTTACCCGTCGCAGTACGATCCCGGCCTGCTGTTTCCCATCCCCCGCGTCGGCGCCCGCGCCGAGATCGGCCTCGACGAGGCCGCGCTGCCGTTCGTCGGCCACGACCGCTGGCACGCCTTCGAGCTGAGCTGGCTCGACCCGCGTGGCAAACCGCAGGTCGCCGTCGCCACCGTGCAGGTGCCGTGCACCTCGCCGCGGCTGATCGAGTCGAAGTCGTTCAAGCTGTACCTGAACTCGCTCAACAGCACCCGCCTGGACAGTGCCGATGCCCTGCGCGAGCGCCTCGTCGCCGATCTGTCGGCCTGCGCCGGTGCCCCGGTCCAGGTCACGTTCGGGCTGCCGGCGCTGCGCGAGTCGCCGCTGGGCGAGTTGATTGATGGCCTTGATGTGGACATCGACTGCTATGGCCCGCCGCAGGCGGACTATCTGTCGGCCGACGCCGACGTGCTGGTGGAGGAGACCCTGGTCTCGGCCCTGCTGAAGTCCAACTGCCCGGTCACCGGCCAGCCGGACTGGGCCACCGTCAGCCTGCGCTATCGCGGCCCGCAGATCGATCGTGCCGGCCTGCTGCGCTACCTGGTCAGCTACCGCGAGCACGCCGAGTTCCATGAGCAGTGCGTCGAGCGCATCTTCAGCGAAGTGTCCGCGCGCTGCCGGCCGCAGTGGCTGGAAGTGGAAGCCCGCTATACCCGTCGCGGTGGCCTGGACATCAACCCGTGGCGCGCCAGCCCCGGCATCGCCGCCCCGGCCGCGACCTACCGCGAACTGCGGCAATAAGCGTCGCCGGGCATGGCCCGGCGCTACCGTGGGGCCGCACTGTGACGGGTAGCGCCGGGCCATGCCCGGCGAGCCCAGCAGCGGCGTTCCGCCTCGATTGTTCAGCCACCCCGGGGGCGGCTTCACATCGGCACCATCCCCATTTAACAACCTCTATGACACCGTGCCAGCCATGTAGTCATACAGACGGGAGTGTGTGGATGAGTACCGAGAAGAAAGCCGATTTCTCCGGCGTCAGTGGCAGCGTCGACAGTACCGCCCAGCAGGTCCCCAAGGCGGACTTTTCCGGCGTCAGTGCCTCGGTGGACAGTACCGCCGAGGTGGCCAGCGGTGGCACCTACACCGTGCAGAAGGGGGATTCGCTGTCGAAGATCGCCAAGCAGCACCTGGGCGATGCCAACGCCTGGAAGAAGATCTTCGAAGCCAACCGCGACGTGCTCGACGACCCGGACAAGATCTTCCCGGGCCAGACCCTGAAACTGCCGCCGAAGTAATACCGGCGATCCAATCGCCGTCCGACAATCCCTGGGAGGAACCCCGAATGATCAAGACGACCCCGCTTCAGAATGCCCTGCTGGCCGCGCTGCTGGGCAGTGTCGCCCTGGTGGGCTGCAAGAAGAAGGAAGAAACCGCAGACAACAACGCGGCTCCGGCGGCAACCACGCCGGCCGAAGCGCCCGCTCCGATGACCGGCGCGCCGCCGCCGATGGCTGCATCGGCCGTTGCTGTGTCCGCCGTCACTGTCGGCAAGTCTGCCGCTGCTGACAAGTCGGTGGCCACTGCCGCCCTGTTCGCGCCGAAGGACGATGTCATCGTCTCGGTGAAGACCGATGGCGCGGCCAACAATGTCACCGTTGGCGCCAAGCTGACCTTCCAGGATGGCCAGGTGGCCGGTGAGCAGAACGCGACCCTGAACACCAGCGGTGCAGAGACCACCAACATCACCTTCAAGAATGCCAATGGCTGGCCGGCCGGCAAGTACCGCGCCGAAGTCATGGTCGATGGTAAGGCGGCCGGAACGCCGCAGGAGTTCGAGGTCAAGTAAGTCCCGCCGACTCTCTCCCGGTTGGACTCACGATGGACGCAGCCGCGAGGCTGCGTCCTTTTTTGTTTGTGGCTTTTGCGCGAAGGCTCCATCCACGCATGGCGTGGATCTACCGGAGACCGGCACGCGGCATCTCCATCCACGCATGGCGTGGATCTACTGACGCCCGGCACGTGGTGCATCCGTCCACGCCATGCGTGGATGGATCACAGCGTTGCCTGGGCGCAGTACCGCCGCGTATGGCGCGGCTTTGCCCCGCGCGGCTGAAAACGCGACAATGCAGGGGTTTCTCCGGCGCGCGCCCACCCTGACGGCGGCGGAGGAAAGCGACACGGTTGCACGTGGCCCGGCGCTGGCGCCGGCCTTCCCCTGAGCACTGCTACAGAGTCCAAGTCCCCCATGTCCAAGATCCTCTACACGCTGACCGACGAAGCACCGTTCCTGGCCACCCAGTCGCTGCTGCCGATCGTCGACGCCTATACCTCCACCGCCGGCATCGCCGTGGAAACCCGTGACATCTCGCTGTCCGGCCGCATCCTGTCGCTGTTCCCGGAACTGCTGAGCGATGCGCAGAAGGTCAACGATGACCTGGCCGAGCTGGGCCAGCTGGCGACCACCCCCGACGCCAACATCATCAAGCTGCCGAACATCTCCGCCTCGGTGCCGCAGCTGAAGGCAGCCATCAAGGAACTGCAGGACCAGGGTTATCCGCTGCCGGATTATCCGGAAACCCCGGCTGACGACCAGCAGCGCGACTACAAGGCGCGCTACGACAAGGTCAAGGGCAGCGCGGTGAACCCGGTACTGCGCGAAGGCAACTCCGACCGGCGCGCGCCGCTGTCGGTGAAGAACTACGCCCGCAAGCATCCGCACCGCATGGGCGCCTGGGCGTCCGATTCGAAGTCGCACGTCGCGCACATGGCCGCTGGTGATTTCTACGGCAGCGAGAAGTCGGCCACGCTGGCCAACGCCGGTTCGCTGAAGATCACCTTCCACGGCAAGGACGGCAGCACCGTCGTGCTGAAGGAAAAGACCGCGGTCAAGGCCGGCGAGATCGTCGACGCCGCGGTGATGAGCCGCAAGGCACTGGCTGCTTTCATCGGCGAGCAGATTGCCGATGCCAAGGCCCAGGGCGTGCTGTTCTCGCTGCACCTGAAGGCGACCATGATGAAGGTCTCCGACCCGATCATGTTCGGCGTGGCGGTCAACGAGTTCTACAAGGACGTGCTGGCCAAGCACGCCGACGTGCTCAAGCAGGCCGGTTTCGATGCCAACAACGGCATCGGTGACCTGGCCGCGCGCCTGCCGTCGCTGCCCGAAGCCACCCGCACCGCCATCGAAGCCGACCTGGCTGCCGAGTACGCACAGCGCCCGGGCGTGGCCATGGTCAACTCGGACAAGGGCATCACCAACCTGCACGTGCCGAGCGACGTGATCGTCGACGCCTCGATGCCGGCGATGATCCGCGACTCCGGCAAGATGTGGAACGCCGAAGGCAAGCTGCAGGACACCAAGGCGGTCATTCCGGACCGCTGCTACGCCGGCGTGTACCAGGCCGTCATCGACGACTGCAAGGCCAACGGTGCCTTCAATCCGGCCACCATGGGCTCGGTGCCCAACGTCGGCCTGATGGCGCAGAAGGCTGAAGAGTACGGTTCGCACGACAAGACCTTCCAGATCGCTGCCGACGGCGTGGTCAAGGTCACCGACGACGCCGGCACCGTGGTGTTCGAACACGCCGTGGAAGCGGGCGACATCTGGCGCATGTGCCAGACCAAGGACGCGCCGATCCAGGACTGGGTCAAGCTGGCCGTCGAACGCGCCCGCCTGAGCAGCACCCCGGCCGTGTTCTGGCTGGACGCCGCCCGTGCCCACGACGCGCAGGTCATCGCCAAGGTCGAGACGTACCTGAAGGACCACGACACCAACGGCCTGGACATCCGCATCCTGCCGCCGGTGGAAGCGACCGCGTTCTCGCTGGCCCGCATCCGCAAGGGCGAGGACACCATTTCGGTGACCGGCAACGTGCTGCGCGATTACCTCACCGACCTGTTCCCGATCATGGAGCTGGGCACCAGCGCCAAGATGCTGTCGATCGTGCCGCTGATGGCCGGTGGTGGCCTGTTCGAGACCGGCGCAGGTGGTTCGGCCCCGAAGCACGTGCAGCAGTTCGTCGAAGAGGACTACCTGCGCTGGGATTCGCTGGGTGAATTCCTGGCCCTGGCCGCGTCGCTGGAGCACCTCGGCAATCGTTACGACAACGCCGCTGCGCGCGTGCTGGCCAAGGCACTGGACGAGGCCAACGGCCAGTTCCTGGACAACGACAAGTCGCCGTCGCGCAAGCTGGGTGGCATCGACAACCGCGGCAGCCACTTCTACATCGCGCTGTACTGGGCACAGGCGCTGGCTGCGCAGAACGAAGACGCTGCACTGCAGGCACGCTTCGCTCCGCTGGCCAAGGCACTGGCCGACAACGAGCAGAAGATCGTTGACGAGCTGATCGCGGTGCAGGGCAAGGCCGTGGACATCGGTGGCTACTACCGTCCGGACGTGGCCAAGGCCGCTGCCGCGATGCGTCCGAGTGCGACCTTCAATGCTGCGCTGGAGCAGCTGCGCGGCTGATCCATCGCTGTCCGGTCGTGACCTTGAAACCCGCGCTTCGGCGCGGGTTTCTTTTTTGCGGGCCGGGGTCAGATCCCTGTGCACCGCAGAGGGATCTGACCCCGCCCGTGGCGTAGGTCCACTCGGGCCCGGAACCGTGAAATCCGTCGTCTGTCGGAATGCCGTCAACACGGCATGAAACTTGCCCGCGATGGCCGTCGCAGAACGGATGCGTGCGTGTTTGCCACTGCCACCAATATGAGCAGTCGATCACGACGATGGCGGCAAGCCATGGCCTAGCCTTTGCGATGCGAGACCGCCGGGGAGGTGGTCGCACGGGGAACACGGATGGCACGCGTGCTCGTAGTGGGAACCGATATCCAGGGCGAACAGGCCCTGCTGCAACGACTGCGGTTGGCCTCGGCGCTGCCCGACGGGCAGATCCGCCGCAGCCAGGACCTGGACGACTGCGACCTGCTGGTGATCCGCGATACGCCGGCGCTGCGCAACGCGGCACTGCGCATGCGCCAGCAGCGCCCGCGGCTGCACTGCTGGATCGAAGACCTCGGTGGGCAGTTGCGCGAGGGCGATGGCGGCCAGCACGTGCTGGATGATGGCGCGATAGGACGGGCACTGCGCGGCATGCAGGCTGGTACCGAAGCGACACCGATTCGTCTCGCTGACGGCGCGCATGCGATCACTCGTCTGCTGCGCGAGCGGCTGCCCTTGCGGCAGGGCCAGGCGCTGTTGGGCGAGGGCGCAGAGCCGTTGCTGCTGCTGGATCTGGAACAGGACCAGGCGGTGCTGCTGCACGAGCCGGCCACGGTGCTGGTGGAGCGGCTGGCACAGGGCTTCGAGCAGCTGTATCTGGATGCGCTGCAGCCGGCGCAGTTGCAGGCGCTGGCCGGGGATCGCACGCGACTGCCGCTGCGTCCGCTGCTGTGGCAATGGGCGCAGCGCAGCCGCCACTGGCAGGCGTTGGATGAGCGCCTGCGCGGCGCCTCGGTGAAGCTGCTGCGCTGGCCGGATTTCCGCGTGCTCGGCCACGATCACGATGGCTTCCGTCTGTGTTCGCTGCTGCTCAAGCGTGCCTGCACGGTGGACGAATGCGCGATGCTGCTGGATCTTCCCGCCGCCGCCGTACGCGATTTCATCCACGCCGCCTACCTGTGCGGTTATGCACAGCTGCAGGTTGCGCCTGCCGCACCGCTGGCGGGCGCACGTGCCAGCACTGCCGACACCGGCCTGCTCGCACGCCTGTGGCGCACGCTGCGCGGGAGTGACCGCGATGCGTGAGCACAAGGTGGTGGTGCTCGGTGGCATGGGCAGCGGCAAATCGACCTTGGTACGCAGCATCGCCGCTGGGGCGGTGGTCGATACCGATGTAGCCAACAGCGACCGCGCGGGGGCGGACAAGGCGTCGACCACGGTGGCGCTGGACTACGCCGATATCGACCTGCCCAACGGTGAGAGGCTGCGCCTGTATGGCACGCCCGGCCAGCAGCGCTTTGATTTCCTGTGGCCGATCCTGCTGCAGGGCGCACGCGGTGCCGTGCTGCTGCTGGATGCGCGCCGGGCCGGGGTGGCCGCTGAACTGGACGCCTACCTGCAGGTGCTGCGCCCGTTCGGTCCGGCTTTGGCCCTGGTGGTGGCGGTGACCCATCTTGACCAGGTGCCGGCAGCGGCACTGGATGACTGGGCCGAGCGCGCCCGTCTCGATGGCCAGCCGCTGCCGTTGCTGGCGGTGGACGCCCGTGATCGCGAACAAGGACTGCTGCTGATGGACGTACTGATGAGCGAAATGGAAGCGCATGCACTGGTGGCCGCACATGGCTGATGGACAAGGCGCGCCGTTGCCCGACGCCCACCAGCGTGAGCGCCTGCAGCCGTTGCTGCAGGACCTGCAGCAGCGGGTGGAAGGGGTTCGGACCGTGGTGCTGGCCAGCGTTGATGGCTTTGCCCTGGTCAGCGCCGGTGCGGAAGGGCGCGGCGAGCGACTGGCGGCGATGACCAGCGCGATGCTGGCCCTGGCCGCGGCGGTGGGGCGCGAGCTGGCACTGGGCGATCTGCAGACGCTGATGCTGGAGGCCGCCGGCGGCAAGGTGCTGATGCTGGCCATCCAGGCCGAAGGGCGGGCACCGCTGCTGCTGATGGCGGCCTGCGACCAGCGCAGCGTGATCGGCCAGGTGCTGTGGCAGAGCAGGGAATGTGGCCAGGCGATCCTGGCCGAACTCAGCGGATCGTGAGCCCGGCCGCAGGGGAACGAGGGGCTCGAACCAACATTGAGAGGGGTGCAACGTGGCTGGATTGAATGATTCGTTGACTGCACTGATGGGTATCGATGGCGCGCAGGCCGTGGCGCTGGTCGACTACGAGAGCGGCATGCTGCTGGGCGAAGCCGGTTCGGGCATGGACATGGAAGTGGCTGCGGCCGGCAATACCGAAGTGATCCGCGCGAAGATGAAAACCGCCGCCTCGCTGAACCTCAACGATGGCATCGAGGACATCCTGATCTCGCTCGGCAAGGCGTACCACATCATGCGCCCGGTGGCGAAGAAGAAGGGCCTGTTCTTCTACATCGTGCTGGACCGGGCCAAGTCCAACCTCGCCCTGGCGCGGCGCAAGGTGCAGGACGTGGAGGCCGAACTGGCGATCTGAGCCGGGCGCATGGCGGTGGGGCCGAAGGCTGCCGCAGGAGCAGCGGCCTTCGGCTCTACACAAGCCACCCCACGCCAGCGTATGGTGGCATCGGTTCTCCGTCGTGAGCCGTACATGCCGCCCGCTGTCATTTCCGCCGAACTTGCACCGCGCATCGCTGATGCCATCCGTGATGGCTTCGAGGACTACCATGCGCGATTCGCCGCGATCTCGGCGCGTGCCCGCGTGCGTTTCCAGCAGCGTGACTGGGCGGCGGCACGTCATGATGCGGTAGAGCGCATTGCCCTGTACGACCAGTGCATCGCCGAGCAGATGGATGCGCTGCGTCGGCTGGCCGGTGACGCCATCAGCGAACGCGCGCTGTGGCTGCAGGTGCACGCGCGCTACAGCGCCCTGCTGCAGGGCCTGATCGATGCCGAGCTGTACAAGACCTTCTACAACACCCTGTCGCGACGCCTGTTCGCCATCCGCGGCGTGGACCCGGACGTGGAGTTCATCGCCTTTGATGTCGAGCCCTCCGATGCGATCACCCATCCGGTAGCGCGGCATACCTATGCCGTTTCGCCGACGCGGCCGGTGGAGGCGCTGCAGCGGGTGCTGGGCGACTACCGCTTCGACGTTCCGTATGCGCACCAGCTGCGCTGTGCTGCCGCCATCGCTGTGCGCCTGCAGGACGATCTGGCGCACTGGGGCGACACGCCAGTACGCAGCATCGAACTGCTCGATACCGTGTTCTACCGCGAGCGTCGCGCCTATCTGGTCGGACGCGTGTTCGGCGAACACCGTTTCTCGCCGTGCGTGATCGCGCTGGTCAACGACGATCAGGGTCTGCGCGCCGATGCCGTGCTGACCCGGCGCCGCGATGTCGCCCATCTGTTCGGTGTGTCGCGCAGCTATTTCCAGGCCGACCTGGCCACCGTTGGCGATGCGGTGGTGTTCCTGCGCAGCCTGTTGCCGGGCAAGCCGATCGACGAAATCTACACCGTGCTCGGACGTGCCAAGCAGGGCAAGACCGAGCGCTACCGGACGTTCTTCCGCCACTTCAATGAACACCCGAACGAGCGCCTGGCGCATGCCGAAGGCACGCCGGGCATGGTCATGGCGGTGTTCACCCTGCCCAGCTATCCGCTGGTGTTCAAGCTCATCCGCGACCGCTTCGCCTGGCCCAAGGCGATGTCGCGGCAGCAGGTGGAGGAAAAGTACGCGCTGGTGTTCAACCTCGATCGCGTCGGCCGCCTGCTCGATGCACAGCCCTACCGGCACCTGCGCTTCCCGCGCGGACGCTTTGCCCCGGCGTTGCTGCACGAACTGTTGCAGCAGTGCGCGCAGAGCGTGCGCGTGGATGGCGACGAGGTGGAGATCGCGTTGTGCTACGTGCAGCGCCGCTTCCGGCCACTGAACCTCTACCTGCGCGAGCAGGCCGGCGAGGCAGTGCGCGCAGCCGTACTCGATTACGCGCAGGCGATCACCGACATGGCGCGCAACAACATCTTCCCCGGTGACATGCTGCCGAAGAACTTCGGCGTGTCGCGCCACGGCCGCGCCGTGTTCTATGACTACGACGAGTTGTGCCTGGTCAGCGACTGCGTATTCCGCGCCTGGCCCACGCCAGGCTCACCGGAAGAAGCGATGGCCGATGAGCCTTGGTTTCATGTCGGTCCACGCGATGTGTTCCCTGAGCGGTTCGGGCCGTTCATGGGCTTGCCGGCGCAGGAGCTGGCAGCGGTGCGCGAGCACTACCGGCATCTGTTCGATCCCGCCTGGTGGCAGGGGCTGCAGGCGCGCTTTGCGGACGGTGATTATCCGGACACGCCACCCTATTCGGCTGCGCAGCGGTTGGCGTGATCGGCTGTGCCGATGGCGCGGAACTCCGGTAATCTCGGCACTTTCATCACCAAGGATCGGGCCATGATGCGTTCTTCCCTGTTTCTCGCCTTCGCGCTAGCGATCGGCATGGCGGGCTCCCTGCTCAGCACCGATGCCGCAGCACAGAGCACGCGCGCGGTGCGTGCCAGCGCCGAAGCCAGCATGGTCTTGACCGGCAACATCGATGTCGCCGCAGATGGTGCGGTCACTGGGCTGGTGCTCGACCAGCGGGCATCGATCACGCCTGCCATCGCTGCGTTCGTGGACGGCACGATCCGCAAGTGGCAGTTCGAGCCCACGCTGGTGGACGGCAGGCCCGTGGCGAAACATGCACCGTTGCGCGTGCGTCTGCTGGGCCGGCCCGGGGCTGATGGCAACACCGAAGTACGCATGACCAGCGTGGACTTCAGCGAGTACGACGACAAGGCCACCGATGCGGTGACTGCCAACCAGATGCGGCCTCCGCGCTATCCGGAAGCGGCTTTCCGCGTCGGTGCACAGGGCGAGGTGATGCTGCTGGTCAAGGTCGAGCGTGACGGTGCGGTTGCCGATGTCGTCGCCGAACAGGTGAACATGGGCGTGGTCGCACCCGAACACGCAATGAAGAAGATGCGCGACATGCTGGCCAAGGCGAGCATCAGCGAGGCCCGCAAGTGGACGTTCACGCCGCCGACCTCCGGTGAGGACAAAGGCCTGGCGTTCTGGACCGTGCGCGTGCCGGTCACCTTCGCGCTGAGCGAGACGGGCAGCAGGCAACCGCCCAGCCCCTACGGGCGCTGGCAGGCCTACATTCCCGGCCCGCGCCAGCAGGCCCCGTGGCGCACAACCGGGGATGCCGCGCAGGTCGGTAGTGACCTGTTGCCGGCCGGCGGCGTGTACATGGTCGACGGCGCCACCCGCGGGCTGCGTCTGTTGACCCCGCTTGCCGAGCAGTGATGTCGGCCAACCGACCCCAGGTTGTATAGGCCAGGGCGTCAGACTTCATCGTTTTCATGCACAAGGAGTGGCTGTGATGCGTTCTTCTCTTTTCCTGGCGTTGGCCCTTGCCGTGGGTGGCGGTGCCGCCCTGGTCGATACCGCCGCTGCGCAGACCGCGCGCGAGGTACGCAAGCAGGCCGAGGCCAGCATGACCCTCAGCGGCGTCATCGACATCGGCCGCGAAGGCCAGGTTGAAATGTTCCAGCTCGACCGTCGCGAAAAAGTCGATGCGGGTATTGCCGGCTTCGTGGAAAACGCCGTGCAGGGCTGGCGTTTCGAACCGGTGCTGGTCGATGGCAAGCCCGTACAGGCACGCACTGCGGTGCGCCTGCGGCTGATCGCCGACAACCCGGACGAAGGCAGCATGCGTGTGCGCCTGGTCGATGCCAATTTCAGCAAAGCAGGTGGCGAGCTTGAGGTCAGCACCGACAAGGTGACCAGCAACGGACTGCGCGCGCCGGAGTACCCGCCGATGGCGGTGACGATGCAGGGCGAGGGCACGGTCATGCTGCTGGTCAAGGTCGGCCGTGATGGCAGGGTGGCTGATGTGATCGCCGAGCAGACCAATCTGACCGTGATTGGCACCGCGCGCGCGATGAACCAGCTACGCGATATCCTGGCCAAGGCCAGCGTCCGGAATGCGAAACGTTGGACGTTCACCCCACCCACCACTGGCGAGGCGAAGGATCGCGACTTCTGGACCGTGCGCGTACCGGTGCGCTACGCCTTCGAGGATTCGCGCGAGCGCTACGGCCGCTGGTCCGCCTACATCCCCGGCCCGCGCCAGCGGGCACCGTGGAAGACCGGTGAGGACGCCCTGGTCGCCGGAACCGATCTGCTGCCCGAAGGCGGTGTGTACATGGTCGGACGCGCGCAGGAAGGCCCGCGCCTGCTCACCCCGCTGGGCTGATGCGTCATTGCGGGATGCCCCGGACCGGTCCCGGCGCATCCCGCTTCAATCGATGTGCTCAATCGGCGTGCGGGTACACCACGACCCGGTTGCGGCCCTGCTCCTTGGCCAGGTACAGGGCCTTGTCGGCCAGGCGCAGTGCCTGTTCCGGATCGGTGTGGAAACTGGGGAAGTGGGCCACGCCCAGCGACACGGTGATGGTGCCCACCGGGGCGAAGGGCTCGTCGGCGATGGCCTGGCGCAGGCGCTCGCCGGTCTGCCGGGCCGCTTCGATGCCAACGCCCGGCAGCAGTACCAGGAACTCCTCGCCACCGGCGCGGCACAGCACGTCGGTCTCGCGCGAATGGCGGCGCATCTGTTCGGCGATATGCACGATGGCCGCATCACCGATGTCGTGACCGTGGCTGTCGTTGATCGACTTGAAGCGGTCGATATCCAGCGTCAGGATCGCAAACGGCAGGCCCTGCGCCTGCAGCGCGTCGAGCGCCTGCTGCAGCCCGCGCCGGTTGAGCAGGCCGGTCAGCGGATCGGTGCGGCTGGCGCGGTTGAGCGTGCCGATCCGGTCCTGCAGCGCATTGAAGCTGTACAGCACGGCCTGTTTCAACTGCGCCACTTCGAAGTACCACGCGCGGATGCCATTGACATGGCTGATCGCGTTGCCGGTGTCTTCGCCATCCTGTACGTTGCGCGCCAGCTGCCACAGCGGCAGCGAAATACGGCGGGCGAACCACCAGGTGATCAGCAGCGACAGCACGCCCAGCGGAATGGCATTCCAGATCACCGCCGACATCAGCCGTGACAGCGGCTGCAGCGTCGCCTCGGTCGGGCGCTGCGCGACGATGCCCCAGCCGGTCGCCGCGACGGGCGCGTAACCGGCCAGCATCGCCACCTGGTGGTTGTTGCGCACCTGCTGCGCACCGCGCTGGCCGCGCATCACCTCTTTCACCGCCGGGTTGTTTAACGCGTAGGTACCCACTTCCTTGGGATTGATGTGGTAGATCAGGCGGCCATGGCGATCCACCACGTACAGGTAGGAACCATCGCGGTAGTAGTGCGTACCCAGCAGGGTGTTGAGGGCGCTGCGCTGGCGCAGGTACAGGGTGCCGCTGACATAACCGCGGTACTGGCCGCTGCGGTCGAACACCGGGTGCGAGATCGAGATCAGCAGCTTGCCGGTGGCCGACTGGTAGGGGTCGCTGATCATCGGCTCGCGCCGCTCGAGCGCCGCCTTGCTGCCGGCGCTGCGCAGGATCTCGCCCTGCAGCTGCAGGCTCTGCGGCGAGGTCGCGATCACCCGCCCGTCGCTGGCCACCACCAGCGAAGAATTGAAGCTGCTGGACTGCAGCTGCAGGCGACTGGCCTCATCCTGGGCCTGCGCAGGATCCATGTCGCTGTTGCCAAGCCGGGTGGCGGCATAGGCCAGCTGCTGCTGCGCCGCCAGCAGGAAATTCTGCGTGGTCTCGGCCAGCTTGGTGGCATACACACGGTTGGCTTCCAGGGTGTTTCCCACCAGCTGGTCGCGCTGCACGCGATAGCTGGCAAGCAGCGTATTGGCCAGGGCGATGACGGCGCTGAGCAGGGCCAGGGCAAGGATCAGCTTGCCCAGGTTGAGCCGGGGGGACAGTGTGCGCATGCGGTTGAAGGATCGGGCAGGGCTGGACCCGCCGGATCCTCCGGATGGGGCAACAGCGGGAATCGGCGGCCCGGCCAGCACGGTCGGGGCGGAGAGTCAGGCATTTGTGGCGCAGATTATCGCCAAAACACCGGGCTGCGAAGTGAAGCCGGCTGTCCTGCCGCCGCCCAACAAAAAAGCCCCGCATCGCGGGGCTTTTCCGTATTCCATCAATGCCGCGCGATCAGCGCTTCATCGAACCGAAGAACTCGTCGTTGGACTTGGTGTTCTTCATCTTGTCCAGCAGGAATTCCATCGCCGTCATTTCATCCATCGGATGCAGCAGCTTGCGCAGGATCCAGATCTTCTGCAGCAGCTCCGGTTCGATCAGCAGGTCTTCGCGACGGGTGCCGGAACGGTTGATGTCGATGGCCGGGAACACGCGCTTTTCAGCGATACGACGGCTCAGGTGCACTTCGCTGTTGCCGGTGCCCTTGAACTCCTCGTAGATCACCTCGTCCATCTTCGAGCCGGTATCGACCAGCGCGGTGGCGATGATGGTCAGGCTGCCGCCTTCTTCCACGTTGCGCGCGGCACCGAAGAAGCGCTTGGGGCGATGCAGGGCGTTGGCGTCCACACCACCGGTCAGCACCTTGCCCGAGCTCGGCACGACGTTGTTGTAGGCACGCGCCAGGCGGGTGATCGAGTCGAGCAGGATCACCACGTCCTTCTTGTGCTCGACCAAGCGCTTGGCGCGCTCGATGACCATTTCGGCCACCTGCACGTGGCGCGCGGCCGGCTCGTCGAAGGTCGAGCTGATGACCTCGCCGCGCACGGTGCGCTGCATTTCGGTCACTTCTTCCGGGCGCTCGTCGATCAGCAGCACGATCAGGTGCACGTCCGGATGGTTGGTGGTGATGGCCGTGGCGACCTGCTGCATCATCATCGTCTTGCCGGCCTTCGGCTGGGAAACGATGAGCGAACGCTGGCCCTTGCCCTGCGGTGCCATCAGGTCGAGGATGCGACCGGTGATGTCTTCCGAGGAACCGTTGCCGCGCTCCAGGGTGAAGCGGCGACGCGGGAACAGGGGAGTCAGGTTCTCGAACAGCACCTTGTTCTTCGACGCTTCCAGCGGCTCACCGTTGATGGTGTCCACGATCGACAGCGCGAAGTAGCGCTCGCCGTCCTTCGGGAAGCGGATGCGGCCGGACAGGTGGTCGCCGGTACGCAGGTTGAAGCGGCGGATCTGGCTGGGCGAAATGTAGGTGTCGTCCGGGCCGGCCAGGTAGCTGGCCTCGGCCGCGCGCAGGAAGCCGAAACCGTCCGGCAGGATTTCCAGCACGCCGTCGGCGGCAACGCCGTCGCCGTGGCGGGTCAGCACCTTCAGCAGCGCGAAGATCACGTCCTGCTTGCGGGCACGGGCCACACCTTCGGAAATCTGCAGCTGCTCGGCGATCTCCAGCAGCTTCTGGGCCGGCATGCGCTTGAGGTCGCTCAGCGAATAGACCGGGAAGCCTTCAGGCACGTTGGCGTGCGGACGCGGCACGAACGGCTGCTGTTCGCCGTTGTCGTTGGGCATGCCGTCGTCGCGGAAGCGACCGCCGTTGCCGCCACCGCCGCCGCCGCCATTGCGATCACGGTCGCGGCGGTTGCGGAAACGGTCACGGCGATTGCCCTGGCCCTGCTGGCCCTGCTGGCCGCCCTGGTTGTAGGGGTTCTGGTTCTGGCCGCCGCCCTGGTTGTTCTGCTGCGACTGCCGCGGCTGGCCGGATTCGCGGCCCTCGCCACCTTCGCCGCCGCCACTGCTGGCAGGGGCCTCGGCGGCGGGTGCGCTCGGCGCGGAAGGCGCTGCGGCCGGTGCCGGCGCTTCGGGCGCGGCTGCCAGCGGCAGGGCAGGCTGCGCCGGAGCGGCGCTGGTTTCGGCGGCGGCCGGAGCGGCAGCCTTGGTTACGCGGGCTTTGCGCACGCGCTTTTCGGCGGGCGCATCTGCGCTACCGGTTTCGGGAGTGTTATCGGACAAGAGCGTTATTCCTCGCTTGAAGGTGCGAGCGCCCGGCTGGGGCGGCGAACATTGGGAATGGGTCTGGAAGAAACTGCGTCCAGAAGATGCGGCACGCGAACGCGGCCGGATGTGCCGACACTATCATCGGCCCGCGGCGCCACGCAAGGGTCGCCGGATACGGTATTCAGTCAGGCGCCGGGGCGCCCGCCCGGCAGCCGTGGAAAACGGCTGCCGGTAACGCGCAGGATCAGGCCAGGGCCTTGTCCAGCAGGCCGGCCAGCTGGGCCTTGCCAACGGCACCAATCTGCTCGCCGACCTTCTCGCCGTCCTTGAAGACGACCAGGTAGGGAATCGAACGCACGTGGTACTTGGCGGCCAGCGCGCGGTTGTTGTCCACGTTGACCTTGGCGATCTTGGCGCGGCCCTGGTAGGCATCGGCCAGTTCGTCCAGCGCCGGCGCGATCATCTTGCAGGGGCCACACCATTCGGCCCAGAAATCGACCAGCACCGGTTCCTTGGAATTCAGTACGGCGCTATCAAAGTCGGCATCGCCGACGTGTACAACCTTGTCGCTCATCTTGGTTTCTCGTCTTGGATTGCACCCGGCCAGGCCGGAGGTGGGTGAACTGGGCCATGCCCGGTGGCGTGACCCTCGTCGTTGCCTCGCGGCGGACTGCCACGGTGCGTTCGGCGGGATGCCTGGACGCTCACGGCCGGCAGTGTACCCCTATCGCAGGGCGGGGACAGGTGCTGGCTGGAACCCAGCGTATCGTGACCGGGATGCAACCCGGTATGTGTCCGATTTCACTATCCATGGCTGAAATGGGGGTGCTGGCGCGATAGGCCATGGGGGCCGGCGCCGCTGTTCAAGCGCGGTACTGCGGGGTGAAGAGGCCCGTCTCCGTAAGCTCTGAGACGCCTGGTTCCGGTTTGCCGGCCCGAGTGCGGTAAACTGGGGCATTGTGCGGCGCGCGGACCCGAGGGGTCCCGGCCAGCCCGACCCGCCGCAGGGGCCGCAGTTTGCGACGGAGCCCCAGACAGATTTCAGTGCCGCCGCCCGCAGGCGCGTGGCCATACCAAGACGGACACATGAGCGACAAACCGCTGACCGATTTGACTTTTTCCTCCTTCGATCTGCATCCGGCCCTGCAGGCCGGTCTTGAAGGAGCCGGATTCACCCGCTGCACGCCCATCCAGGCGCTGACCCTGCCGGTCGCGCTGCCCGGTGGCGACGTCGCCGGCCAGGCCCAGACCGGCACCGGCAAGACGCTGGCCTTCCTGGTCGCTGTCGTGAACCGCCTGCTGACGCGTCCGGCGCTGGCCGATCGCAAGCCCGAAGATCCGCGCGCGCTGATCCTGGCCCCGACCCGCGAACTGGCCATCCAGATCCACAAGGATGCGGTCAAGTTCGGCTCCGACCTCGGCCTGCGCTTCGCGCTGGTCTACGGTGGCGTGGATTACGACAAGCAGCGCGAGATCCTGCAGCAGGGCGTGGACGTGATCATCGCCACCCCCGGCCGCCTGATCGACTACGTCAAGCAGCACAAGGTGGTCTCGCTGCATGCCTGCGAGATCTGCGTGCTGGACGAAGCCGACCGCATGTTCGACCTGGGCTTCATCAAGGACATCCGCTTCCTGCTGCGCCGCATGCCGGAGCGTTCCACCCGCCAGACCCTGCTGTTCAGCGCCACCTTGAGCCACCGCGTGCTCGAGCTGGCCTATGAGCACATGAACGAGCCGCAGAAGCTGGTGGTCGAAGCCGAGACCATCACCGCCGCGCGCGTGCGCCAGCGCATCTACTTCCCCGCCGACGAAGAGAAGATCCCGCTGCTGCTGGGCCTGCTGTCGCGCAGCGAAGGCGCGCGCACCATGGTCTTCGTCAACACCAAGGTGTTCGTCGAGCGCGTGGCCCGTTCGCTGGAGCGTTCCGGCTACCGCGTCGGCGTACTGTCCGGCGACGTGCCGCAGAAGAAGCGTGAGAGCCTGCTCAACCGCTTCCAGAAGGGCCAGCTGGAAATCCTGGTGGCGACCGACGTGGCCGCCCGCGGCCTGCACATCGACGGCATCAAGTACGTCTACAACTACGACCTGCCGTTCGATGCGGAAGACTACGTGCACCGCATCGGCCGTACCGCCCGCCTGGGCGAGGAAGGCGATGCGATCAGCTTCGCCTGCGAGCGCTACGCGATGGGCCTGCCGGACATCGAGGCCTACATCGAACAGAAGATCCCGGTTGAAGCGGTCACCAGCGAGATCCTGACCTCGCTGCCGCGCCCGGAGCGTGCCGCCCCGGCACCGGGTGAGGAAGGCGACGAGAACGAAAGCGTCGGCCAGATCTTCCGCGAAGCACGCGAAGCGCGTGCCGCCGAGGAAGAGCGTCGTGGCGGCGGCCGCAGTGGCGGTCGTTCCGGCAGCGGTGCTGGCGCCGGGCGTGGTGGCCGTGATGGCGAGCGCAGCGGCGAACGCCGTCCGCGTGGCCCGCGCAAGCCGCGTGTGGAAGGCGAGCAGGTTGCCGCCGCAGCCGTCGAGGGTGCGGTGACGGCTGAAGCCGCTGCCGTGCAGGCCCCGCGTCCGCCGCGCGCTGACGCGGCGCCGGAAGCGGCGGTGGACGGCGAGCGCAAGCCGCGCAAGCGTCGTCGTCGTCGCCACGGCCGTCCGGTCGAGGGTGCCGAGGGCGTGGCAAGCAACGCCGGCAACGGCAGCAGCCCGGTCACCCCGGTGCAGGTCGTGGCCAAGCCGGTGCGCACCAGCGCCGATGCCGGCGACTCGTTCCTGACCCGTATCGGTCGCAAGATCCGCCGGATGCTGTCGGGCAACTGATCCGGTAGCACCCGACCGTCGGTCGGGCGACCAAGCCGGTAGCACCCGACCGTTGGTCGGGTGGCCAAGCCGGTAGCACCCGACCGTTGGTCGGGTGGCCTTGAAAGGTGTGCCGACCAACGGTCGGCACCCACCACCAACGGCCGGCACCCACGATGCGGCCCGGCGCTACCGATCTGTCGCGCCGGTCCTGCATAATCGGGGCATGAGTGTCCTGCGCTTCGACAATGTCAGCAAACAGTACGCCGGTGGCCACGAAGCCCTGACCGATGTCAGCTTCGAGGTCGCGCCGGGCGAAATGCTGTTCGTCACCGGTCACTCCGGGGCGGGCAAGAGCACCCTGCTCAAGTTGATCCACCTCGACGAGCGGCCCAGCCGCGGGGCGGTGATGTTCGACGAGCGCAACCTGCTGAAGGTGCGCGGCGGCGATGTGCCGCGGCATCGACGCGCGGTCGGCGCGGTCTACCAGGACCACCGCCTGCTGATGGACCGCTCCATCGCCGAGAACGTGGCCCTGCCTCTGATCCTGCGCGGCACCCGCCGTGGCGACATCAACAAGCGCGTGCGTTCGGTGCTCGAGCGCATGGGCCTGGGCCACCGCGAGAAGGCGCTGCCCTCGCAGCTGTCGGCCGGTGAGCAGCAGCGCGTCGGCATCGCCCGTGCGATCGTCGGCGAGCCCAAGCTGCTGGTGGCCGACGAACCGACCGGCAACCTCGACCCGACCCTGGCGGCGGAAATCATGTCCCTGTTCGCCGAGCTGCCCGCGCGCGGCACCAGCGTGCTGGTGGTCAGTCACGACCTGCCGCTGCTGCGCCACATGCGCAAGCGCGTGCTGATCCTCGACCACGGCCGGCTGGTGGACGACATCTCGCCGCAGGATCTGGCGGAGTAACCATGGCCAAGAACGAAAACACCGAAGCCGCTGCGCCGTCGCGCCTGGGCGTGTGGTTCCAGCATCACGTGCACAGCGTGGTGTTCAGCCTCGGTCGTGCCTGCCGCAAACCGTGGGCGACGCTGCTGACTGTGATGGTCATGGCGCTGGCCCTCGCGTTGCCGCTGGGCCTGTCGATCGCGCTGGACAACCTCAAGCAGTTCGCCGGCAGCGTGCAGCAGTCGCGCGACATCAACGTGTTCCTGAAGGCCGACGTCGACGGCCCCGGTGCGCTGCGCCTGGCCGGTGAGCTGCGCGATCGCCCGGACGTGGCCAGCGTCACCGTGCGCACGCCGGAACAGGGCCTGGAGGAACTGCGCCAGGCCGGTCTCGGCGAAGCCATCGACGCACTCAATGACAACCCGTTGCCCTCGCTGCTGGTGATCACTCCCGGCCAGGGCCAGGACGATGCGCGGCTGGCGCGCGCGCTGGAAAGCCTGCCCGGGGCGGACCTGGTCCAGCATGACGCGTTGTGGCGCCAGCGCCTGGACGCGTGGCTCGCGTTCGGCGCGCGGCTGGTGCAGGTGTTGTCGGTGCTGCTCGGCGCCGGTGCGGCGCTGGTGGTCGGCAACACCGTGCGCCTGGACATCCAGGCCCGCCGCGAGGAAATCGGCGTGCTGCAGCTGCTCGGCGCCAGCGATGGCTTCATCCGCCGCCCGTTCCTGTACCTGGGCGCCTGGTATGGCCTGGGCGCCGGCGCGGTCGCGCTGGGCCTGATCGGTATTGCCGGTGCCGCCCTGCGCGCGCCGCTGGCCGAACTGTCGCGCAGCTATGGCAGCCCGTTCGTGCTGCATGGGCTGGACCTGCTGCATGGCAGCCTGGTACTGCTCGGCACCTTGTTGCTGGGCTGGCTGGGTGCATGGCTGGTGACCGGCCACTTCCTCCGCCAGACCCGCCCGACCGACACCTGAGACCGGCATGCAACCGCAAGCGCTGAAGCACCTTGAAGGGCCCGCGACGCGGGTGATGGTGGTTGACGGTTCCAAGCTGGTGCGCAAGCTGATCGCCGACGTCCTGCAGCGTGATCTGCCGGGCGTGGAGGTGATCGGCTGCGACAGCATCGAAGACGCACAGCATGCGCTGGCGCAGGGCCCGGTCGATCTGGTCACCACTTCGTTGACCCTGCGCGATGGCGACGGCCTGGCGCTGGCACGGATGGTGCGCGAAGCCGCCGGGCAGGCCTATGTGCCGGTGATCGTGGTCTCCGGCGACGCCCAGCAGCACCTGGAGCAGCGCCGCTTCACCGAGTACGTCACCGATTACTTCGACAAATCGCTGGGCCACGAGGCCCTGGCGACGTTCGTGCGCGGCTACGTGCAGCCGCAGACCATTCCCGGCGCGACCATCCTCTACATCGAGGACAGCCGGGTGGTGGCCGAGGCGACCAAGCGCATGCTCGAGCGCCAGCAGCTCAACGTGATGCATGTGGTCAGCGCCGAGGAGGCGTTCACCCTGCTCACCGCCGAATCGCTGGGGCGCAGCCGCCATCGCATCGATCTGGTGCTGACCGATGTGACCCTGAAGGGGGAGCTGAGCGGCCGCGACGTGGTGCAGCGCGTGCGCGTGGACTTCGGCTACGGCAAGCGCCGCCTGCCGGTGCTGGTGATGACCGGCGATGGCAATCCGCACAACCAGACCGGTCTGCTGCAGGCTGGCGCCAACGACCTGGTGCTGAAGCCGATCGAAGAGCGCCTGCTGATCACCAAGGTGCTGTTCCAGCTGCGGCTGGCCCGGTTGAATGATGGACCCCTGTTGCGATGACGTGTTGCGATGATCGATGAAGTAGTGGACACCCCGGCGATCCAGCTGGAACCGAGCTGGAAACAGCGTGTGGGCGATTACCTGCTGCAGCCGCAGATGCGCGAGCTGTCCAGCTTCCTGCGGCAGCGCAAGGCCAGCGGTGCGGCGGTGTTCCCGCCCGGCCCGCAGATCTTCGCCGCGTTCGATGCCACCCCGTTCGACCAGGTGAAAGTGGTCATCCTCGGCCAGGATCCGTACCACGGCCGTGGACAGGCCCATGGTCTGAGTTTCTCGGTGCAGCCGGGCGTGCCGGTACCGCCGTCGCTGTTGAACATCTACAAGGAGATCGAGGGTGACCTGGCCATCCCGCGCCCCGATCATGGCTGCCTGATTCCCTGGGCACAGCGCGGCGTGCTGCTGCTCAACGCCGTGCTTACGGTGGAAGAGGGCAAGGCCGGTGCCCACCAGGGGCGCGGCTGGGAAGGCTTCACCGACCACGTGGTGGACGTGCTCAACCGCGAGCGCGAGGGCCTGGTGTTCATGCTCTGGGGCGCCTATGCGCAGCAGAAGGGCAAGGTGATCGATACGGGTCGCCATCGCGTGCTGAAATCGCCGCATCCGTCGCCGCTGTCGGCGCACCGTGGCTTCCTTGGCTGCCGTCATTTTTCGATGGCCAACGAGTACCTGCAGCGCCGTGGGCAGGACTCGATCGACTGGTCGCTGCCGCCGCGGGCGTCGCTGGCGCCATCGGGCTGAACGCTGGGCAACGCTGCCCGGTGATTGAGGGCGAAACCGCCGCCTGTTCAGCTCCCTTTGACCCGGATTGGCCGTGCTTTCCGGGCCAGGGGATTGAATTGCAAGGGATTATGTATCCCGAAAAGCGCGCTCGCCACTGTCATCAAATCGCGTTACGGTAGGGCTCTGTTTGGGACCAGTGTTTCATCAGTGGAATGCTGGAACTTTTTCCTCCTTTAGCAGTCCAAATCCCAGACTGCTAAGATGGGTGCCTATGAGCCAGAACACCTCTACTGCCCTTGTGGCAAACAATCTGCCGATTCCCAGTGCGCTCGGTTCGCTGGACGCCTACATCGGTGCCGTGCACCAGATCCCGGTGCTGTCGGTCGATAACGAACAGGACCTGGCCCGTCGCTTCCGCGACGGCAATGATCTGGACGCTGCCCGCGAGCTGGTGCATTCGCACCTGCGCTTCGTGGTGCACGTGGCCCGCGGTTACAACGGCTACGGCCTTGCGCTGGGCGACCTGATCCAGGAAGGCAACATCGGCCTGATGAAGGCGGTCAAGCGCTTCGACCCCGACATGGGCGTGCGCCTGGTGTCCTTCGCCGTGCATTGGATCCGTGCCGAGATGCACGAGTTCATCCTGAAGAACTGGCGCATCGTCAAGGTCGCCACGACCAAGGCGCAGCGCAAGCTGTTCTTCAACCTGCGCAAGTCGAAGAAGCGCCTGGGCTGGATGAACGCTGCCGAAGTCAGCGCGGTGGCCAAGGACCTGAACGTGTCCGAGCGCGAAGTGCTGGAAATGGAATCGCGCCTGTCCGGCCGCGATATCGGTTTCGATGCGCCGACCGATGAAGACAACGACCACGCGCCGCCGTCGCCGGCTGCGTATCTGGTGGCCAATGACGAGGACCCGTCGATGGCCTACGAGCGCGAGGACAGCGAAGACAACCAGATGCAGCTGCTGCGCGAAGGCCTGGCGGAACTGGATGCGCGTTCGCGCGACATCATCCGCCGCCGCTGGCTGGATGCGGACAGCAAGGTGACGCTGCAGGAACTGGCGGACGAGTACGGCGTGTCGGCCGAGCGTATCCGCCAGGTCGAAGCGAACGCGCTGAAGAAGATGAAGGCGCTGTTCACCGCGTAAGGCGCGGGTGGCGTTGAAGAAAAGAGAAGGCCCGGCATTGCCGGGCCTTTTCTTTTCCCGCCCGTGGCGATTCACGCACGGCGCGCACTGTGGCTACATTTCGACACTGACCATTCCTACGTCGGCACACACCAGGTCCTGATTTTCACGCCGTACCACTAAGTGGCACGGTATGATCATGCCACGTGTATTCCGCACCCGTAGTTTCGAACGCAGCATGCGCCGCTCTACACTGACTGATGAGGCGTTGTGTCGGGCAGTGGATGAAATGCGCCGGGGACTGATCGACGCGAGCCTCGGCGGCGGTGTCTTCAAGAAGCGGGTCGCCTTGCCGGGTCGTGGCAAGCGCGGCAGTGTTCGAACCCTGATTGCAACGCAGCGAGGGAGTCACTGGTTCTTTCTCTTTGGCTATGAGAAGAACCAGCGTGCGACGATCAGCAGTACCGAACGTGACCTGCTCCTAGGACTTGCAACTGACCTGTTCGGTATGAGTGGTGCACAGATTGCGTCTGCCCTGATGTCCGGAGAACTGTATGAAATCTGTCGTGACCAAGACCTCTGAACGCACGCGCGCCAAGAGCGCCCTTCTGGAGGCGATCTACGACACGGCGACCGGACTCCATGCGCATGGCGTCATCGACAAACGTCGGATGAATACCTACGCGGCGCTTTGCCTTGAAACGGTGCCCGAGTACAGCAGTGCCCAGATTCGGGCGCTCCGCACCTCGCTTCAACTCAGTCAGCCGGTTTTCGCGGGGGTGCTCAATACCAGTGTGTCCACGGTCCGTAGCTGGGAGCAGGGTGACAAGAAGCCGAGTGGACCATCGCTGAAGCTGCTCAATCTTATTGACCGCAAAGGCTTGGAAGCGGTTCTGTGAGTGAATGTGAAAGGCCCGGCAATGCCGGGCCTTTTCTGTTTCGGAAGGCGAAAGGCAGCATCACAGCATACGGAGTTGGACCGCCTCGATCATCGGGTTGATCGACAGGGACGTGCGTTTCGGGAAGTCTACGGACGTAAACACCGCAAGGTCCGCCGCTACCTGTAGCGTTTCAGTGAGTACGGAGTGCTGGATGGCTACTGTAGGTGTGGCAAAGCGTGTGTACTGGTTACGGCTCCAGTCGTAGACGTACAGACCGCGCGAGGCCATGGCCAGATAGTCATCCGCTCGGGGGAGGTCCATGTGCATCACGGCTTCCCCCACGACAGGGAGGTCCAGCAGCATCGCTTCAATCTGGAGGATGTCCACGACGGCGCCTGTCAGAAGCGCCGTCGGAATTTCGCCCTCACCTGCAGTGACGAAGGCCGCAACCGCGCCAGCCTGGTCCACGCCCAGCCAGACGCAATCAATGCCTTCGGGATAGTTCTGCTGATTGGGCATTCCGTGCTCCTGATACTGGGAACTGGGCAAGGCCGGGCCTTCATCCAGGCACGGCGTGGATCTACCCGGCCGGTGCAGCACCAGTAGATCCACGCCATGCGTGGATGTCCCGATGCCGCGTGGACCTCAACCCTCGCGCGCGATCGCGCGCCAGCCGATGTCGGTGCGGTGGAACTCGTTGGCCCAGCCCACCTTGGCCACGCCGGCATACGCGTTCGCCTGCGCGTCGCGCACGCTGTCACCCAGTGCAGCCACGCACAGCACGCGGCCGCCGGCGCTGAGCACCTGGCCCTGCGCATCCAGCGTCGTGCCGGCATGGAACACCTTGGCCGTTGCCGGCACCTCGTCCAGACCGGAGATCACCTCACCGGTGATCGGCGCTTCCGGATAGGGCTTCGCGGCCAGGACCACGCCCAGTGACGGCCGCGGATCCCACTGCGCGTCCACCTGGTCCAGGCGACCATCGATCGCCGCTTCCACCAGCTCCACCAGGTCCGACTGCAGGCGCAGCATCACCGGCTGCGTTTCCGGGTCGCCGAAACGCACATTGAACTCGATCACCTTCGGCGCGCCGCTGGCATCGATCATCAGGCCCGCGTAGAGGAAGCCGGTGAACGGAATGCCATCGGCGATCATGCCCTGCACGGTCGGGTTGACCACCTCGCGCATCACCCGTGCATGCACCTCGGGCGTGACCACCGGCGCCGGCGAATACGCACCCATGCCGCCGGTGTTCGGGCCGGTGTCGTCGTCGCCGACGCGCTTGTGATCCTGCGAGGTGGCCATCGGCAATGCATGCACGCCGTCGACCATCGAAATGAAGCTGGCCTCCTCGCCGTCAAGGAATTCCTCGATCACCACGCGCGCGCCGGCATCGCCGAAGGCGTTGCCTGAGAGCATGTCACGCACGGCGTCTTCGGCTTCGGCCAGCGTCATCGCCACGATCACGCCCTTGCCGGCGGCCAGGCCGTCGGCCTTGACCACGATCGGCGCGCCCTTCTCGCGCAGGTAGGCCAGTGCCGCGTCCACTTCGGTGTGCACCGAATAGAACGCGGTGGGGATGTTGTGGCGGGCCAGGAAGTCCTTGGCGTAGGCCTTGCTGCCTTCCAGCTGCGCGGCGGCAGCCGTCGGTCCGAAGATGCGCAGGCCGGCGGCGCGGAAGCGGTCGACCACGCCGGCCACCAGCGGCACTTCCGGGCCGACCACGGTCAGCGCCACGCCTTCGGCCTGGGCCAGGGCGAGCAGGCCATCGATGTCGGTGACCTTCACCGCCACGTTGCGGCACTTGTCTTCGTTGGCGGTGCCGGCATTGCCGGGCGCCACGAGCACTTCAGTGACACGGGAGGACTGGGCCAGCTTCCATGCCAGGGCGTGTTCGCGGCCGCCAGAGCCGATGACAAGTACGTTCATCACGAGATTCCAGATTGCGTGGGAAGGAAAGTTCCAGGTCCCCGGCGGCGCGTGTGCGTCATTCGCAGCCTTCGCGTTGCAGCGATTCGGGGAAGGAGTAGGTCCAGGACTTTGGGTCGAGGGTGAAGCGATGTTCCTGCCGTACCGTTTTGCCACCGCAGCTGCTGCCGACCTCTTCCACCGTCAGCGGCCAGATGCGCGCGCTGGGGTCGCTGCTGTCGAAGCGCAGCGCGAAGTCGAGGTTGAACACCCCGGTCCGGCACTCTTCGGCAAATTCGGCATCGTCGCAGTCATAGGCCGCGGCATTGTCGATATGGCTGCGCAGGCTGCCAGCGTCGACCAAGCCGTTCGGGCCCGGCAGCACCAGGTTCTGCGAGATCAGCGAATAGCCTTGGCCGAACCAGCCGTGCTCGATGCGGAAGCCATAGAAGTCGCTGCCGGCGCGGATGATGCTGACCGTGCCGGGCTGGCCCTGGCTGCCGAAATTCTGTCCGGTGAGCTCGGCGGCGATGCTGAAACGATCGCCGCTGGGCCGCAGTACGAAGAAGTCGATCGCGCCCGGATCCGGGTGGGCACCGTCGAGCGGCGAGCCACACACGGCCAGCAGCTGCTGCCAGCTGTCGCCGGTTACCACCGGCTGCTCGGCGCAGACCTGCCAGTCGGTCGCGCGCACATCGCCGTCCTGGGTCCAGCTACCGCGCCACTCACCTGACAGCTTGGCCTCCTTGCCGTAGCGCTCGGTCAGGAACGCCTGCAGCCGCGCGGTGCGGCTGACATGGGCGGTGGGCTCGGCGGCGGCTGCCTTTGCAGGCTCCGCCTGCGGGCCAGAGGCGGGTTCAGCGGCCGGCTTGCAAGCGGCCAGCAGGGCCGTGCCGGCGAAGGCGAGCACGGCGATGGGTTTCAAAGAGACTGCAGACATCCGTGTCGCTCCAGTAATCAGTGGCGGAAGTGGCGAACGCCGGTGAACACCATGGCCAGGCCATGTTCGTCGGCGGCGGCGATGACTTCCGCGTCGCGCATCGAACCGCCCGGCTGGATCACCGCCTTGATGCCGGCCGCGGCGGCAGCGTCGATGCCATCGCGGAACGGGAAGAACGCATCGGAGGCCATCACCGAACCCTCGACCACCAGGTTCGCATCGGCCGCCTTGATGCCGGCGATGCGCGCCGAGTACACGCGGCTCATCTGGCCGGCGCCGACACCGATGGTGCGGTTGTCCTTGGCGTAGACGATCGCGTTGGACTTCACGAACTTGGCGACCTTCCAGGCGAACAGCAGGTCGGTGAACTGCTTGTCGGTCGGCGCCAGCTTGCTGACCACCTTCAGTTCGTCGCGGGTCATGCCGCGGTTGTCCGACGACTGCAGCAGCAGGCCGGAGCCCACGCGCTTGTTGTCGAAGTTGTTCAGGCCATCGCCGTGCGGGATGCGCAGCACGCGCACGTTGGCCTTCTTCTGCGCGTATTCCAGCGCGGCCGGCTCGTAGTCCGGGGCGATCAGCACTTCCACGAACTGGCGGTCGAGAATCACCTGCGCGGTGGCAGCGTCGAGCGGCTTGTTGAAGGCGATGATGCCGCCGAACGCGCTGGTCGGGTCGGTGGCGTAGGCCAGCTCGTAGGCGTCGCCGTTGCCGGCACCAACGGCCACGCCACACGGGTTGGCATGCTTGACGATGACACAGGCCGGTGCATCGAACTGACGCACGCATTCCCATGCCGCATCGGCATCAGCCAGGTTGTTGTAGCTCAGTTCCTTGCCCTGCAGCTGCTGGAACGTCGCCAGCGTGCCCGGCACCGGATGCAGGTCGCGGTAGAACGCGCCGCTCTGGTGCGGGTTTTCGCCGTAGCGCAGGTCCATCACCTTCACGAAGGTGGAATTCATCTGCGCCGGGTACTCGGCCCGTGCCGGCACGGCAGCGTCGGTGGCGGTGACCGCAGACAGGTAGTTGCTGATCGCCGCGTCGTACTGGGCGACGCGGTTGAACGCGGCTACCGAGAACGCGAAACGGGTGCCGGCCGACAGCTGGCCGTTGTTGGCGTCCAGCGAGGCCAGCAGTTCGGCGTACTGCGACGGATCGGTGGCCACCGCCACGCGGGCGAAGTTCTTGGCCGCCGAGCGCAGCATGGCCGGGCCGCCGATGTCGATGTTCTCGACCGCGTCGGCCAGGGTGCAGTCGGCCTTGGCTGTGACCGCTTCGAACGGATACAGGTTCAGCACCAGCAGGTCGATGGCGCCGATGCCGTGCTCGGCCATCACGGCGTCGTCCAGGCCGGAGCGGCCCAGCAGACCGCCATGCACCATCGGATGCAGGGTCTTGACCCGGCCATCCATCATTTCCGGGAAGCCGGTCACCTCGGCCACGTCCTTCACGGCCAGGCCCGCGTCGCGGATCGCCTTGGCGGTACCGCCGGTGGACAGCAGCTCCACGCCGCGTGCAGCCAGCGCGGTGGCCAGCTCGACCAGGCCGGTCTTGTCGGAAACGGAGAGGAGGGCCCGACGGACGGGCAACAGATCAGCAGTCATGGGGACAGGGCAATCGGCAGCGGAGCGGGGCCGATATTGTAGGCGGTGGGGGCCGGTGGCGGGCGCTGGTGGGGGAAATTGGCCGCTGCAGTCCCCCGTCGCGGTCCGCTCGGCAGCGCCCGCATGGACCGGCATTGGGAGCAATTCGATACGTGGCGCTGTCGCAATCAGGTAGGCTGTGCCCGCACTGCCAAGGATTAGCGGGTTCAGATCGTGTCGATCTATGCATTGAAAGGACGTTTCCAGGACCTGCTGCGTCCGGCCGTACGCGGCCTGTACCGCATGGGCGTCACCGCCAACGCGGTGACCGTGGCTGCGGCCGTGGTCTCGCTGCTGGTGGCTGCCGCCGTGTGGTACTGCGCCCCCGCCCAGCCGCTGCTGTATCTGGCGCTGCCGCTGTGGATGCTGCTGCGCATGGCCCTCAACGCGGTCGACGGCATGCTGGCCCGCGAGTTCGGCCAGCAATCGCGGCTGGGCGCCTATCTGAACGAGTTGTGCGACGTGATCGCCGACGCGGCGCTGTACCTGAGCCTGCTCAGCGTGCCGGGCGTGCGTGCGGAGGCACTGTGGCTGCTGGCCTGGGCCGCCGCGCTGAGCGAGTACGCCGGCGTACTGGGCCTGATGGTCGGCGCCAGCCGCCGCTATGACGGCCCGATGGGCAAGAGCGACCGCGCGTTCGTGATCGGCGTGCTGGGCCTGTTGCTGGCGTTCGGCTGGGGCGGTGCGATGACGGTCAGCGGCGTGGCCGCTGCGATGGCGGTGCTGTGCGGGGTGACGATGGTCAACCGCGTACGCCGGGGATTGAAGGAATCGGCGGTTTCGCCGCAGTAAACACAACACGACCACACGCCATTCCAATACGGAGATTGCATGCGTCAGGCGCAGGAACGGGAATTCCACAGCTTCGACCAGGTACCGCTGTTCTACCGGTACTGGCCGAGCACCACGGCAACCACGCCGGCCAAGGCCATCGTGCTGCTGCATCGCGGCCATGAACACTCCGGCCGGGTCACCCATCTGGTCGACGAACTGGACCTGCCCGACACGGCCTTCTTTGCGTGGGACGCGCGCGGCAATGGCCGCTCGCCCGGCGCGCGCGGCGACGCACCGGGCTTCCCGGCGCTGGTACGCGACCTGGACAGTTTCATCGCCCATATCGGTGCCGAGCACGGCATCGCGATCGAGGACATCGTGGTCATCGCGCAGAGCGTGGGTGCCGTGGTTGCCGCCACCTGGGTGCACGATTACGCGCCGCGCCTGCGCGCACTGGTGATGGCCTCGCCTGCGTTCAAGGTGAAGCTGTACGTGCCGTTCGCACGCGCAGGGCTGGCGCTGATGCAGAAGCTGCGCGGCAACTTCTTCGTCAACAGCTACGTCAAGCCGCAGTGGCTGACCCACGACCCGGCGCGGGTGGAAAGCTACCGCACCGATCCGCTGATCACCCGGCCGATCTCGGTGCGCGTGCTGCTGGGCCTGTACGAAGCGGCCGACCGCATCGTGGCCGACGCACAGGCGATCAGCGTGCCGGTGCAGTTGCTGGTGTCCGGTTCGGACTTCGTGGTGCATCGCGGCCCGCAGGACCGTTTCTACGAACGCCTGTCCAGCCCGATCAAGGAGCGCGTGCACCTGCCGGGCTTCTTCCACGACACCCTGGGCGAGCGCGACCGTGCACCGGCGCTGGCTCGCGTCCGTAGCTTCATCCAGGCACGCTTTGCCGAGCCGCTGCAGGAACTGTCGCGGCGCGATGCGCATCGGCATGGCCCGACCTTCGAAGAATCGGAGATCCTGTCGTGGCCGCCGGAGCGCAACAGTCTGGCCGACCTGCGCTGGCGCGTGGTGCGCGGTGGCCTGCGCTTCGGTGGCACGCTGTCCGAAGGCATCGCGCTGGGCCTGCAGACCGGTTTCGACTCGGGCAGCACGCTGGACTACATCTACCGTGATGAGGCGCGGGGCAAGGGCCCGCTGGGCCGGATGGTCGACCGCAACTATCTGGATGCGATCGGTTGGCGCGGCATCCGTGTGCGCGGCAAGCACCTGCAGGAGCTGCTGCGCGATGCCGCCCAGCGACTGCGCGGGCAGGGCGCGCCGGTGCGCGTGCTGGACGTGGCTGCCGGCCATGGCCGTTACGTGCTGGAAGCACTTGGCCAGGGCGAGCAGCGTGCCGACCGCATCGTGCTGCGCGATTTCAGCGATCTGAACGTGACCCAGGGCAAGGCCCTGATCGAGCGCCTCGGCGCGGCCGACATCGCCCGCTTCGAACAGGGCGATGCGTTTGATCCGGCGCAGCTGGCGGCGGTGGACCCGGCGCCGACGCTGGCGGTGGTGTCCGGCCTGTACGAACTGTTCCCGGACAACGATGCGGTGCTGCGTTCGCTGCAGGGCATCGCCGCGACGGTGCCGGTGGGCGGTTACCTGGCCTATACCGGGCAGCCGTGGCATCCGCAGCTGGAGTTCATCGCGCGTGCGTTGACCAGCCACCGTGGTGGCGCGGCATGGGTGATGCGTCGCCGTACCCAGCACGAGATGGACGAACTGGTGCGCCTGGCCGGCTTCCAGAAGGTGGCCCAGCGTATCGATGACTTCGGCATCTTCACCGTATCGCTGGCACGCCGGATCGCGTGATGGCGACACTGGTGGCAACCGCATCACCCAGCGAGGCGCGCCCGTGGCGGCGCGCCCTGCTGTGGCTGGCCCTGCTGGGGCCGTTCTTCTTCGCCAGCTATGGCTTCGCCAACTGGATGGCCGGCCGCCATGCCGAACTACCGGTGCTGGCGTTCGCCTGGGAAACGCGGATTCCGTTCGTGCCGTGGACGATCGTACCGTACTGGTCGATCGATCTGTTCTATGCGATCTCGTTCTTCCTGTGCCGGCGCCGGCTGGAGCTGGACCGGCACGCGCTGCGCCTGCTCAGTGCGCAGGTGATCGCGGTGGCCTGCTTCCTGCTGTGGCCACTGCGCTTCAGCTTCGAGCGGCCGGAAATCGGCGGTGTGTTCGGCTGGTTGTTCGACGTGCTGCTGGGCTTCGACAAGCCCTTCAACCAGGCGCCGTCGTTGCACATCGTGCTGCTGATCGTGCTGTGGGTGAAGTTCGCGCAGTACCTGCACGGTGCCTGGCGGCTGCTGCTGCATGTATGGGCGCTGCTGATCGGCATTTCGGTGCTGACCACCTTCCAGCATCACTTCATCGATATTCCCACCGGGCTGCTGGCTGGCTGGTTGTGCGTGTGGCTGTGGCCGGAGCAGGGCACGCCGCCGTTGCGCGCCTGGCAGGCCACGGGTGACCCGAAACGTTGGCGGCTGGCGGCGTTGTATGCGCTGGGTGCCGGCCTGCTGCTGGTGCCGGTGGTGATGCTGCGCGGCGCTGCGTTGTGGCTGCTGTGGCCGATGGTGTCGTTGCTGCTGGTGTCGTTGGCCTATGCGGGTCTGGGCACGGCGGTGTTCCAGAAGCGCGCCGATGGCCGGTTGACGATGGCCGCGCGCTGGCTGCTGGCACCGTACCTGGCTGCGGCGTGGATCAACTCGCGGTTGTGGACGCGGCGCGCGCCGCAGCCGGTGCCGGTCGTCGACGCGGTCTGGCTGGGGCGCCTGCCGGCTGCCGCATTGCCGGTGCCGCTGGTGGGGGTGGTCGACACCTGTGCCGAGCTTTCCTGTCGTGCGCCGGGGGCAGCGTATGCCAGCGTACCGATGCTGGACCTGGTGCTGCCATCGGCGGCGCAGTTGCGTGCGGCGGCGGACGCCATCGAACGCCTGCGCGACCATGGCCCCGTGCTGGTGTGCTGTGCACTGGGCTATTCGCGCAGCGCGGCCAGTGTGGCGACCTGGTTGCTGCGCACCGGCCATGCGCACGATGTGGCAGAAGCGGTGGCGATCGTGCGCGCCGCGCGGCCGGGCATCGTGCTGCATGACGTCCATCTACAGGCGATCGCGGCCGCTGCCGCGCAGGAGACCGTTGCATGAGCGCTGTGCCCGATCTGCCGATGATGCATCTGCTGCTGCGGCAGGGACGCCTGCCTGCCGCGTTGTCGCTGGGCCTGCTGCTGGTGGCCCTGTTGCTGCTGGGCATCGAACCGGGGCTGGCGATGTTCGCCGCAGGCCTGCTGCTGTTGAGCCTGGTTGCAGGCGTCGTGCAGGCGTACTACGCGGTACGGGTGCAGTTGGATGCCAGCCTGCTGCGCCTGCTGCAGCAGGAAGGCCTGCAGGGCGAAGACGCGGCACAACGGGTGGACCAGGCACTGCACACGGCCGGCCTGCGCAGGCGGGACGCACAGGCGCCGACGCGTGGCTGGGATGCGCGCTGGACCGGCATGCGTCGCCTGCTGGTGCGCCAGTACGCCGCCACCCTCCTGCAGTTCGCTGCCCTGCTGCTGGCCGTGTTGTGGCCGCAGACCTGACCGGAGGTGCCGATGTTCGCTGAACTGATCGCCCGCGCCTGCAGTGCGGCCATCCACGTCGTGACCGGCGCACGCGCGCTGTGGGTCGGCTGCGCGCCGTCCAGCGAGCACCGCGTCTACTACGGCAACCACGCCAGTCATGGTGACTTCGTGCTGATCTGGTCGTCGATGCCGCCGGCACTGCGGCGCCAGGTGCGGCCCGTCGCCGCCGCCGAGTACTGGCAGCGCGACGGCCTGCGGCGCTATCTGATCGACGCGGTGTTCAATGGCGTGCTGGTGGAACGCGAGGCGGGCAACCGCCACCAGGATCCGCTGCAGGTGCTGCGTGACGCGGTGGATGAGGGCTGTTCGTTGATCCTGTTTCCGGAAGGCACGCGCAACATTGGTGACGAGCCGCTGCTGCCGTTCAAGAGCGGCATCTACCATCTGGCGCGGCAACGCCCGGAGCTGGAGTTCGTGCCGGTATGGATCGACAACCTGAAGCGGGTGATGCCGAAGGGGCGTTTCCTGCCGCTGCCGCTGCTGTGCACGGCGACGTTCGGTACGCCGCTGCGCCTGCAGGCCGATGAGGACAAGGCGGCGTTCCTGTCGCGCAGCCGCCAGGCGCTGCTGGCCCTGGCCCCGAACGGAGGCCGCGCATGAGCTTCATGATCGATATGTCCGGTGATCTGGCCGCGCGCAGCGTGGGCCAGCAGACCGGCCTGCTGTTTGCCGGCGTAGGCGCGGTGCTGGTGCTGGCCACGCTGGTGTCCGAAACCCTGCGCTGGCGCCAGCGCGGCACGCCCAGCGCAGTGATCGCCAATCTGGTTTCGCGCATCCGCGCGTGGTGGGTGATGGCCATCGTGGTGGGGCTGGCGCTGTTCTTCGGTCGCGCCGGCGTGATCGTGCTGTTCGCGATCATCTCGCTGTTCGCACTGCGCGAATTCATCACCCTGGCACCGACACGATCGGGCGACTACTACGCGTTGCTGGCCGCCTTCTACATCGTGCTGCCGTGGCAGTACTACCTGGTGTGGATCGACTGGTATGGCATGTACACGCTGCTGATCCCGGTGTACGCGTTCCTGTTCCTGCCGATCCTGGCCACCATCGGCGGCGATACCACTCACTACCTGGAGCGCACGTCGAAGGTGCAGTGGGGCCTGATGATCTGCGTGTTCTGCATCTCGCACGTGCCGCTGCTGCTGAACCTGCGTGTGCCGGGCTACGATCCGGCGCGCAACGTGCTGCTGTTCGCCTTCCTGGTGATCGTGGTGCAGTCGTCGGACGTGCTGCAGTACATCTGGGGCAAGCTGCTGGGCAAGCACCTGATCGCGCCGAAGCTGTCGCCGTCGAAGACGGTGGAAGGCTTCGTCGGCGGCGTGCTCTGTGCCAGCGCGTTGGGTGCCGCGCTCTGGTGGATCACCCCGTTCACGCCGCTGCAGGCATTCGGCCTGTCGCTGCTGATCAACCTGATGGGGTTCTGGGGTGGCCTGGTGATGTCGGCGATCAAGCGCGACCGCGGCATCAAGGACTGGGGCAACATGATCGAGGGCCATGGCGGCATGCTCGATCGGCTGGATTCAGTGTGCTTCGCCGCGCCGGTGTTCTTCCACGTGGTGCGGTATTACTGGAAGGCGGGCGGCGGCGGATGATCCGGCGGGCTTCCATCCACGCATGACGTGGATCTACGGGAAGCAGGTGGACCCGGAATCGGTAGCGCCGGGCCGTGCCCGGCGGGCGGCGCTTACGCGCTGATGCCGTATTCCTTCAGCTTCTTGCGCAGGGTGGCACGATGGATGCCAAGCATCGCCGCCGCGCGGCTCTGGTTGCCTTCGCAATGGTTGAGCACTTCCACGAACAGTGGAATCTCCATCTCGCGCAGCACGATCTCGTAGACATCGTCCGCATCGCAGCCATCGAGGTCGCGCAGATAACGGCGCACGGACTGGGCCACATGTTCGCGCAGCGGTGGCCGGGCAGCGCCACGACTGTTGTCAGGACGAGAAAGGACAGCGTTCAAGGGGGTTCCCGATCTGGTTGGTCCATGCACGCGGGGCGCCGGACCGGATGAGGTGATGGCGGTCAGTCTAGCGCGAGCGTGCCCGACCTGCCACGGCCGGACGGTCCGACCCAGGTCAAAGGAACTCGAAGGTGAATGCGACCGTGGATGCGGCAGGCTCCTGCACGCGGAAGGCGATGCGTGCGCTTTGTCCCGGTTCCAGCGCGGCCGCACCCGGGTTTTCACCGAGGTACTGCGCCGGTGCGAACACGCCGGTGCCGATGACCCGACCATCGGCATCGGACAGCGACAGGCGCAGATCCGGCCATGCCTGCGGCCAGCGCGCGTCGTTGCGGATGCTGGCCTGGATCTGCAGTACGCCGGCCTGGGCCGGCAACGGGCGGATTTCACGGCTGGTCATGGTGAATGCAGTGGGCTCGCGCCAGGCCGGCAGCGTGCAGCGCAGCACGTTGCACAGCGCGCTGATCCACGGCCGGGTGCCGGCATCGGCGGCCAGCCGTGCACGATCGGCCAGCACGCTCTGCAGCAACAGCAGCAGCGCCAGTGCGGCCACCAGCAGCCAATGCCAGCGAGGGGTTGGCAGTGCGCGCGGACGCACGCCGAGGAAGCTGGGCGCATCGGTGGCGGTGACGGCGATGCCGGGCGTGGCAGTGGGCGCCGGCTCGATGATTGGATCATCGGCGGGCGGCGGTTCTGTTGCTGTTGCCGCCGCGATGTCCGTTGCCGGGTCGAGATCGTCGATCACCGGCGCTGCATCGGGCGGCCCCGGCTCGCGCGGTGCCGTGGTCTCAGGCGCGACATCGCGCCCCGGCGCGGTGCGCAGGAACGTGGCCAGGGGACGGCGCGGTGGGTTCGGCTCGGACATGCTCAGGGCGCGGGCTCGGATCCAGCGGTCATTCAACCACGATCAGGCGCGGCGTACGCCGGTGATGCGCATCCAGTCGCCATCCTGGGTGGCCTGCAGGTCGTCGAACCATGCCGCATAGCGCTGCAGCAGTTCGTCTTCCTGGCCATGCAGGATGCCCGACAGGGCGATGCGGCCACCGGTGGCGACGCGGGCAGCCAGCAGTTCGGCCAGTGCATCCAACGCGGAGGCCAGGATGTTGGCGACCACGATCGGGTAGGTGGCGACCGGTTCGTCCTGCGGCAGGTACACTTGCATGCGTGCCTGTTCGCCATTGCGTTCGGCGTTGTCGGCGGTGGCGATCAGCGCCTGCGGGTCGTTGTCCACGCCGATGGCCTGGGCGGCACCGAGCTTCAGCGCGGCCAGAGCGAGAATGCCCGAGCCACAGCCGAAATCGAGTACGCGCTGGCCCTGTAGCTGGCCATCAACGGCCAACTGGTCCAGCCAGCGCAGGCACAGCGCGGTGGTCGGGTGGGTGCCCGAGCCGAACGCCAGGCCCGGATCCAGGCGCACGATGGCGGCGTCGGCAGCCTGCGCGGCCTCCGGCAGCTCATGGTTCCACGGCACGATCCAGGTACGGCTGCCGAAGTCCATCGGCTGGAACTGGTCCAGCCACGCGCGCTCCCAGTCTTCGTCTGCCACGGCGCGGAAACTGCCGTTGCTCCAGTCCAGCTCCGGGTCGAAGGCTTCCAGCGCGGCCAGCAGCAGCAGGGCGTTGCTGTCGGCCGGGAACAGCGCGCTGAGCACCAGGGTGTCCCACAGCGGGGTCTCGCCCACGCCGGGTTCCAGGATGGCCTGCTCGTTGCTGGTGTCGGCTTCGGCATCAAGCAGGGTCACCGCCAGCGCGCCGACGTCCTCCAGCGCATTCTCATAGCGGGGCTGGGTGGCTTCGGTGCAACGCAGGGTCAGTTCCAGGAACGGCATGGCGGTGAGGGCAATCGCGGGAAAGGGGGTCATGCTAGACCATCGGGGCGTCTCCGTATTGCCTGAGATGCCACCCCGGGATGAACGAAGACGATTCAGACAGGCCTCACGGGCCTTGCTAAACTCGGCGCTTTCCTGTGCGCCGTACCACCGACCGTTGCCGATGGCTTTCGCCCCGACCCTGAAAACCTGGTTGCTCGTCCTGCCGGCCGTGGCCGTGCTGGGCGTGGCCGGTTATCGGGCCAATGGCCACGGCCGGGACATGGACGCGCGCGTCGACGTGCCGCTGGCTACCCAGGCCAGCGATGCGCAGGGGGCGCTGGCACCGGTGATGCCGGAAGCGCTGGCACGCCGCCTGGCTGCTTTCGAACGTGGCACCGCGCTGCCTTCGGGCCTGCCGCTGGATATCCGCGCCGACATCGAAGATGCCACCGATCTGTACGCCTACGCGCAGCGCCTGCGCGTGCAGGCCGACCAGGGCAACCATGAGGCGCGCTGGATGCTCAGCCGGGTCTATGACTACTGCGCGCAGTACGCCGTTGATCCGGGCGGCTATCGCCTGGACAACAACGTACTGGCCGGCCTCGGCCTGAGTGCCGCACCGGTGATGGTGGCGGCGCGCGAACGAGTGGCGCAGCGCTGCGGTGGCTTCGTGCCCGGCGACAAGCTGGGGCCGGCGCTGGTGCTCGGTGAGCGTCGTCGTGCGGCCCAGCAGGGCAACCTCGCTGCCGAAGCGGCGCTGTTTGCCGAAGGTGAGCCGTTGCACGACAACGAGCAGTACCGCCGTGATCTGGTCGAGCGCGTGCGTACCTCGCGCGATCCGGAAGCCTATATGGCGATCGCGCCGGGCATGGGATTGCGCGCGGCCGGCGACAAGGCGCTCACCGGCATGGTCGCCGGTGAACAGCTGAGTGAACTGGCATGGCGGGTTGCCGCCTGCGAACTCGGTCTTCCCTGTGGAGCCGACAGCGTGCTGGTCAACAGTTTTTGTGCGAATGGAGGGATCTGTTCGCCGGATGGAACGCAGGACTTCCGTGAATTTGTGTATGACGCCGCGGTTTCGCGGCAAGGTGCGGGGAAAATGAAGGAATGGATCAAGCGATTGATTGGAACGAGGGACGGGCGATGAACTACCGTCGATTCCTGCATGGGGCCAAGTTCTGGTTCTGGGTGGTGTTGTTCGTGGCGTACTCGGCCGGTGCCGTGGGCCTGCTGATGATCGACACCTACGAGGACCGCTACCGGCGCCTGTCGAAGGTGGAACTGACCTCGGTGAAGACACAGGAAGACGTGCGCCGCGCCGGTGCCAGCCAGGTGGCCGCCGTCTACCGCGCGCAGAGCGGCGTGCCGTTCTCGTCGTTGCCGGCCGGCAGCACCTTCCAGGTGGTGTGGCCCGATGGCTCCAGCGAGACCATGGTGATCGTCGATCCGACCTCGCCGAACGGTGTGCGTCCCTTGGCGAACTCGCAGATTCCCGCGGAAGTCGCCGGCAAGCGTTGAAGCGGATCCAGCAGGGCCGGGCCATGCCTGGCTTGCCGGAAAGCAGCCGAGCATGGCTCGGCTCTACAGAAAGCAGAAAGCAGAAAAGGGCGGGGAAATCCCCGCCCTTTTCATGTGTGGCAACAACCGCAGCCGATCAGGTCAAGGCGATCGGCTTGCTCTTGCGCTCGGCAAGGCGCTTTTCCAGATAGTGGATGTTCTGGCCACCGGCCTGGAAGCCCTTGTCGCGCATGATGCGCTGCTGCAGGGCGATGTTGGTCTTGATGCCATCGACCACCATCTCGCTCAGCGCCACCCGCATGCGGGCGATGGCGGTCTCGCGGTCCGGACCGTGCACGATCAGCTTGCCGATCATCGAGTCGTAGTTCGACGGCACGCGGTAGCCACTGTAGATGTGGGTATCGACGCGCACGCCGGGGCCGCCCGGTGCGTGGAAGCCGGTGATGGTGCCCGGACTCGGCACGAACGTTTCGGCATCTTCGGCGTTGATGCGGCACTCGATCGCATGACCGCTCAGCACCACGTCGCTCTGCTTGATCGACAGCTTCTGGCCGGCAGCGATCTTCAGCTGTTCGGCGACCAGGTCGATGCCGGTGACCATCTCGGTGACCGGATGCTCCACCTGGATGCGGGTGTTCATTTCGATGAAGTAGAAACGGCCGTCTTCGTACAGGAACTCGAAGGTGCCGGCGCCGCGGTAGCCGATGCGGATGCAGGCTTCCACGCACACCTTGCCGATCTGCTCGCGCTGCTCGGTGGTGATGCCCGGTGCTGGTGCTTCCTCGACCACCTTCTGGTGACGGCGCTGCATCGAGCAGTCGCGCTCGCCGAGATGGATGGCATTGCCCTGGCCGTCGGCCAGCACCTGGATCTCCACGTGGCGCGGATTCTCCAGGAACTTCTCCATGTAGACCTCGCCATTGCCGAACGCGGCCTTGGCCTCGCTCTTGGTGGTCTCGATGGAGGTCTTCAGCGAGGCTTCGGCATGCACCACGCGCATGCCGCGGCCACCGCCGCCACCGGCGGCCTTGATGATGACCGGGTAGCCGATCTCACGGGCGATCTTGGTGTTGGCGACGATGTCATCGCCGAGCGGGCCGCCCGAGCCGGGCACGCACGGCACGCCGGCCGACTTCATGGCGCGGATCGCTTCGACCTTGTCGCCCATCAGGCGGATGGTGTCTGCCTTCGGGCCGATGAAGATGAAGCCGGATTCTTCCACGCGCTCGGCGAAGTTGGCGTTCTCGGACAGGAAGCCATAACCCGGGTGGATGGCCTGGGCGTCGGTGACCTCGGCCGCGGCGATCAACGCCGGGATGTTGAGGTAGCTTTCCGCCGACGGCGCCGGACCGATGCAGACCGATTCATCGGCCATGGCCACGTGCTTGAGGTTGCGGTCGACCGTGGAGTGCACGGCCACCGTGCGGATGCCCAGGGTATTGCACGCGCGCAGGATGCGCAGCGCGATTTCCCCTCGGTTGGCGATGACGACTTTGTCGAGCATGGCAGCCGCCCCTTAGCCGATCACGAACAGCGGCTGGTCGAATTCCACCGGCTGGCCGTTCTCGCCGAGGATGGCGACGATGGTGCCCGACGCATCGGCTTCGATCGGATTGAACATCTTCATCGCTTCGATGATGGCCAGGGTCTCGCCGGCCTTGACCTGCTGGCCGATGCTGACGAACGCCGGCTTGTCCGGAGCGGACGAGGCGTAGAAGGTGCCGACCATCGGCGAGCGCAGCACGTGGCCTTCCGGCAGGGCGTTGCCCGGCTTGGCGGTGCCGCCGGTGGAGGCTTCGGTCGGCGACTGCATCGGCATTGCCGGGGTGGCCGGCTGGGCGGCGACCGGGGCGGCCATCATCATCTGCGGCTGGGCCTGCATCATGCCGTAGCCGGACACCGGAGCGCGCGACAGGCGCACCGACTCTTCGCCTTCCTTGATTTCGATTTCAGCCAGGTTCGACTCTTCCAGCAGGTCGATCAGCTTCTTGATTTTGCGGAGATCCATGGTGGCCTCTTTGCTCTTTGATGTCAGTGTGGTGGGAAGCGCGTTGCGCTCGGGTCAAAGCAGTTCGTAGAAGTCGCGCAGCTGCCGGGTGCGGTCGCGCGCGAGGGTGATCAGGCAGCGCATCTGTGCGCCGTTGCGCGCGGTGCCGTCGGAATTGAGGGCATACACCGCCTGGCAGTCGTGGTCGCGCAGCTGCATCCATGCACGCTGGGCCAGCACCAGTTCCTGTTCGGCGTTGCCGCAGTAGCTGCAGCTGCCGCCGTTGGCCGGCGTGCGCAGCTGCCTGCGGGCCTGGGCGTAGACGGCGTTGAGTTCGACGTCGGCGGCCGCTGCCACGTCCGAGGCGCACAGGTCGCTCTCCATCGTGGTGGCCGGGTGCGCGCAGTCGATGCCTTCGGCCTCACGGTCGGACGCGGCGGCGATGCCGCACAGGCCGGCCCACAGCACAACGCTGGCGAGGACGCGCGACAGGCTCATGACGCGGCGGCAGCCTGCACGCGTGCCAACGCCGCATCCATCGCATAGCGGTAGCTGTCGGCACCGAAGCCACACACCACGCCAACGGCCTTGTCGCTGAAATAGCTGTGCTGGCGGAAGGGCTCGCGGGTATGCGGGTTGGACAGGTGGATCTCGATGAACGGCACGGCCACGGCCGCCAGCGCATCGCGCAGGGCAACCGAGGTATGGGTGAAGGCGGCCGGGTTGATCAGGATGAAGGCGGTTCCGTCGTTGCGTGCGGCCTGAACACGATCCACCAGCACGTGCTCGGCGTTGGACTGCAGGCTCTCCAGCGCATGACCTGCGGCAGCGGCCTGGGCGGCCAGCGCCTGGTCGATGTCGGCCAGCGTGGTGTGGCCGTAGACCTCCGGCTCGCGGTTGCCGAGCAGGTTAAGGTTGGGGCCATGCAGGACCAGCAGCTTCGCCATGGGATCCGATTGACGGGAAAGGGCGGCAGTCTGGCGGAAGCTGAGGATGCTGTCCAGTTCGGCGAAATTAGTGGTGTTTAAAGCGGTCGTTTGAAAAATGCCGTCGTCCGCGTGGTTGCATGGCGGCCGGGTGCTGGAAGGCTGACTATAGATAGTGGAAATTGCGCGTGCCGACCATCCCCCTTGCCGGGGCGATGCCGCCGGGCCGCATTACGTTCGACACTGCGGAGGTTGCCAGGGTGTTCCTACACTGCGTCAACCCGCCATGTCGGCGCTCCTGGATGCCTGCGCCGTGCCTATTTCCCCACGCTTGCCCGCACTGCTGCTCGCACTGCTGCCCTTGAATGCGCTGGCTGCCGAACAATGGATCGTTGCCACCGACCTGTGGGGCAACAGGAACTACCAGACCCTGCATCTGGACGTACAGAACGGGCGTATCGTCGGCCGGCTGGACGCCGACCCGGTCACCGGCACCCTCGGCGCCGGGCAGATGGTGTTCACCGCCACCGACAGCCAGGGCCAGCGCTACCAGTTCGATGGGCGCATTGACGGTACACGGATGCAGGGACAGAGCGATCAGCCGGACACCAACAACCGCGACGCGCGTGCCGTCCACGCCTTCAGTGCCTGGAAGGTACCGGCGCGGGGCTCGACCGCACCGCAGCGCCATGTGTTCACGCCGACCGACTATTCCAATACGTTCAGCGCCGACCGCGCGCCGGTGCTGGTGATCTGGCCGGGGGACTCGGTGCAGACCCGCACGCTGGATTCCGGCGGCGTCGACGAGAAGGGCATTACCCGTGCGCTGTTCGGCAACCCGCAGGTCGGGCCGTTCTTCGTGGTCGGTGCCGAACCGGGCGATACGCTGGCGATCACGCTCACTTCGCTGAAGCTCAACCGCGACCATGCCGACAGCCTGGATGGCCTGGTGGGACGCTTGAAGACGCCGCGGGTGGCCGCTGAATCCAGCGAGCTGGGCAAGCCCGTGCGCTGGCAGCTGGACCGCAGCAGGGGCGTCGCCCGTCCGCAGGGAGCCAGTGGTGGCCTGCGGCATTTCGAAGTGCCGGTGAAGCCGATGCTCGGTGGCCTGGCGCTGGCGCCCGGCTTCGGTTACCCGCCGTTTTCCACCGGCGATACCGCCGATTTCGGCGGCAACATGGATTTCAACGCCGTGGTCGAAGGCAATACGGTCTACCTGCCCGTGCAGCAGCCTGGCGCCCTGATGTACCTGGGCGATGGCCACGCGCTGCAGGGCGATGGCGAAACCACGCAGTGGGCGCTGGAGACGTCGCTGGATGTGGAGGTGAAGGTCGAGCTGCTGAAGCAGCATGCGATCACAACGCCGCGGGTGGAATCGGCAACGCAGATCATGACCCTGGGCCAGGGCGGCTCCAGCGATGATGCGCTGCGCATCGCCACCTCGGGCATGCTGCAGTGGCTGCGCCAGGCCTATGGATTGACGTTGTCCGAGGCGACCCAGGTGCTGGGCGTGGCGGTGCAGTACCAGGTGGCCAACCTGGCCGGGCGCAGTGTTGGCGTGGCGGCGAAGGTGGACAAGGCGGTGCTGCAGGGGCTGCCGTTGCAGACGACGGCAGAACCGGGTGGCAGCGCCGTGAAGCACGCTGCCAAGTGACCGCTGCGCTGGCGGCGGCGCGGGAAGGCGTACCAACCAGGAGTCCGTGATGAGTGCCGACGCAATCCAGAACCGCCGCGCTGCCTTCAGGGCGCTGCATGCATCCGGGTGCTTCCTGCTGCCCAATCCCTGGGACGTCGGCAGCGCCGTGGCGCTGGCGCGGCTGGGTGCGCAGGCACTGGCCACCACCAGCTCCGGCCATGCCTGGGCCCACGGGCAGCCTGACGGGGCGATGGGGCGCAGCGAGATCCTGGCCCATCTGCGCACGATGGTGGCGGCAACCGATCTGCCGGTGAACGCCGACTTCGAAGATGGTTTCGGCAGCAGCCCGGAGGCGGTGCACGAGAGTGTGTCGATGGCGATCGCCACCGGCGTGGCCGGCCTGTCGATCGAGGATTCCACCGGCGATGCGGAACATCCGCTACGCAGCATCGAAGACAGCGTGGCCCGCCTCCGCGCAGCGCGCCGTGCCATCGACGAAAGCGGGCACGACGTGATGCTGGTGGGGCGCGCGGAAAACTTCTTTGTCGGGCGCCCCGATCTGGACGATACGTTGGCCCGCATCCGCGCCTATGCGCAGGCGGGTGCCGATTGCCTGTATGCGCCTGGCATCCGCAGCGCAGCGCAGATCCGCGCCGTGGTGGATGCCGCCGGTGGTAAGCCGGTCAACCTGCTGATTGCTTCGCCCGGGCAGATGACGCTGCAGCAGGCGGCCAGCCTCGGCGTGCGCCGGGTCAGTGTCGGCGGTGCGCTGGCCCGCAGTGCGTGGGCGGGTTTTCTCAGGGCATCGGAGCAGATGCTCGGCAGCGGATCATTCGACGGGCTGCCGGGCACCCCGTCAGGTGCCGAGCTCAACGGGTTGTTCAAGCCGTAGTTACGGGCCGGTCAGTGCGACGGTGCAGGTGAGGGGGGCGTCCTGCCGAGCGCTTCACGTACCGCGCGCTGCAGGCCCTGCACATGGAACGGCTTGGCCAGGAACGGCGCACGCCGATGCCTGACCGGCACCAGCTGATCGTATACCGCCGAAGCGAAAAGATACGGGATGCCGAGCTCGAGCAGCCGATCGGCAACGGGAAACACCACGCCGTCACGAAGTTCCACGTCCAGCACGGCGCCATCGAAGTGGTCACTGTCGAGCATGCCCAATGCCTCGAAGACACTGTTGGCGTGGGCGATCTCATTGCCTTCGTCGGTCAGGGCCTGTTCCATCAGATCGGCCAGATCGAGCTGGTCTTCCACAAGGAGCAGGCGCGGAAGCGTCGCGGGTAGTTCATTATTGCTTTGCATGGTGTGATGTCGTGCGAATGCTGCGGTGGTGCGGCAAGCATCCCCTGACAGGCATCAAGACGATGGCAGCCCGGCGTGGCTGTGATGTGCACAAGCGTGGCCGCGATGCGCGACAGCATTCCACCGATGGTGCTGGTGCTGGCGGCAATCATAGTTACCATTGGTAACTAATGAACTGCCAGAGCCCGTCATGCATACCCATATCGTCGTAGCCCACCCTGAACCCTCCTCGCTCACCCATGCCGTGGCCGCGCGGATCGGCGAGGCGATCGTCAACGCCGATGCCGGCAACACGGTCACCACCGTGGATCTGATGGCGGAAGGCTTCGATCCACGCTTCAATGCGCAGGACCACGCGTTCTTCCGCAGGACCACCACGCTGCCCGCCGATGTGGCCGCCGAGCACGCGCGGCTGGATGCGGCCGACACGCTCGTGCTGGTCTACCCGCTCTACTGGTGGTCGTTCCCGGCGCTGCTGAAGGGCTGGATCGATCGCGTGTTCACCCAGGGCTGGGCCTATGACGAAGGCGCCGATGGCAAGGTGGAAAAGAAGCTGCAGCGGCTGCAGGTGCATCTGGTCGGGCTGGGCGGCGCCGGCCAGGAGATGATCGACCGGCGTGGCTATGGCGAGGCGATGAAGGCCCAGATCGACCAGGGCATCTTCGATTACTGCGGAGCGCCGGTGCTGTCATCCACGCTGCTGCTGGATGCCGACAGCGGCATGGCCGAAACGCATCTGCAGACGGCGGTGGACATCGGACGTAAGATCGGAACCCCCGCGCCCTGACGCTCTCCCTTGCCTTCCAGACCTGCCGCGCCCGAGCCCCGTCGCCGCCTGACCCGCGAACAGCGTGCCCGCCAGCTGCTGGACGTGGCGTGGGCGCTGGTCGGCGAAGAGGGCACCGATGCGCTGACCCTGGGCCGCCTGGCCGAGGCGGCCGGCGTCGCCAAGCCGCTGGCCTACGACCATTTCGAAACCCGCAACGGTTTGCTGGCTGCGCTGTATGCCGACTATGACCAGAGGCAGACCGTGGTCTTCGATGAGCGCATCGGCAGCGCGAAGGCGCGGCTGAAGGATCGCGCGCACGCCATCGCCTCCGGCTACATCGATTGCGTGCTGTCGCAGGGCAGCGAGATCCAGGACATTCTCGCCGCGCTGGCGGGATCGCCGGAACTGCGTGCGGTGCGCCGTTGCTATCAGCAGGATTTCATCGACAAGTGCGCGCAGTGGCTGGGCCCGTTCGCAGCGGGAGAGGTCGTACCGGCCACCGGCCTGTGGGCCATCCTTGGTGCCGCCGAAACCCTGTCTGAAGCGGTTGCGGCCGGTGCGGTGGAACATGCGGCCGCCGAGGCCGAGCTGGAGCGCGTGATCGTCGCCATCGTCAAGCGCAGCGCCTGAATCGTGTGGGCGACGCCGCCTAGAGTCGCTCGACGCTGACCGGTGGCAGGGGCACGTCGGGCTGCAGGTCCGGCAACAGCTGTCGCAGCAGCTCCGGCATCGCCTGCATCGCGGCACCATCGATGTAGCGCCACTGCGTACCGCCCACCGGCCGGATGGCGATCATGAAGGCAAGGCTTTTCACGGTCTGCGCGTCGACGGTGAACACCGTGGTCCGTGGCACGAAGCAGACTTCCTCGTCGCCGGCAGCATAGGTGCGGGTCGGTTCGCCCACATCATCGCTGATGACCTTCAGGCCCAGGTCGTCGAGCGCCTTCATCGTTTCGCGCGTGGCCTTCACATACGCCGCATCGCCGCCGGCAAACCGCTTTACGCTGGGATGCGTGCGCTCGATCATGGCATCGGTACCGCCGCGGGCGAACGTGGACAGCAGCGATCGCACATCCTGCTGCAACGCGTCGGTCTCGGCAGGGCTGAGTTCGCCGGCATGGGTGAGTGCGGCGGCGAACGTGCAGAACAGCGCAAGCATCCAGCACAGGAAACGTCGATCCATCGATGGGGTACTCCTTCGGGCGCTGGACTATAGAGCGCATTGCCCGTGGTGTCTGCCCGCTCTGCCCGTCACACGCGTTGGGTGTCGGCCATCGCGACGGTGGCAAAGCCCGCATCAAGCTGCGCACGCACCTGCTCATCGCGCGACGCACGGGAATCAGCACCCAGTACCACGTTGATCAGGCGAAGCGGCAGCGCGTGCCCAGCGCACCTGCGACGGGCGGTGGCCGCCAGGCAGAAACCCGCAGCCTGGGTGTAACCGGTCTTCAAGCCGTCCACGCCGTTCTCGCCGAGCAGGGCGTTCTGGTTTGCCTTCTGCAGGGTGCGATGCGCGAAGCTGCGCTGTGCGGTGATCGCCAGCAGGTCGGGGTAGCGGGCGAGCAGGTGCGCGGCCAGCATCGCCATGTCGCGTGCGGTCGAGAGATGGCCCGGGGTGGTGATGCCGGACGCGGAGATGAAGTGCGTATCGTGCAGGCCCAGCGCCCGCGCGTGGTGGTTCATGTGCTGCGCGAACGCTGCCTGCGATCCGGCCAGGTGACGGGCCAGGGCGAGCGCTGCGTCGTTGCCGGAGACCACCATCAGGCCCTCCAGCAGTTTGTCGAGGGCGATGCGTTCGCCGGGCACCAGGCCCATCCGCGTTTCATCGTCGACTACTTCGTGCACATCGCGCGAATCGATGGTGATGGTGTCCGACCACGAACCGCCCGACTGCGCGAGCAGGTCGTATGCGGTGTAGGCAGTCATCAGCTTGGTCAGCGAGGCCGGCGGTCGTCGCAGCTCCGCGTGCTGCTGCTGGAGGATGTCGAGGGAGGCGGCATCGATCGTGATCGATGACACCGGCAGGCGAGGGGCGTGTGATGAAGGCATGGCGTGCAAGCGTAGCCGGAAGCCTGCCTGTCATGGGCATTGGCTGCACATCCTGCGAATGCCCGTCAGGTGATCCTGTGGCCATGGACTCCGATATCCGCATCGATGGCCGCGTGTTCGCCTACGTCTTTCCCTGTGCCTGGGAGGACTACGCGAAGATTGGTTTCTCGCGCGATCCGCTGGGCCGGATCAGTGCGCTGCATCGGCGCTGGTTCGAGTTCTTCGATCTGGAAGCGGGGGCGCTGGTCGAAGCGGAATCCGAGCGCGATGCGCGTGACCTGGAACTGCAGTTGCGCCGGCCGTACAAGCTGCATCGTGCGCCGGCGCCGATGACGGTGCAGGACAAGGCCGGTGGGCGCACCGAATGGGTGCGCGGGGCCAACGCTGCGCTGGCCGAGGCGGTACGCGCGCTGGCACAGCAGGGCTATCACACGTATCCGCTGCGGCCGTGGCTGCGGGCGGCAATGGTCCAGCGTCTGGACCGGCTGCATGACTGGGCCGCAGCGCAGGTGCCGGAAGAGGAAAGCCTGCGCACGCCGGTCGGCGTGGCCGCACTGCGCGACGCCATCGATGCGTATCGCGCGCTCGCTATCGATCCCGAGCCGTGGTTGCCGGAGCACCTGCAGCGCGGGTGGTGACACTTCCCGAGGTGGCCGGGACGTTGGCCGGTCGCGGTGCCCGGCGCGCATCGGGCGCTGCGGGAACTGGTTCGGCGAGGCGCTGGGCGAGGGCGATGTTGGTCACGTGACCCTGCAGGAACAACAGACCGCTGAAGATGTTCATGATCGTGCCTCCACTTGAGTGGAATGCACGATACGGGCAGCATGGGGGTGCAAAAAGCGACATTTCCGCAAGGTCGACTTGAGAGGGCTTCAAGGCTTATGTCCCGCCCCCCGCTGCATGCCCTGCAGGGCTTCGTCGCTGCCGCACGCCTGGGCAACCTGTCCCGCGCCGCCGCGTCGATGAACCTGACGGTCAGTGCGCTCAGCCATCAGATGCGCCAGCTCGAAGAGCGCCTGGGCCAGCCGCTGCTGATACGGCAGGCACGCGGTGTGGCCTTGACCCTGGAAGGGCAGCGGCTGCTGGATCAGGTCGGCCCCCATCTGGATGCGATCAACGACGCCTTCCAACCCTACGCCGCGCGACCGGAACATGTGCTCACCCTCAGCGCCGTGCCGTCGATGGCCAGCGCATGGCTGGTGCCCCGGCTGGGCAACTTCGTGGCCGCGCATCCACAGATCGAAATCAATCTGCAGTCGAGCGAGCGGCTGATCGACTTCGACCGGCAACTGCAGTTCGATGCAGCGCTGCGGCTGGGCAGCGGACAATGGCCGGGACTGGTGGTGGAACCGTTGTTCGACGAATGGCTGCTGCCCATGGCCAGCCCGGCACTGATCGAGCGCATGGGCGGCATCGGCCACGTCCCGTTGGCGCAGTGGCCGCTGCTGGGAGACCCCGACGGCGCGTGGGGCGCATGGTTCGCGCTGATCGGCGAACGCCCGCCTGCGCGGTTCGTGGCGGTGCTGGATGATTCCGAAGCCCACCATCGCGCGGCACTGGACGGCGTTGGTGTTGCACTGGGGCGGGTCACGCGGGCGCGGCTGCTGCTGGATTCCGGCCAGTTGGTTGCGTTGTCGGACCTGCGCCTGAAAACCGCGTGGCCGCATTGGCTGGTGTATCCGCAGCGCTCGGTGCGGCACCGTGGTTTCCTGGCCTTCCGCGATTGGTTGCACGCGCAGGCCGCCGAGCACGTGCGGCACATGCAGGCCGCAGACGTGGGGTAGCGCCCGTCGCGCAGGCGCGATGCTGTGGCGTGTGCGTCAGCGCAGCAGCGTGACCGCCTGCCCGGCACGTGCGAAGGCCTCGCCCAGCAGCGGCCCGGCCTTGATCGTTTCCACTTCGGCGAACAGTGCCTGCAACGCCGCCGCGGATCGTGCAACGGGCGCTGCGACCGCCTGCTGGATGACGGTGAAGCGATCTGCCAGCACGCGATGGCCGGGGTGTGCCTGTGCCCAGGCCTGCAGGGGCTGGCGTACGCCGGCCGCTGCATCCAGCCGCAGCTGGTCGAACAGGGTGATGGCGGCGGCCGAGGTGTCGGCACGTTCAATCGTTGCCTGGCGCAGCTCGCGGCTGAGGAACAGATCGTAGGCGGCGCCGCGTCCCACCGCGATGCGCAGCCCGCTGCGATCGAGGTCTGCCACTTGTCGTGCTGGACTGTCATCGCGCACCAGATAGGTGCCTTCGATCTCCACATACGGTGCACTGAAGGCAATGCGGTCGGCGCGCGCCGGGTCCACCGCCAGGAAGGCCAGGTCCCACGCATCGTCGCTCGCTGCTGCCACCACCGATGCGGCCGCGTCGTGGCAACTGAAGCGGGCCTGCACACCCAGCCGCTGCGCCAGCGCGGTGGCCAGTTCCACCGATGGCCCGCGCGGTGCATCGGCGTCGCCCTGGGCCAGCACCGGGTTGCCGAGGTTGATGGCAACGCGCAGGTAGCCCAGTGGGGCCAACGCATGACGGTGATCGGACAGGGACATGGTGGACTCCGTTACGGCGGGCGGTCCAGCATGCCATCAGGCCCGTGCGCGCGGCGTCGGCTCAGCTGCGTGCCACGAACGTTCCGTGGAAGCCCAGTGGCACCGCGTAGGGCAACCATGCCTGCACTACAGGGCCGTCCTGCACATGCCGTGCATCGAGGACGGCGATGCCGCTGCGCGCGTTCACCGGGTCCAGCAGGGTGCCGACCAGCCAGCCGTCATCGGCATCGCGGCTGCCCGGTCGCGGCACGAAGACATGTTCCTCGGCCAGGATGTCGGTACCGTAGCGCCAGACCTGGCGGCGACCACGGTCGACATCGAAGGCCGCGACCGCATTGAAGTAAGGCGCCGTTGCCGGGCCCTCGACCGTCGGTGCATACAAGCGTGCGCCGCGGTTGCCCGCCGTACGTGGATCGAACAGCGGAAACTCGATCGTGCTGATGCCGGTGTCCTGCCAGTGCGCTTTGCCACGGCGCATGTCCAGATGCAGTTCGACCAGCGAGGTGCGTCCGTTGCTGGCATGTGCACCGTCGCCGGCCATCGCCTCCTTCATCGGCGAGCGTGCTTCATCCATGTTGTCGCGGCGCACGGCGCGCAGCACGATGCCGTCCCCGCGCTGGTAGGCATCGCCAAAGTGATAGATCGCCGCGAATGGAGCTTCGAACCACTGTGCCTTGTCCGGGGCATCCTTGGCTACCACGGCAATGCGCGCGGGGCGCTGTGGAGCGAACTGCATGCGCTCGAAGAAGCTGCCGCCAGCCGCGTTGAAATCGAACGGCGCCAGCACGAACACCAGGTGCTGATCAGTCATCGCAAACGCATGCAGATAGCCGCGCTCCGGCGTCTGGATCACGTTGGCGCTGCGCAGCTGGCCATCCTTGCCGATGTGCCAGACCAGCAGGCCGGCGCCGCCGAGCAGGCTGATCGAGCCGAAGTTCCAGAGGCTGCCGTCGCGGTCGACCAGCGGATGCGCCGAGAAGGGCAGCGCCGCCAGATCCGGCCGCCAGGTGACCGGGCCGAGGGTGTCGAGCGTATCCGGGTGCACCTCGAACGCCGAGCCCGACTCGCACAGTGCGAACAGGCGGCCGTTGATGCCGATGACCGACGTATTGGCGACGTTGGCATCATCGTTGTTGCGCACCGCCTGGGCATTGGGAATGCTGGTGCCGGTGGCGGGATACAGGAAGCGCCCGGCCTTCTGTTCACGGGTGAACTTGGGCGTGGCCACCATGCGCGCGCGATGGCTCAGGGTGCCGTCGCCGTTGAAGTGCCAGCCGTGGACCATGCCGTCACCATCGAACCAGTGGTCGTAGCGCAGGCCGTTGCGCTCGCTCCAGGCCGGGCCATTGCGGTACAGCGTTCCCGCCAGTCCGGTCGGCAACCGTCCCTGCAGATCCACCGTGGCCGGCCCCAGCGTTTCGCTGGTCACGCTGCGCCATCCCAGCAGCCACGGATGCGCCTGTACGCCTTCGGCGAACTGTGCAGGGTCGTTGGCGAACGCGGGCGCGCTGCGCAGGGCCGCCGCGCCCAGGGCCAGGCCGGCGGTGCTGCTGATCAGGGTACGGAGGAAGCGGCGACGGTCCATGGCAGGTCTCAGGCGGAGTGGAAGGATCAGCGCAGGCTGATGTCAATGGCGGTGCCGCTGGCCGGCACGCTGAAACGCGCTTCATCGAAGGTCGGCTTGCGCATCACCTGCGGGTTGTTGCTGAAGCCATAGCCCTCCACCGGCATGCCCACCAGGTTCGTGTCGAGCGTGCCGTTGTCGTTCTCATCATGGGTCAGCAGCACGGCGTAGTCGCCGGCCGGCAGGTCCTTGAAGGTGAAGTGCGCGCTGTCGCCCTGTGGGCGTGCCTGCTGCGCCTGTACCGGCGCAGCCTTGCCGTCCCAGGCCGCAGTGGTATTGACCAGCGCGACACGCAGGGTGCCGGTCTGGGCGCGGACGTCATGCACGTTGACGGCCAGCTCGGCGGCGGCATTGGCGGCCAGCGACAGGCCGGCGAGGGTGGCGGAAAGCAGGATGGTGCGGATCATGGCGGTGGCTCCGTGGGCGGTGTGTGGCCAGTCTGTGCGGCCGCACGCGCAGCGATCAGGGCCAGTGGTCATCGATTCGACGTGCCAGAAGTCACTTTATGCGCCGCACCCATTGCCGAGCGGCCACCGCTGCCCGCAGCATGCAGTCATGCCCACCTTCTTCCGTCATCTGCTGCGCCCGCTCAGCCTGGCTGGCCTGGTCACCATCCTGGTGGTCGGTCTGACCCTGGGCGTGCACACCCAGGGTGCGGGCCTGCGCTGGGCGGTGCTTGGCCTGTTCCTGCTGTTGTTTGCTGCGCATTCGCAGCTGCCCACCCGCCAGGGCGTGCGATTGATCGCCGGTATCGTGCAGGCCGGGCTGGCGGTGGCCATGGTGGCGCTGGAACCGCGTACCGGCACCGCGCCGATCCTGCTGGTGGTGCTGGTTGCACAGCTGGCCGAGCACTGGCCGCCGCGGGTGGTGCTGGTCATTGCCCTGGCCGCCAACATCGCGCTGTATGCGGTGCTCAGGCAGGCGGCCTTTCCGCAGCCGTTGATGATCGTGCTGCTGTACGGCGGCTTCCAGGTGTTCGCTGCGCTCACGGCGCACTACGCGCGCAGCACCGCACTGGCCCGCGATGCGTTGGCCCGGGTCAATGCGGACCTGCTGGCCACGCGCGCGCTGCTGGCCGACAGTGCGCGTGATGCCGAGCGCCTGCGACTGGCGCGTGAACTGCACGACGTGGCCGGACACAAGCTCACCGCCATGCGCTTGAACCTGCGCGCGCTGGCCGCCGATCCGGCGCTGGCCGGACGCGATGGTCTGCTGTTGGCCGAACAATTGTCCGGTGAGCTGCTGACCGACATCCGCCAGGTCGTGCAGTCGATGCGTGATGATCGTGGCCTGGACCTCGACACCGCGCTGCACGCGCTGGCTGCGCCATTCCCACGCCCGCGCCTGCAGGTGCAGATTGCCGAAGGCCTGCGGGTGACCGACCCGCAGCTGGCCGAGACGGTGCTGCGCCTGGTCCAGGAAGCATTGACCAATGCCGCACGCCACGCCGATGCCGGCACCGTGTGGTTGACGATGACCGAAGAGGATTCCCGCTTGCGTGTTGATATCCGCGATGACGGCCAGCGTGCTGAGCGCATCAGCGAAGGCAATGGCATTGCTGGTATGCGCGAGCGTCTGGCCGTGATGCAGGGCGAGCTGCAGCTTGCGCGCACCGAGCAGGGCGGCATGCACCTGATTGCACGGTTGCCGGCATGAGCACCGCGGCGATCCGCATCGCACTGGCCGACGACCAGGCACTGGTGCGCGCCGGCCTGCGCGCGTTGCTGCAGGGGCTGGGGATGCAGGTGGTGCTGGAAGCCGAGGATGGCCAGGCACTGCTGCAGGGGCTTGCCACGCACCAGGTGGACGTGGTGCTCAGCGATATCCGCATGCCCGGCCTGGATGGCATCGAGGCACTGCGCCAGCTGCGTGCGCGTGGCGACAGAACGCCCTGCCTGCTGCTGACCACCTTCGACGAGAGTGACCTGCTGCTGCGTGCCAGCGAGGCCGGCGCGCAGGGTTTCCTGCTCAAGGACGCAGCGCCGGCAGACCTACGCGAGGCCATTGAGCGGGTCGCTGCCGGCCAGACGCTGCTGTTGCCGGTCAGCACCGAACCGGTACGGGCACGTTATCGATTCCATGACGAAGCGCCGCCCAGCGATACCTTCGGTGAACGCGAAGTGGCGATCCTGCGGTTGCTGGCCGGTGGCTACAGCAACAAGGAAATCGCGCGCAGCCTGTTCCTGGCCGAGGGCACGGTGAAGAACTATGTATCCAGCCTGCTGGACAAGCTGGGTACGCGTGATCGCACCCGTGCGGTGCTGAAGGCGATCACCCTGCGCATCATCTGAGCGCCGACAACGGCGCTACACGGACGCGGCCCGCGACCGCTGCAGCCAGTCGGCGATGGCCGGATCCAATCGCGGATCATCCGGAAGGCGCATGCCGAAGCCCTGCTGCAGCACCTCGCGCACGTCCTGTACATCACGCAGCGGGCGCTTGGCCGGCACCTGGCCCGGGCGATATTCGGTGTAGTTGCCGCTGCCGATGGTGCGTCGCCAATCCGGTCCGGTCAATGATGCACGCAGTTGGCCAGGGAAGCTCGACTGCGGATGCGTACACACATACCAGTTGCCTACCTCGTTATCGATCGGCGCCGGTGCCTGCAGGTCGAAACGGTACAGCGGCCGCCAGTCGTCACCGGCCTCAGAGGCGAGCATGTAGTCGCCATCCTCCAGCCGCTGCACGCGGTAGCGCTCATGCGGTGTGTCCTGGACTGCGGTCTCATGCAGGCGCAGTGGCACGGTCGGGGTCAGGCTGCCGAAGCCGGTATCGACCAGCCAGTCCTCGCCCAGCAGATGCACCCGCAGCAGCAGGTGCGTACGCGCGGTCAGCTCGCCATCGGCGGCTGACAACAGCACACGTGCGCTCAGTGGTCGCGCATCGAAACCCAGGGCCTGCAGCAGGGCCAGGAACGCGCCATTGAGTTCGAAGCAGTAGCCACCGCGCTGCGCGTGCAGCAGCTTGTGCTGGACGCTGTCCAGGTCGATGGCGACCGCGTCGCGCAGCAGGCTGGTCAGGGTCTCGAACGGCAGCAGGGCGTTGTGGCGCTGCTGCAGCAGGGTCAGCCCGGCCAGGGTAAGCGGTGGTGGGGCATCCAGCTGCAGTCGCTGCAGGTAACGGGAGACGTCGACGGACATGGCAGGCACCACGGGCAGGGGCCTCCACTGTGCTACCGCAACCGGGGTTGAGGTCAAGCGCGGCGCGCCGGTGTCATCCCCCGGTCGCCTGCGGCCGGTACAACAGCGACGACTGGCCACTGCCCGCGGCAGGATTCAATCCACCGCTAAAGTTCTGTTGAAACCGGCCGATACAGGTGCGTCCTTCCGCCTGGAGCCTGTCATGTCGGCCGTCGTTCCCCACCTTCGGTCCCTGCGTAGCCGCGTTGTCGGGTTGCGTTCCCGTTTCCCTGGCCTGCTGCGCTGGCTGCAGCCACATCGACTCGGCGTTGCCGACAAGCTCAAGGCGACGTTGCTGGTCTGCAGCCTGGGCCTGGTGGCCATTGCCGCCGTCCATGCCTGGACCAGCCATGCGAGTACGCAGGCGGCACGTGACCAGGCCAGCTACCAGCACGGCAGTGACCGCGTTGCTTCGCTGGCGGCGCGGGTGGCCGAGGCCCGGCGACTGCAGACCCAGTATGCGCGCAGTTTCGATGCTGCGGACCGCAGCCAGTTGCTGGCCACGCAGCAGATGTTGAAGCAGGACCTGCAGGCGTTGCGCGGCATGCCGATGGATGCGGGCCGGCGCAAGGCGCTGCAGGCGATGGCCGAGGCGGTCGATGCCTTCTCACAGGGCATCGCCGCATTGTTCGAGCGGGTGGATGAGATGGGACGCGGCGATGCCGGCCTGGCCGCGCAGCTGCAGCAGGCGGCCGACGCGCTGCAGGCGCAGGTGGATGCGCTGGAGCGGCCAGCGCTGTCCCTGCATGTGCAGCGGATGCGGCGCCAGGAAGCGTTGCTGCTGCTCGATGGCGATTCCACCCACGCCGATCGTGCCAGCGAAGAAAAGCTGCCCTTCGACCTGGCATTGGCTGGCCTGCCCGCCGAGGTGCAGGAACGCGTACGCAATGGCATGGAGGCCTACCAGGCTGCATTGCTGGGCTATACCGCCGCGCGCGTCGGCCTGGACGTGGAGGCGCAGTCGCTGCTCGAGACCGCGGCGGCCGTCGGCCCGGCACTGGCCGCGTTCCAGCAGGCCCAGGTTGCGGCACTGGAACAGGCACAACTGCGCCAGCGATCGGGCGCAAGGATGGCCAGCGTGCTGTTCGTGGCTACCCTGCTGCTGGTGGCCGGTGTGCTGATCACCAGCCTGGTGCTGGTGGTACGCGCGGTGCGTCGGCCGATCCAGGACACCCTGCGCTTTGCAGGCGATATCGCGGATGATCGGCTCGACACCACGCTGCGCGTGCACAACGCCAACGATGAGATCGGTCAGCTCGCGCAGCGCCTCGTCGACATGCAGCAGCGCCTGCGTGCGCGGACCGAGACCGAACGCGCGTTGGCACGCGGCAACACGCGCGTGCGGCAGGCGCTGGACAGCGCCCAGACCGGCCTGATGGTGGTTGATGCGGAAGGGCGGGTGGCCTACGCCAACCCGGCGCTGCTGCAGTTGCTGGATCTTTCCGCAGAGACATTGCTCGGCAGTGACGCGGTCCGCCTGCATCCGGCGCTGGCGGGACTGATCGGCGTCCGTCAGCGCGAAGAGCGTGAGATCGGCCACGCCGGCACCCGCTACCAGTTGATCGCCAATGCCATTGTCGAGGACGAGCACTTCCTTGGTGTCGCGGTGGAATGGCGCAGCCGCGCGCTGGAAACGCTGCTGGAAACCGAAGTGGCGGCGCTGGTTGATGCGGCAGCGCATGGCGAACTGCAGGGGCGCATCGCGCTGGACGGCAAGCAGGGCTTCGTGCGCACGCTGTCGACCAGCATCAACCGCCTGCTGTCCACCTTCGAGACCAACCTGGGCGACCTGCAGTCGCTGCTGGCCGCGCTGGCACGCGGTGACCTGAGCGTGCGCATGGAGGGTGACCTGCAGGGCGTGTTCGCGCGCATGCGGGATGATGCCAACGCCACTGTCGCGCAGCTGGGCCACATCGTCACCCGTATCCAGCAGGCCACTGTGCGCCTGGATGTGGGCGTGGGCGAGATCGTTGCCGGCCATCACGATCTTTCCCAGCGCACGGAACAGCAGGCAGCCAACCTGGAAGAAACCGCAGCATCCATGCATGAGCTGACCAACACCGTCGGCCGCAATGCCGACGCCGCGGGGCGTGCTGACGGACTGGTACGCGACGCCGCCAGGGTTGCCGAGCGCGGCGGCACTGCGGTCGGCCAGGTGGTGGCGACCATGCAGGGCATCAGCGCGTCGTCGCGGCGCATCGGCGACATCATCCAGCTGATCGATGGCATCGCCTTCCAGACCAATATCCTGGCCCTCAACGCGGCAGTGGAGGCCGCGCGTGCAGGCGAGCAGGGCCGCAGCTTCGCGGTGGTGGCGGCCGAAGTGCGCCTGCTGGCGCAGCGCAGTGCGGATGCGGCCAAGCAGATCAAGGGGCTGATCGAGGATTCGGTGGCGCGGGTCGGTCAAGGCAGTACGCAGGCCGAGCAGGCGGGCACGACGATGGACGAGATCGTCAGCAGCGTGCAGCAGTTGGCCGGGCTGCTGGCCGGTATCCGCAGTGCCTCGCACGAACAGCATGCGGGCATCGCCCAGGTGAACCAGACCATCGTGCAGATGGAGGCCAGCACGCAGCGCAATGCGAGCCTGGTGGAAGAAGCCGGCGCATCGACCGCGCAGATGCAGGCCCAGGTGCAGGCGCTGGCCGAAGCGGTGGGCGTGTTCCGAATACAGCCCGAGCGTCGGGCGCGGGCGGCGGCGTGATGGCCTGATCGCCTTCGCCGGGCGTGGCCCGGCGCTACCGTTGAAACCCAGGGCGGGTAGCGCCGGGCCATACCCGGCGAACGGACTCAATACACGTCGCGCCGGTAACGTCCGTTCTCAAGCAGCGTTTCCACCGCGTCATCGCCCAGCGCCTCGCGCAGCACCTGGTCCACGCCTTCGGCCATGCCGTGCAGCGATCCACAGACATGGATCACCGCACCGCGTGCCAGCCACGCGTGCAGCTCATCCACCGCGGCGCGCAGTCGATGCTGCACGTAGCTGCCATCGTCGACGTCACGCGAATACGCCTGATCCAACCGCCGCAGGTGTGCGTCAGCCTGCCATCGGATGATGTCCTCGGCGAACAGGAAGTCGTGCGCGCGCTGGCGCTCGCCGAACAGCAGCCAATGACCGTGCTCACCGTGATGCGCCGCTTCGCGCAGCAGGCTGCGCAGGCCGGCGATGCCCGTGCCATTGCCGATCAGCACCATCGGTGCACCTGGCTGCCGATGGAAGCCCGGGTTGCGATGCACGCGGGCCGCAACTGCACCGTCCAACGGCGCATGCAGCGCCAGCCAGCCCGAGCCCAGGCCGGCGCGGCCGGCTGCGTCGCGGACCAGCCGCACCACCAGCTCCACTTCGCCATCGGCGGCGCAGGAGGCGATGGAGTACTCACGCCCGGGCAGTGACGGCAGGCCTGACAGCCACAGCCCTGCATCCTGCACCTGCAATGCGTTGCCGGGTTCGGGCAGCACCCGTTCGCTGGCCAGTTCCAGCAGCGTTCTGGTACCACCGTCGATCAGTACCGGTTGCAGGGGATCCAGGCCATGCGCCCGAAGCACCGCGTGCACATGCATCGCGTCGTGGCGTGGTGCGATCTGCAGGATGTCGCCTGCCTGCCAATCGACATCAGCCGGCGGTGCCAGGCGGATCTTCCAGATCTGGCCACCGACGCTGCCGGTGTTGAGCAGGCTGCGGCCGAGCAGACGCCAGTCATGCATCACCGTGGCCGCTGGCAGCGCGTTGTCATCGGTGTCGATGCCGGTCAGTCCGGCCAGCTGCAGCTGCCACTGGCGCAGTGCCGTCACCGAAGCCGCATCGACATCGATTCGCGCGAACAACGGCTGTGCACCCGCGCGCGTCAGCCAGTCATCCATCTGCATGCCGAACCCGCAGAACCGTTCGTACTGGTGGTCACCCAGCGCGAGCATGCCGTAACGCAGCCCGGCAAGGTCCGGCAGCTGTGCCAGCAGCTGGCGTGCGCTGCGCCGTGCGTTTTCCGGGGGTTCGCCATCACCGAAGGTGCTGAGCACGAACAGCGCCTGTGTGGTGGCCTGCAGCTGCGTGGCAGTCATGCGCGCAAGCGGCAGTACCTGCACCCCGTGGCCGGCCGCCTGCAGCTGTGCCGCCGCACGCCAGGCCAACTGTTCGGCCAGGCCGCTCTGGCTGGCATGCACCACCAGCCACGGCGTGCCGCCGGCGTGGCGTGCTGCTGCCGGAACGGTCTGCCGCAGCGCGCGCGCGGCGCGCTGGCCGCGGCGTCGGTCCAGGTACAACAGCCAGCCGGTGATGAAGAACAGGCACATGCCCAGGCTGCTGAGCATCACCACGATACGTCCGGGCATGCCGAAGAAGCTGCCCGAGTGCAGAGCGAACATGCTGGTGGTGAGCTGGCCGCCGGCCCCCTGGCGCGCGTAGGGGCGCGCGTCGAGAACCGCGCCGGTGGCCGGGTCGAGCTGCAGCAGGTCATGTGCGCGGTCATGGTGGCCGCCGCGCTGCGCGGGATCAGCCGACATCACCCGCACGTTGAGTGCTTGGCCGGGCTTCTCCGGCAGCCGCAGGTCGATGAAGCCCTGGCGCACGCCGGGCAGCGCATACAGCGTGGCCTCGACGTTGTGCAGATCGAGGGACAGATCGGTGGCGAGTGTGTGCTTGGCGGGGGGCGCGACACCCAGCAGCTGGGTCAGCCCGTTGCGGTACCAGTCGAACGACCACCACAACCCGGTCAGCGCGCTCATCAGGTAGATCAGCAGCACCCAGGTGCCGATCACCGAATGCAGGCTCCACAGGAAGCCGCGGCCCGTGCGCGCCCACTCCACCGCCAACCAGCTGCGCCAGTGCCACCAGCGACGTGGCCAGCGCAGGTACAACCCGGACAGGGTGAAGAACAGCAGGGCGATCGCGCAGCTGCCAGTGATCCACGAGCCGCGCTCGCCGGCAACCAGATGACGGTGCAGGTCCTCGACGAAATCGAAGAAGGCCTGCCCGCGCAGCGCGCTGAAGCGCTCGCCGCTGTAGGGGTCGAAATACACCCAGTGGTCCTTGCCACCGGCAAAGCGCGCAACAGACGGCCGCTGGCCGCTGGCATCCACCCGCAGCCGCTGCAGCGGCCGCTCGCTGCCCGCCTGCAGCAACGGCACCAGTTCACTCAACGCGAGCGGCTGCTGGTTGTCGGCATGGTGTTCGGCGATGGCGGCGAAGCCGGGATTGGCTGCGCGCAGCAGCTCATCCTCGAACGACAGGACGGCACCACTCAGGCCCATCACGGCCAGGATGGCGCCAGCGCTGATGCCCAGCAGCCAGTGCAGTTGGAACAGGACGTTCTTGAACATCGGGATCGAGGGCCGTCGAGGCTGCCGCCCGCATCCTGCGCAACAGCAAATGAGAATTAATCTCGTAATTCTCCGGGGCTCGGGCCGCTGCGGTCAAGGAGGGTTTGCCGGCAGGGCTGCGCCCTGCACCCGCAGAGGCCGGGGCCACTGCAACAGCAACAGCAACAGCCGAAGCTGGCTTCCTGTGGGGAGGCGGGGTGGGTCCGGTTGCGGGGGACGCCGTGAATCCGTCCCTGGAGGCTTGGGCGCGCCATCCATGGCGCTTACACCCCCGCAACCGGACCCACCCCGCCTTCGACAGTTTTCCGCGATCTGTCGGAATGGCGTTCTGTGTTGCTGTTGGTGGTTGTCGACCTTGGTCGACACGTAGATCCACGCCATGCGTGGATGCTCTTCGTTCAATTGTCGAAATCTTCGATTTCAATGGAGATTCATCCACGCATGGCGTGGATCTACTGGCCACCGGAAATCTGTCAGAGGTGGGGCGGTGTCGGAGTGCGGGGTGTCCGCGGCATGGATGCCGCGGCCAAGCCTACAAGGACGTACTTGCGGCGTCCCCGCAATCCGACACCGCCCCGCCATCCCACGGAAGCCCGCTGTTGCCGTTGCTTCGGCTGTTGCTGTTGCTTGAGAGCATCTGCAGGTGCAGGGCGCAGCCCTGCCGACCTTACTTCGTCCAGCCTTCGATCTCGCCGTGCGCGAACGGGCCGAGCTTGGCCTTCACCATCCGTCCCTGCGCATCGAACAGCACGCTGTAGGGCAGCAGGCCCTGCGCGTTGCCCAACTGCACGCTGGCATCGCGTGGGCCGGGGGTGTCGAGGACGATGGGATAGCCCACCGGCACCCGCTGCAGGAAATCGCGCACGCCGTCCGGCGTATCCAGCGCCAGGCCCAACACCTGTACGCCGTGCGCGCCCTGGCCCTCGGCAAAGCGGGCCAGTTCGGGCATCTCTTCCACGCACGGGCCGCACCAGCTGGCCCAGACATTGACCAGCAATGGCCGGCCGTTGAAACGTTCGCGGATATCCAGCGCGTTGCCGTCTGCATCGGGCAGGACCAGCGCCGGCAGCGGATCACCGGGGCGCAGCATCGGCAGCGCTGGCGGTGATACGGCAGCAGGCGCTGCGGTTTGCGCCGCCGGCGCCGGCGTCAGCCGATTGCCCGCCCACAAGCCAAGCCCGGCAGCCAGCACCGCTGTCCACAGCAGTGCTGGCCGTTGCCACTTCATCGCGCGGTACGCAGCAACGCTTCTTCCACCAGCGCCTGGGTCAGCAGGGTCGGCAGCACCGTCGGCGGTGCGCCGGGGCCGTACACCACGTACAGCGGCACGCCCACGGCCTTGTGCTCATCCAGGAACGCGGTGATCTGCGGGTCCACATTGGTGTAGTCGCCACGCATGTACACCGCGTTGGTGCGCTTGAGCAGTTCCTTGAACTCCGGGCGCGACAGCACCGCGCGTTCGTTGGCCTTGCAGCTCACGCACCAGTCGGCGGTCATGTTGACGAACACCACGCGGTTGTCGGCGCGCAGGCGGTCCAGCATCTGCGGCGAGTAGTCCACCACGTTCTCGCTGCTCGCCTGAGCGGCGCGTGCCGGCGGTGCCAGCTGGGTCACGCCCCACACCGGCACCAGCGCGGCAATCACCAGCAGCACGCCCAGCAGCCCGGCCGCGCGCTGGCTGCGCCAGCGGCTGCGCTCGAACAGCCACAGGCCACCGGTGAGCAGCAGCAGGCCACCCAGCGCCAGCGCCATGCCATCCACGCCGCGCTGCTTGCCCAGCACCCACAGCAGCCACAACGCAGCGGCGTACATCGGGAAGGCCAGCACGTGCTTCAGGGTTTCCATCCACTGGCCCGGCTTGGGCAGGCGACGGGCCAGCGCCGGCACGAAGCCGATCAGCAGGAACGGCAGGGCCAGGCCCAGGCCGAGGAACAGGAATACCAGCATCGCCGCGATCGGCGGCGCCACGAAGGCATAGGCCACCGCCGGGCCGAAGAACGGACCCACGCAGGCACTGCCGACCACGCAGGCCAGCACGCCGGTGAAGAAGTCGCCGGCCGGGCCACTGCGTCGTGCCAGCGACTGGCCGAAGTTGCCGATGCCGCCGCCCATGGTGAACACGCCGGACAGGCTCAGGCCCACCGCGAACATGATGTAGGCCAACGCCGCGACCACGCCGGGATGCTGCAGCTGGAAACCGATGCCGACCGCGTTGCCCAGCATGCGCAGGCCGACCATCAGCGCGCCGATCACCGCGAAGGCGACCAGCACGCCCAGCGTGTACCACATGGCATGGCTGCGGGCGCGCTCGGGGCTTTCGCCGCTCTGCGCCAGGCTCAGCACCTTCAACGAGAGGATCGGCAGCACGCAGGGCATCAGATTCAGCACCAGGCCTCCGCCCAGCGCCAGCAGCAGTACCCACAACAGCGAGCTGTCGGTTTTCGGCACGCGGCTGGGGGCTTTGGTACGCAGTGCATTGTCCTGCTGCGCATCAGCGGCGAAGGCATCGCGCGCGCCGCTGCTGGCGTCGGCAGCACCGGTGTTGGCCGGCGTGTCGTTGGGTACGGTCGGCAGCAGGCGCAGCGGCGTGCCGTTGGCGCCCTCACGGGTGCTGGCAGCGGCCGAAGGCGGCAGCGAGCGGATCACTTCGTCGCGTGCGGCAGGCGCATCGCCGGTGGCGTTGGCCTTGCCGGCCGGGATCGACAACTTCACCCGCCGGGTCATCGGCGGGTAGCAGATGCCATCGGTCTGGCAACCCTGGAAGGTCACCACCAGCGTGCTGTCGACGGCCTCGGCGCGGCTGCGGCGCAGCGGCACCGGCACTTCCACCTGGTTGAAATAGACCGCCACATCACCGAAGTGCTCATCGCGGTGCGACTGCGCCGCCGGCCAACGCGGCTTGTCGGCCAGTACCCCGGTGCTGCCTTCCAGCTTCAGCGAGGTGCGATCGCGATACAGGTAATAGCCCGGCGCCGGGCTGAAGCGCAGCAGCAGCGTGTTGCCATCGCTGGCGATGGCATCGAAGCCGAATGCCTGTTCCGACGGCAGCGGCAGCGCCTGGCTGTTGCTGGTGCCCGGCAGGCGCAGGCCACCGTTGCTGCCGGCACCGGCCAGCGGATTGTTGAACGCACTGGCGCCGGTGGCGCGCGCGGTTGGCAGCGCAGCAGCCGCACCGCCCGCGCCGGGCAGGGTCACCTGCACCACGCGCTTCTGCGGCGGGTAGCACACACCGGCATCGGCGCAGCCCTGGTAACGCACTTCCAGGCTGATGGTGCCGGCGGCATCGGTGGGCGCACCGGGCAGGGTGGCCTGCAGGCGCTCACGGTAGGTCTCCACCTCACCGAAGAAATCGTCGTGGTGCTTCTTGCCTGCGGGCATCTGCAGCGCGGCGGCATTGAAGGCCGGGTCGGCTTTCACCGTGGTGCGGTGGCGATACAGGTAGTAGCCGGGGGCGATCTTGAACTGCAGTTGGATCTGGCCACGTTCGGGCGCGCTGGCGGTCAGCGCGAACGCCTGGTCCACCGGCAGCAGATCTTTTTCATCCAGCGCGAAGGCCGGCAACGAAAGCCACAACAGGGCGCACAAGGCGGCGCCACGCGCAATCAGAGTCTTCAATCAGTGTCCTCCCGGGTCTGTGCCCGGATCCAGTCCAGATACGCCGGCAGGCCGGCCCGGGTTTCGACCGCGATGCACTCCGGGAGTTCATACGGATGCAGTTCGACGATCCGGGCGATGGCTTCATCGACACGGCTTGCGGTGGTCTTCACCAGCAGTTGCAGTTCGGCGTCGGTGGTCACCTCGCCCTGCCAGCGGTACGTCGACTGTGCGCCGTCCAGGCGGGTGACGCAGGCGGCCAGGTGCTCGGCGACCAGCGCGTGCGCGATGCGCTCGGCACTGGCCCGGTCCGGGCAGGTGGTCAACAGCAGCAGGACGGGATCGACGTTCGACATGACCGTCGAGTATAGGGCCGTCGCCGGGGCAGGGCCCGGCGACGGCAGTGGACCGCAGCGTTGCGCGGTCAGTTGGCCAGCTGGCAGGTGGCCGGCTTGGCCGAGGTGAACAGGGCCGGGGTGGCCCACTCGGGGTGGTCGATGAACGGGTTGCGGTTGCCTTGGAACGAGTAGATCACGTCATTGCGCGCCTGCTCGGCGGCATCCGGCGGATCGGACAGGTGCCAGTCGATCAGGGTCGACAGCAGCCCCATGTAGGCCGGCGAACTGCTGGTCTTGACGATCTTGCTGCGGTCGTCGGTCAGTTCCAGGTCCGGTTCGGACTGGCCGGTGGCCGCATCCTTGCCCCCTTCATAGCGGATGGCCATGTACATCACGGCACGTGCCATGTCGCCCTTGCGATGGCCCCACACCTCGAAGGTACCGGCATTGCCATCCGGCGTGCGCACCCAGTTCGAATTGCCCGGGTAACCACCGCTGCCGCCGCCGTGGCCGTTGTTGGCCTCGGTGGCACGCTCGCCACAGTTGGCATCGCACTTGCCGAACGGCTTGTTGCCGCGGTCGGCGTTCCACTGTGCGTCGGTCAGGTACAGCATGTGGGTGTCGGTGTAGGGCGCGTACGGCAGGCCCTTGTCGCCGGTGGTGCTGGCAAAGCCCAGCGAATTGGGCCAGGTGTGCTCGCGGTTGTACTTCAGGCCACCGCCGCTGCCGGCACGGTCGGTCACCTTGGTGTAGCTGCGGTTGCGATAGGCATCGAGGATCCGGCCGCTGTTGTTCGGATCTTCGTCGGCGATCTCCAGGATGGTCCAGGTGCTGGTGCCCGAGCCGCTGTACGGATACGCGGTGTGGCCCTTGATGGTGGCGTGCAGCGAGCAGCGCAGCTGGCTGGGGCTGCTGGTGTTGACCTTCGAGTAATAGCCCGCCGGGCCGCCGGGATTGCCCGGGTCCGGATTGCCGGTGGTGGTGGCCACGGTGAAGGCGATGCGGCTGTCGGTCGCCGGGCGGGCACCCTGCGCATCGGTGATGCGTGCGGCACGGATGTCGAAGCGGCAGGCTTCACCGGCGACCAGCGCGGTGTTGGTCGACAGCTTCACGCTCTTGCCGCTGGCCGGCCAGGTCAGCGGCACGCTGCCGGAAGTGCCGCAGGTCAATGCGAAGGCGCCGCTGGCGAGGTTGACCGTCTCGCTGAACACCACTTCCAGGTCGGCGGCGGCAGGGAAGGTGCTGCTGCCCTGTGCCGGCGTGGTGGTGGACACCGACGGCGGCGTGTTCGGGCCCGGGGTGCCACCGCCGCTGAAGGTCTGGTTGTTGTTGCAGCTGCCGAAGGTCTGCCTGGCCGATTCGGCCCAGGTGAAGTGCGCGTACTGGCTGCCGCTGCCGGTCAGCTGCAGCGAGGTGCCCGCCGCGGTGCTGTTGGTTTCGGCAACCGGAATGTTCTGGCTGGTCATGCCGGCGGCGGGGCCACCGGAGGCGGTGATCGCGCCCTCGTAGCTGAGGAACTGGACCACCTTGCCACTGGCGTCGACCAGGGCGATGCCGTCGTTGGGGCCGTTCTGCAGGCCGTTGGTGGGGTAGGTGACCACGGCCAGGGTGGCGCTGCCGCAGCTGGCGGCGGTTCCCGCCGGTACCGCGTTGTTGGCGTAGACCGTGGCGGCCGACGGATTGCTGCCGTTGTAGAGGTACAGGCGGTAGCCGGACAGGTCCTCGCCGGCGGTGGCGACCACTTCGATGGCTTCGCCGACGTCACCGGCAGCGGTGCTGTCGTCGTAGTGCAGTTCGTTGATGAAGACCTCGGCCTGGGCCGGCGCGGCAGCCAGTGCCAGCAGGCAGGCGGCGGCGAGCGGGGACAGCAATCGCATCGACTACTCCTTGTGATTGGGAATGCCGGGCCACCCTAAAGCCGATCTGGTGACACTTTGTCGTAAATGAACGCCAGATATCTGACAGTGAGACGGCGGTCACCAAATGCCCGCGATTTCCCCCTTGGCTTGCCGCGTCGCATCCCTATAAAGGCGTCCGCGCAGGAATGGAGCGCCGCCGGGTCTCCGCAGAAAAATTTCGGCGGCGGGCCTTGAAAGGCCTCCGGAGGTCTCCATCTCTGTCGTGCTCCCGACCTGTCGGGCTTTTTCACGCGCGTTGCTGGCAGTCGCCTGGTGCGAGTGCTAACATCGCCGGACTTTTTCAGACCAATCAATAACTTAAGAGGTCCCACATGAGCATCAAGCCGCTGCACGACCGCGTTGTGGTCAAGCCGATCGAAGCCGACGAAGTTTCCGCCGGTGGCATCCTGATCCCGGACTCCGCCAAGGAAAAGTCCACCAAGGGTGAAGTCGTGGCCGTGGGCCCGGGCAAGCCGCTGGACAACGGCACCGTGCGCGCGCCGTCGCTGAAGGTCGGTGACAAGGTCATCTACGGCCAGTACGCCGGCAGCTCCTACAAGAGCGAAGGCGTCGAGTACAAGGTCCTGCGCGAAGACGACGTGCTCGCCGTCATCGGCTGAGCGTCGGCGCGACCTGCTTCATACCCTGATTCCAAACACCCAGCCGCCGGGCATGGCCCGGCGCTACCAATGAGGTAACTGCAATGGCTGCCAAGGATATTCGTTTCGGTGAAGACGCCCGTTCGCGCATGGTGCGCGGCGTCAACGTTCTCGCCAATGCCGTCAAGGCCACCCTGGGCCCGAAGGGCCGCAACGTCGTGCTCGAGAAGAGCTTCGGCGCCCCGACCATCACCAAGGACGGCGTGTCCGTCGCCAAGGAAATCGAACTGGCTGACAAGTTCGAGAACATGGGCGCGCAGATGGTGAAGGAAGTCGCGTCGCGTACCAACGACGACGCCGGCGACGGCACCACCACCGCCACCGTGCTGGCCCAGGCCCTGATCCGCGAAGGCGCCAAGGCTGTTGCTGCCGGCATGAACCCGATGGACCTCAAGCGCGGTATCGACAAGGCCGTCGTGGCCGCCGTCGCCGAGCTGAAGAACATCTCCAAGCCGACCGCTGACGACAAGGCCATTGCCCAGGTCGGCACGATCTCGGCCAACTCGGACGAGTCGATCGGCCAGATCATCGCCAACGCGATGAAGGAAGTCGGCAAGGAAGGCGTGATCACCGTTGAAGAAGGCTCGGGCCTGGACAACGAGCTGGACGTGGTCAAGGGCATGCAGTTCGACCGCGGCTACCTGTCCCCGTACTTCATCAACAACCAGCAGTCGCAGACCGCTGACCTGGATGACCCGTACATCCTGCTGCACGACAAGAAGATCTCCAACGTCCGTGACCTGCTGCCGGTGCTGGAAGGCGTCGCCAAGGCCGGCAAGCCGCTGCTGATCGTTGCCGAGGAAGTCGAAGGCGAAGCGCTGGCGACCCTGGTGGTCAACACCATCCGCGGCATCGTCAAGGTCGTGGCCGTCAAGGCACCGGGCTTCGGCGACCGTCGCAAGGCGATGCTGGAAGACATGGCCGTGCTGACCGGCGGCACCGTGATCTCCGAGGAAGTCGGCCTGTCGCTGGAAAAGGCCACCATCAAGGACCTGGGCCGCGCCAAGAAGGTGCAGGTTTCCAAGGAAAACACCACCATCATCGATGGCGTGGGTGACAAGGCTGCGGTCGATTCGCGCGTTGCGCAGATCAAGACCCAGATCGAAGACACCTCCTCGGACTACGACCGCGAGAAGCTGCAGGAGCGCGTGGCCAAGCTGGCCGGTGGCGTTGCAGTGATCAAGGTCGGCGCTTCGACCGAAATCGAAATGAAGGAAAAGAAGGATCGCGTCGACGACGCCCTGCACGCGACCCGTGCGGCCGTTGAAGAAGGCGTGGTTCCGGGCGGCGGCGTTGCCCTGGTCCGTGCGGTCTCCGCGCTGGCTGGCCTGAAGGGTGCCAACGAAGACCAGAACCACGGCATCCAGATCGCCCTGCGCGCGATGGAAGCTCCGCTGCGCGAAATCGTCGCCAACGCTGGCGAAGAGCCGTCGGTCATCGTCAACAAGGTCAAGGAAGGCACCGGCAGCTTCGGCTACAACGCCGCCACCGGCGAGTTCGGTGACATGCTGCAGTTCGGCATCCTGGACCCGACCAAGGTGACCCGTTCGGCGCTGCAGAACGCAGCCTCGATCGCTGGCCTGATGATCACCACCGAAGCCATGGTTGCCGACGCTCCGAAGAAGGACGAGCCGGCCATGGGTGGCGCTGGTGGCATGGGCGGCATGGGTGGCATGGGCGGCATGGACTTCTAAGTCCCGCTGCGCCGGTAGCTGCCGACCCAGGTCGGCACGCTTCCCTGCTGCAATGAAAAACCCCGCCGCAAGGCGGGGTTTTTTTGTGGGCGATGATCGGTGTTCGCTGCGCAACTACCGGGCAGTTGCGGGAGTGTCCTGCAGCTGCGGCTTTTCACTGCGACGCAGGCAGATCCACTCGGCGCCGCTGCCGATCTGCACGCGGGTATCTGTCATGGCATCAGCGCCCAGAATCAACGCGGGCCGTTCTTTCAGTCCCAGCGAGGCAAACACCGGCAATTCACTGATGCGCACTTCCTGCGTCGGGTGTTCCCAGCTGCCCATGCGCAGTCCCGGCAAGGGCGCCAGCCAGGTTTCCACCACCCGTTCGCCGAGGCCCTGCGTACCTTTGGCGCGGACGGTCACTCGTGCGTCGCTGCCGTCGGTGCGAAAACCGAGTGCTGCAGCGGCGGCTGCATTGAGCACCGTCTGTGCCGCGCCGGTGTCGACAACCGCAATGACCTCGACGTCGGTACCGGGCACCTGCATCTGCACGAAGCCGAAGCGCTGCATGCTGGCATCGCGCACGGGCAGGGCATTGCGCAGGCATGCGTCATCGTGCACCAGCGATCCGGGCGGCTGCAGCAGCACCTGCTGCGCGGCGATGTCATAGGTGGTGTCGAAGCGGCTGGTGACATCGTTGCCGAGAATGCCGTCGATGCGGCGGCCAGTCCTGCCGGCAAGCCTGCTCAGATCGGTCTGCAGCATCGCAGCGTCAAAGGCGAAGGTGCCCAGGTGCCAGCTCGCGTTACGGGTGCGCCGCAGTACCGTGCTGCGGTCGGTAGCGCCTTCCACGCGTGTCTCGGCACTGGCCGCATCTTCCAGCCCACGGCGGCGGGCTGTCGCCTCATCCACTATGGTGGCGCCAGCGGCGCTGTCGATGACGAAGTGTAGCGGTTCGACGCTGTCGCCCAACTGCACCGCCACGGCGGGGTGCCCGCCCTGCATCCACATCGGCAGTACATGGGTTTGCGGGGCAGCCGGGGCGGCCATCAGCGGTGGCGTGGTCATGCAGGCAAGCGCCAGCAGGGTACGGATTCGCATCGTGCAGGTCTCCATTGGGGAGGCCATTGCAGCCCCCCCGCGTATCCGGCAGATGTCCGCTCCGGCATCGGCAGATACAGTCCTGATACAAACGCGCGCCATAATCGCCGCATGACTGCAGCAACCGACATCGTGGTGGTCGACGATGACCTCAGCATCCGCGAAGCGATTGCCGATTGCCTGCGCGCGCATGGCTACCACGTACGGGTGGCGGCGCACGCGGCCGCACTGGACGAACTGCTTGCCCAGCGGGGCACCGACCTGATCGTGCTGGACTGGATGATGCCAGGCGAAGATGGACTGTCGGTATGCCGTCGCCTGCAATCGAGTGGCACCCCGATCCTGATGCTCAGTGCGATGGCAAGCACGCCCGACCGCGTGATCGGCCTGGAAGTGGGTGCCGATGACTACCTGGCCAAGCCCTTTGACCCGCGCGAACTGCTGGCACGGGTACGCGCACTGCTGCGGCGGGTGCAGAAGCAGGCCGACAGCGCGCAGGCCGCGGTGCTGCACTTCGATGGCTGGCAGCTGCAGCTGGAACACCATCGCCTGCTGACGCCCGCCGGGGCCGACGTCACCCTCACCAGCGGCGAGTTCGCGCTGTTGTGCGCGCTGGCCGAGCGCGCCGGTCGCGTGCTCAGCCGCGAGCAGTTGCTGCTGTTTACCCGGGGCGATGCCAGCGAGTCGTTCGACCGCGCCGTCGATCTGGGTATCAGCCGCCTGCGGCGCAAGCTTGCGCAGGTCGCGCCTGGCGGCGAAGCACTGGTGCAGACGCTGCGCGGCCAAGGTTACCGGTTCTCCGCCTCGGTCAGCCGCCGATGAAGCGTCCCTGGCGGACCGCGACCTGGGTGGCACTGCTGATCCTGTCCACCCTGCTGGTGGCGCAGTTGGTCAGCTTTGCCGTGGTCTGGGCGGTGCCCAGCCCGGCCGCACCACAGATGAGTCTGCTTGACGCCGTGCAGGTCATGGGCGGTCGTGCGGCCGCTCCGTTGGGCCTGCGTCGCTGGAGCCAGGCCAACGCGCCGGCCGGCGTGGACAACGATTGGATGAGTGCCGTGGCAGCCGCGCAGCTGCAGGTGCCGCGTGCACGGGTGCGCACGGTCTGGCGGCGCACGCCCGACCCGGCCGTTGTACAGGTGCAGGTGATCAAGCAGGGGCAGCTGCTGCAAACCGGGCCCGAGCAGCGCGCCACGGTGGAACAGGCGCTGCTGCTGCCGGGCCTGCGCTGGCCCGCCTTTGAACTGGCAGTGCAGCAGCCCGATGGGCGGTGGAGCGTCGTGGGCGCCAACCACAGCGAGCTGCTGCAGTGGCGCCGGCAGGTGCTGCTGGCCCTGCTGGCCGGCGCTGTGCTGCTGGCGCCGCCGGCCGCCTGGCTGGCGCTGCGCCTGACGCGTCCGCTGCGGCGGCTGGCCGATGCAAGTGCGGATCTGTCGCTGCAGGCCAGCGCTCCCCTGCCGGTGGAAGGGCCGCACGAGGTGCAGGTGCTGGCCGCGGCAATGAACGCGGCGCGCGAACGCTTGCGCGGTCAGGCCCACGATGTGACCCGGATGCTGGCCGCCGTAGCCCACGACCTGCGCACGCCGCTGACCGGCCTGCGCCTGCGTGCCGACAGCGCGCCGCCAGCGCAGGCAGCGCGCATGGTGGCTGACATCGAACGCATGAACGCCATGATCGAGCAGGTTCTGGACTACGCGCGTGGGGAACTTGAACCTCCTGTGCTGCAGCCGCTGGATATCGTGGCCCTGCTGGACGACTGCGTGCAGTCGGCGCGCGGGCGTGGGGTGGTCATCATTGCCACATTGCCTGCCGAGCTGTCGTGGCACGCGGATGCGCTGCTGCTGAGGCGGGCGCTGGACAATCTGATCGACAACGCAGCGCGCTACGCCGGTGCAGTGGAGCTGCGTGTTGCACGGGTGGGACAGAGGCTGCATCTGGAGGTGCTGGATCGCGGTCCCGGCATCGCAGCGGCAGACAGGCAGCGCCTGCTGCAGCCGTTTCAGCGCAGCGAAACTTCGCGCAGTCGCGACACGGGAGGCGCCGGGCTGGGCCTGGCAGTCGCCGCCAACGCGGCGCACCGTCACGGCGGTGAACTGCAGTTGCTGGACCGTGAAGACGGCGGCCTTGTGGCGAGGCTGATCGTGGCGCCGTAAAGGCGCCTGCGCTATGCGTTACATCTATTTTCATACTATGATTAGGCGACTAATCATAATGAATGACGCGCGTGCTGGAATTCAAACACCTTGCCCTCATCAACGAAGCAGAGCGTCGTAGCGACGCAAACCTGGGCCCGCTGCGCCTGTGCTTCCAGCTGCTCGCCTTGTCCGGCGCGATCGACCGTGACTGCGCTGCACGGCTGGCACCGCACGGCCTCAGCGAAGGCCGCTTCGTCGTGCTGTTCCTGCTGCACGGCGCCGGCGGCATGTTGCCGCCGCACGAGCTGGCCGAACGTGCCGGCGTCACCCGCGCCACCATCAGTGGGTTGCTCGATGGCCTGCAGCGTGACGGCCTGCTGCAGCGGCACAGCGACGCCGAAGATGGCCGCCGTCTGCAGATCGTGCTGACGGCACGCGGCAGACGCCTGGCAGATGAGTTGTTCGACCAGCACACGCAATGGATCGGCGGACTGTTCAACGGTCTTGATTCCAGCGAACAGGCGCAGTTGTCGCTGCTGTTGGAAAAGGTCTGGCGACACACCGACGCAGGCCAGGAAACAGGCGCATGAGCACTGCCATCGCCTCCGCACGCCTGCAGGCACTCAATGCGGGCAGCGCCGCCAGCACGCATCTGGCCGAGTGCCTGGCGGTGGACTTCGCGGCGTTGCTGCAGGCAGTGGCACCGACCTTGCCACCGGCCGCGATACAGCGCATGCGCGCCGCCGCGGGCAAGGGAATCACCCAGCGCATGGCCCTGGCCGCAGCGCTGCTGCGCGAGACAGGGCAGGGCGACGTGCAGCACTGGCGGGCCCATCCTTCCGACACCGTGCGGGGGTGGGCGTGCTATCTGATCGGTGCTGACGCGCAGGCGACGTTGGCCGACAAGCTGCAGGCGACGCGTCCACTGGCAGACGATCCGCACTTCGGTGTGCGCGAATGGGCGTGGCTGGCGCTGCGCAGCGATATCGTCGCCGGGCCACTGGAGGCGCTCGCCCTGCTGCAACCCTGGACGCAGCAGCCTTCGCCACATCTACGCCGCTTCGCCTGTGAAGCGCTGCGCCCCCGCGGTGTCTGGGCCACGCATATTGCCTTGTTCAAGCAGCAGCCCGAGCACGTGCTGCCCTTGCTGGAAACACTGGCCGATGATCCAGAGCGCTACGTGCAGGACTCGGTGGGCAACTGGCTCAACGACGCCGGCAAGGGCCAACCCGACTGGGTGCGCACTGTGTGCAAGAAGTGGCAGTCAACGCACGACAGCGTCGCCAACGCCTACATCCGCAAACGCGCGCTGCGCTCGCTGTAACGCAGCACCGTTCACCCGTTTCCCGCTGATGCCGGCCGCTGGCCGGCAACCCCATGACCCTCAAGGAAGACCCCATGTCCCACCTCCTCATCGAGCTGTACACCGCGACGCCGGCCTGGAGAGCTTTGTCCGCCGAACAACGCAACACCTTCTTCAGCCGTATCGGCGCCGGCATGCAGCAGCTCGACCCTGCATGCATCGCACCGCTGGCGATGGGCCGCGTGGCCAGCGAGGTGCCACATGCCAGCGCCGCGCAGTACTACGCCGTCTGGCAGTGCGCCAGCCGTGCAGATGCCGATGCGCTGATGGCCGCCATCAGCGCCACCGGCTGGCATGACTACTTCGCCACCATCAATGCCGTGGGCGCCGTGGATGCGATGGCCCAGCACCTGGCGGACCTCGCAGCGCTGTAATTCGGCCTGCGGTGGCACATGCGCGTGTCATCCATTCCGGGTAAAGATGGCGCTCGGCCGTATCCATTCGCAGGGAAGTCGAGCATGCAGAGCAAGATCCAGGTGACGTTGTACGGAGCGCTGGGCAGCAGTCCTGCGCTGCAGGTACCCGGCCTGGAAGGGCCGGTGGTCGCCATCCAGGAAGCCACCCTGCGGCAGCTGGTGTCCGATCTGTATACGGCCAGGTCCATGCTCAACCCCGAACAGCTGGATGAGGCCCGGCAGGAACTGGACCGGGTAGTGGAGCGCTGGGTGGACATCCACGAAACGTTGCTGCTGGACGTGGAAGTGCATGGCGGCCGATAGTCCGCTGAACCGCGCCCGCAGTTGCGGATGAAACAGTTGGCACCTGCCAAAACCCTGTGTTATCAATAGATCCCATGAACGCAACCCACGCCAGCTTTTATTGGTATTACTTTCCGAAGCCCCCGGCGGAGGAAGGATTGCGCTCACCCTGAAGAAAGCTTCAGACGCATTCCCGAAAGCCGCCAGCGAACCTGGCGGCTTTTTTCATGTCGCCACGCTGCGGACCCCCAACGTTCCGTAGAGACCCCCACCATGCCCCCGCACACCGACGACCTGCGTATCCGCACCATCGAACCGCTGACACCGCCTGCCCAGCTGCTGGCGATGCTGCCCTGCGATGACGAAGCCTCCGACACCGTCAGCGCCTCGCGCGCGGCCCTGCACCAGATCCTGCATGGCCGCGACGACCGCCTGGCCGTGGTGGTCGGGCCATGCTCGATCCACGACCCGAAGGCCGCCATCGAGTACGCACAGCGCCTGAAGCCGCTGCGCGACGCGCTGGCCGGCGAATTGGAGATCGTCATGCGCGTGTACTTCGAAAAGCCGCGTACCACGGTGGGCTGGAAGGGCCTGATCAACGATCCGGACCTGGATGGTAGCTTCAAGATCGACAAGGGCCTGCGCATCGCCCGTGGCCTGCTGCGCGACATCAACAAGCTCGGCCTGCCTGCCGGTGTCGAGTTCCTCGACGTGATCTCGCCGCAGTACATCGCCGACCTGGTGGCCTGGGGCGCGATTGGTGCACGCACCACCGAAAGCCAGGTGCATCGCGAACTTGCGTCGGGGCTGTCGTGCCCGGTCGGCTTCAAGAACGGCACTGATGGCAACGTCAAGATCGCCGCCGATGCCGTGGGCGCGGCCTCGAACCCGCATCACTTCCTGTCGGTCACCAAGCAGGGCGGCACGGCCATTGTCTCCACCACCGGCAACCCGGACTGCCATGTGATCCTGCGTGGTGGCAAACAGCCGAACTACGACGCGGCCAGCGTCGCCGAAGCCTGCCAGGCGCTGGCCAAGGCCAAGCTGCCGATGCGCCTGATGATCGACGCCAGCCACGCCAACAGCCTGAAGAACCACGAAAACCAGCCGAAGGTGATCGAAGACATCGCCACCCAGCTGGAAGACGGCGAGCAGCGCATCGTCGGTGTGATGGTTGAAAGCCATCTGGTCGGTGGCCGCCAGGAGCTGGTCGAAGGCCAGCCGCTGGTCTACGGCCAGAGCATCACCGATGGCTGCATCGACTGGGATACCACCGTGACGGTGCTGGAGCGGCTGGCGGCTGCCGTGCGCGCCCGTCGCGAAGTGAAGGTGTCCGAAGCCGCCTGACGGCGGCACGTGTGTGGATGGCGGCCAGCGCCTGCGGGGGTGCGGCCGCGATCAGGGCCGGTCGGAGTTGGAGACCGGCCCGTCTGCACCGGCGATGCGCCTGGCGCTGCGTATGTGCGACAGCGCCAGGTACATCGCCGGGGTGGTGTGACCCCGACCCGGTTATGTAGATCCACGCCATGCGTGGATGAAGCCGCCCCGCTCAACGCCCCGCCCGCATCCTCGCCAGCGCCAGGTACATCGCCGGTGTCGTCTAGTCAGTAGATCCACGCCATGCGTGGATGAAGCCGCCCCGCTCAACGTCGCGCCCGCATCCTCGCCAGCGCCAGGTACATCGCCGGTGTCGTCTAGTCAGTAGATCCACGCCATGCGTGGATGAAGCCGCCCCGCTCAACGTCGCGCCCGCATCCTCGCCAGCGCCAGATACATCGCCGGTGTCGTGTACAACGTCAGCCACTGGCTGACCAGCAACCCGCCGACAATGGCGATGCCCAGCGGCTGCCGCAGCTCCCAGCCTTCGCCGTTGGCCAGCATCAGCGGCAGCGTGCCCAGCAGTGCCGCCAGCGAGGTCATCAGGATCGGCCGCAGGCGCAATCGCGCCGCTTCCATTACCGCATCGCGCGCGCTCAGCCCGCGACGCTCGCCGGCCAGCGCGAAGTCGACCAGCAGGATGGTGTTCTTCATCACCACGCCCACCAGCAGGAACAGGCCGAGCAGGGCGATCAGGTTCAGTTCGTTGCCGAACAGCCACAGCGCAAGCAACGCACCGATACCGGCCGACGGCAGCGTGGACAGGATCACCAGGGGCTGCAGGAAGCTCTCGTAGAGGATGCCCAGCACCAGGTACACCGCCAGGGTGGCGCCCAGCACCAGCCACAACTGGCGCGACCGCAGCTGCTCCAGGCCACCGGCCTCGCCGGACAGCTTGGCCTGCACCGAGCGCGGCAGCATCAGTGTGGCCATCGCCGCATCAATGGCCTGCGTGGCCTGCTCCAGGCCCACGCCCGGAGCCAGCGCGAACTCGATCCAGATCGAGGCGAACTGCTCGCTGTGGTACACGCGGTCCGGCGCCATGCCGTAGCGCCAGCTGGCGATGCTCGACAGCGGAATGCGCTGGCCGCCGCCATCGATCACCTGCAACCGTGCCAGCGTGCCCGGGTCCTGCGTGTGCTTCGGGTCCAGCTCCATCACCACCCGGTACTGGTTGAGGCTGTCGTACAACGTGGCGACCTGGCGCTGGCTGAAGGCGTTGTTGAGCATGTTGGCCACGGTGCGCAGGTCCACGCCGTGGCGCGCGGCGGCCTCGCGGTCGATGTCCAGCATCACCTGGCGCATGCCGGCCTCGCCCTGCGCTTCCACGTCCACCAGTTCCGGCAGGCCACGCAGCGCAGCAGCGACCTTCGGTGCCCATTGGCGCAATGGCGCGGTATCGGCCGACAGCAACTGGAACTCGTACTTGCCGCTGCTGCCGGCGCCTTCCAGGCGGATGTCCTGGTCCACCCACAAATAGAGGTTGCCCCCAGGCAACTTGGGCAGGCGTGCACGCAGGCGGTCGATCACCTGCTGGCTGGAGACGCCGCGCTCGGCCAGCGGCTTCATCTTGATCATGATGAAGGCGTTGTTGACCCCGTTGCTGCCACCGATATAGCCGATGATGTCCTCGATGGCCGGGTCGGACAGCAGCAGTTTGCGGTAGGCATCGATCTTCGGCTGCATCGCCTGGAAGGACAGGCCGTCATCGCCACGCGCGAAGCCGCGCAGCTGTGCGGTGTCCTGCTGCGGCACGATGCCCTTGGGTACCTGCTGGAACAGCCAGGCATTGAGTGCGATCACCGCCACGAAGGCCAGCAATGGCCAGCGCAGTTGCCGCAGGCTGGCCTGAAGAGTGCGCAGATAGGCGCCACGCACGCGCTCGAACAGCGCATTGCTGCCGCGCTGCCAGCGCGAGGGTTGTTGTGCGTCATCGACGAACACGCGCGCGCACAGCATCGGCACCAGGCTCAGCGCCACCAGCACCGACACCGTCATCGCCGCCACCAGGGTCAGCGAGAATTCGCGGAACAGGCGCTCGACGAAATCGTCCAGGAACAGGATCGAGACGAACACCACGGCCAGCGCCAGGTTCATCGACAGCAGCGTAGCGCCCACTTCCGATGCACCGCGCACCGCCGCCTGCCAGCGGTCGGCACCCAGCTCGCGATGGCGCGCGATGTTCTCCAGCACCACGATGGCGTCATCCACCACCAGCACCGCCGCCACGATCAGGGCCATCAACGAGAGCGTATTGAGCGAGAAGCCCATCAGCGCGATCAACGCCAGCGTGCCGAACAGCACCACCGGAATCGCGACACTCGGTACCAGTGCTGCGCGCCAGTGGCCGAGGAAGCCGAGCACCACCAGCACCACCAGCGCGATCGCCAGCAGCAGGGTCACTTCTGCTTCGTGCAGGGTGGCGCGGATCACCGGCGAGCGGTCCATCACCAGCCGCATGTCCACCGTGCTCGGCAGCAGGGCGTGCAGCTGCGGCAGCTGCGCCTGGATCGCATCGACGGTGGCGATGATGTTGGCGCCGGGCTGGCGGCTGACGATCAGCAGTACGGCCGGGCGTTCGTTGTGGAAGCCACTGGCATAGCGATCCTCCACGCCGTCGGCGACGGCGGCGACATCGCCCAGCCGCAGCAGGCGATCATCGCTGGCCTTCAGCGCCAGCTCGCGATACTGCGCGGCCTGGCGCAGCTGCAGCGGCGCCTCCAGTTGCCAGTGCTGGTTCGCGCCTGCGACCGCACCCAATGGGCGCACCGCGTTGGCGCGGCTGATCGCCTGTGCCACATCCTCCAGCGCCAGCCCTGCGTGATTGAGGGCATTCGGGTCCAGCGATACGCGAACCGCCGGCAGCGCGCTGCCGCCCACCTGCACTTCGCCCACGCCCGGCACCTGCGACAGCTTCTGTGCCAGCACGGTCGAGCCGAGGTCGTACAGCTGGCCCGGCGAGAGCGTGTCCGAAGTCAGCGCCAGCGCCAGGATCGGCGCCTGCGACGGGTTGACCTTGCGGTACTGCGGCATGCCGGGCATGCCGCTGGGCAGCTGGCCGCGAGCGAGGTTGATCGCGGCCTGCACTTCGCGCGCGGCCTCGTCGATATCGCGGCCGAGCACGAACTTCAATTCGATCTCGGTCTGCCCCTGGGTGCTGGCTGAATCGATGCGCGAGATGCCGGGCAGGCTGCCCAGCGCACGCTCCAGCGGCGTGGCCACGGTCGCCGCCATCGATTCGGGCGAGGCGCCGGGCAGGCTGGCGCTGACTTCAATGGCCGGATAGTCGACCTGGGGCAGCGGTGCCACCGGCAGCAGGCGCAGCGCCAGCAGGCCGGCCAGTACCAGCGCCACCGCCAACAGGAGGGTCGCCACCGGACGCTGCACGCAGGCCTGTGCCAGGCGTGCCACAGGGGTCATGCGCTGGCCTCGTCTGCTGTTGCCGGTGCCGCCGCGCGGCGACGCTGCAGACGGTCGAAGGCCAGGTAGATCACCGGCGTGGTGAACAGGGTCAACACCTGGCTGACCATCAGGCCACCCACCATCACCCAGCCCAGCGGCTGCCGCAGCTCGGCGCCCGAGCCCGTGGCCAGCATCAGCGGTACCGCGCCGAACAACGCCGCCAGGGTGGTCATCAGGATCGGCCGGAAGCGCAGCAGCGCCGCCTGGTGGATCGCTTCACGCGGACTCATGCCGCGCGTGCGCTGCGCGTCCAGCGCGAAGTCGATCATCATGATCGCGTTCTTCTTCACCAAGCCGATCAGCAGCACGATGCCGATCACCGCGATCAAATCCAGGCTGCGTCCGCTCACCCACAACGCAGCCAAGGCGCCCACGGTTGCCGAGGGCAATGTGGAGAGGATGGTGATGGGATGGATGAAGCTCTCGTAGAGCACGCCCAGCACGATGTACATCACCACCACCGCCGCCAGGATCAGCCACAGCGTGCTCGACAGCGAGCTGCTGAAGGCCGCCGCCGCGCCCTGCAGGCGCAGCTCGATGCTTTGCGGCAATGCCACCTGCGCCCGCGCGGCATGCACCGCATCCACTGCTTCGCCCAGCGATGCGCCGGGTGCCAGGTTGAACGACAGCGTGGCCGCCGGGAACTGGCCGACATGGTTGCGCAGCAGCGCCGTCGGCCCCTGCTCGACGCGCGCCACCGCCCCCAACGGCACGGTCTGGCCGTTGCTACTGCGCACGCGCAGGCCGCTGATCGCCTCCGGCCCCGGTTGCCGCGCCGGATCGGCCTCCAGCACCACCCGGTACTGGCTGGCCTGGGTGAAGATGGTGGAGATCTGCCGTTGCCCGTAGGCGTCGTACAGTGCGTCGGCCACCGCTTCCACGCTCACGCCCAGACGTGCGGCGGCATCGCGGTCGATGCTCACCCTGGCCTGTCGGCCCTGCATCTGCAGGTCGCTGGCCACATCGCGCAGCGCCGGCGACTGGCGCAGCGCGTGCAGCAGCTTCGGTGTCCAGGTTTCCAGCGTCTGCAGGTCCGGCGTGGTCAGGGTGAACTGGTACTGGTTGCGGCTGATGCGGTCTTCGATGCCCAGCTCCTGCACCGGTTGCAGATACAGGGTGATGCCGGGAATTCTGGCCACGCGCTGCTGCAGCCGTGCCATCACCACGTCGGCACTCTCGCGCTCTCCGTGTGGCTTCAGTTCGATCAGCAGGCGGCCGGTATTGAGGGCCGCATTGTTGCCGTCCACGCCGATGTAGGAGGACAGGCTGGCCACGGCCGGGTCCTGTTCGATGGCCGTGGCCAGGGCAAGCTGGCGCTCGCGCATGGCCTGGAACGAGATCGCCTGCGGGGCTTCGCTGATGCCCTGGACCAGGCCGGCATCCTGCACCGGGAAGAAGCCCTTGGGCACGGCGAAGTACAGCGCCACGGTGAGCGCAAGCGTGGCCACCGTCGCCAGCAGCATCAGCGGCTGACGCTGCAGCACCCAGCGCAGCTGGCGGTCGTAGAGGGCGATGATGTGGTCGAAGACATCGCGCTTTGGTGGGGATGGGGTCGGAGCCCCAAGGGGATCCGACCCCACGGCCGGGGTCAGATCCCCTTGGGGCTCTGACCCCGTGGCATGCGGCTTCAGGAAGCGCGCGCACAACATCGGCGTCAAGGTCAGCGACACCAGCAGCGAAATGCCGATGGCTACCGCCAGCGTCACCGCGAACTCATGGAACAGCGCGCCCACCAGGTCGGCCATGAACAGCAACGGGATCAGCACGGCGATCAACGAGACCGTCAGCGAGACCAGGGTGAAGCCAATCTCGCTGGCTCCCTTCAATGCCGCCTCGCGCGGGCTTTCGCCGTCTTCCAGGTGGCGGGCAATGTTTTCCAGCATCACGATCGCATCGTCCACCACGAAACCGGTGGCAATGGTCAGCGCCATCAGCGTGAGGTTGTTGAGCGAATAGCCGGTCAGCAGCATCACCGCGAACGTACCGATCAGCGACAGTGGTACCGCCACGCTGGGAATCAGCGTGGCCGGCAGGTTGCGCAGGAACACCCAGGTCACCAGAACCACCAGCGCGATGGCCAGCACCAGTTCCTTCTGTACGCCGCGCACGGACGCACGGATCGATTCGGTGCGGTCGCTGAGCACGCTCATCTGCACGCCGGCCGGCAGAGTGGCCTGCAGCTGCGGCAGCAACGCACGCAACTGTTCGACCACGGCAATGACGTTGGCGCCTGGTTGGCGCTGGATGTTCACCAGTACCGCCGGGGTGGTGCCGCTCCATGCCGCCAGCTGGCGGTTCTCGGCGCCGTCGGTGATGGTGGCCACGTCGCCCAGCCGCAGCGGTGCGCCCTCGCGCCAGGCCAGCACCAGCGCGCGGTACTCGGCCACGCTGCGCATCTGGTCGTTGGCATCGAGCATCACCGCGCGGATCGGGCCATCGAAGCTGCCCTTGGGCAGGTTGACGTTGGCGGCGGCGATCGCGGTGCGGATGTGGTCCATGCCCAGGTTGTTGGCGGCCAGCGCGCCCGGATTGACCTGGATGCGCACGGCCGGGCGCTGGCCACCGGCCAGGCTGACCAGACCGACACCGGGCAGCTGTGCCAAGCGCTGCGCGATGCGGGTGTCGACCAGATCGTGCACCTGCGGCAGCGACAGGCCCTGCGAAGTCACCGCCAGGGTCAGGATCGGCGTGTCGGCCGGATTGACCTTGCGGTACACCGGCGGCACCGGCAGATCACCGGGCAGGAAGCTGCCGGCCGCGTTGATCGCCGCCTGCACGTCCTGTTCGGCCACACCCAGCGACACCTCCAGGCCGAACTGCAGGGTGATCACCGAGGCGCCGCCGGAGCTGGTGGACGACAGCTGTTTCAGGCCGGGAATCTGCCCGAGCTGGCGCTCCAGCGGCGCAGTGATGGTGCGCGTGGTCAGCTCCGGGCTGGCACCGGGATACAGCGTGGTGATCTGGATGATCGGGTAGTCGACCTGCGGTAGCGCCGCCACCGGCAGCAGGCGATAGGCCAGTACCCCGGACAGCAGCAGCGCCACCATCAGCAACGTGGTGGCGACCGGGCGCAGGATGAAGGCGCGCGAGAGGTTCATGCGCCGGCCTTGGGCGATGCCTCCTCGGTGATGATCTCCACCGTGGTGCCGTCTTCCAGTCCGTCGATGCCTTCGATCACCACCTTGTCACCGGCTACCAGGCCGGAACGCACCGCAACGCGACCGTCATCGGCCGGGCCGAGCACCACCGTGCGTCGTTGTGCCTTGTTGTTCTTGTCGATGATGTGCACGTAGTTGCCCTGGCTGCCGAACTGCACGGCGGCATCGGGAACCAGCAGCGCGGGATGCTCACCCAGCTGCAGGCGCACATTGACGAACTGGTTGGGGAACAGCGCCTGATCGGCGTTGTCGAACTGCGCGCGCAGCTTCAGCGTGCCGGTGGCGGTATCGATGCGGTTGTCGACGCTGGACAGGGTGCCGCTGGCGAGCTGCCGGCGTTCTTCGCGGTCCCAGCTCTCCACCGCCAGCGCCGGCTGCGCCTGTACGGCATCGAGCAGGGCGGGAAGCTCTGGTTCGGGCACGGTGAACAGCACGCTGATCGGCGCCGTCTGCGCCAGCGTGACCAGGCCTTCGGTGTCACTGGCGTGCACCAGGTTGCCTACGTCCAGCCGGCGCAGGCCGACTCGGCCGCTGACCGGGGCGACGATGCGGGTGTACTGCAGCTGCAGTCGCGCTTCGTCCACCGATGCCTGGTCGCTGAGGCGACGCCCCTGCAGTTGCCGCACCTTGCTCTGCTGGTCGCTCAGTTCCTGCGCGGACACGTAGTTCTGGCGCTGCAGTTCGCGGTAGCGCTGCAACTGGCGCTCGGCGTTCTCCAGCTCGGCCAGGTTCTGCTGCTGCGTACCCTGTGCGTGCGCAAGCTTCACCTGGTAGGGGCGGGGATCGATCTGCGCCAGCAGTTCACCGGCCTTGACCTGCTGACCCTCCTGGAAATGCAGGTGCATCAGCTCGCCATCCACGCGGCTGCGCACCACCACGCTGTGCAGCGGGGTGACCGTACCAACCGCCTTCATCCGCAGCACCAGTGGTTCGGCACTGGCACGGGCGATGCGTACCGGCACTACCTTGCCGGCACCAGCTTGTTCGCCACCGTCCGCCTCGGCCTGCGGCCACAGCCACCACGCCAGGCCAGCGACAAGGGCAAGGCCGGCAACGACCAGCAGCGGGCGGGCACGGCGAAAGCGGGAGTTTTCGGCGACAGACATGGGGCATCCTGCGCCCTGCGTGCACGCAGGGTCATGCGGGCCCGTCGGCACCACGAAGGGCCTCGGGCAGCGGGGGAGGGGGATTGTCTGGCGGGGCCGCGGACGCGGCGTGGCTGGATGCCGTCGCGCGTGCGACGGGGCGCCAATGGTAGCGGTTTACGCGGGCCGTCGCCGCGTGACCTTGGTCATGCAGCCCAGCCGGAAATGCCGGCCAACGACCGGCACTACCCTCAAGGGCTCAATGCACTTCGTCGTGGTACACGAACTTCGGCATTTCCCAGCGGTAGTGGATCGCCAGCAGGCGCACGGCGAAGCCACCCCCCAGGCAGCACAGGATCGCCGTGGCATCGGCCACGCCCCAGTGCAGCAACAGCAGATACACCGCACCTGTCAGTAGCGAGATGATCGCGTACAGCTCTTTCTGGAAGATCAGCGGCACCTCGTTGCAGAGGATGTCGCGCAGCACGCCGCCGAAGGCGCCGGTGAGCATGCCGGCGATCAGCACGATCGGCAGCGCATGGCCGGCCTCGCGCGCGATCGAGCAGCCGATCAGGGTGAAGGCGATCAGGCCCAGCCCGTCCAGCACCAGGAAGGTGCGGCGGAAGTGATGCATCCAGCGCGCTACCCAGGTGGCGATCAGCGCCGCGCACACGGTGAAGCCCAGGTACTCGGGATGCTTCACCCAGCCCAAGGGATAGTGGCCGAGCAGGATGTCGCGCAGCGAGCCGCCACCGAGGGCGGTGACACAGGCGATCATGACCACGCCGAACAGGTCCATGCGGCGGCGGCCCGCAGACAGGGCACCGGTCATGGCTTCGGCGGAAATGGCGATCAGGTAGATGATGGACAGCAGCATGGACAGGCTCCGGACGCGGTGGGGCCGGCCATGCGCGACCACCGCCATTGCCTGCGCAATGACGGGATGACGATGACCGGTGCCGCTCCCGCTGTCCTTTTGCCTGAGAGTTCAGCGGCGTGAGCCGCGTGCCCCTTCGGCGGATCGTCCCGGGCATGCCCGGTGACCTCTCTCCAGCTCGGCGAGTCGAATGCATGGTTGGTGGGATTCCAGCCCACCGGCCTGAGCGATCATGGGAGCCTGCGCCTTCGGCGGGCGCCAGCGCGGCGCCTCTCTCCTGCATTCGGCCGCCAGTATATCCGCTGCAGTGCAGCACGGCATAATCCGGGCATGGTTTCGCCTTCCCGCCCGTGGTTCCTGTACCTGCTCGAATGCCGCGACGGCAGCTATTACGCCGGCATCAGCACCGACGTGCAGGCCCGTTTCGCCGCCCACCAGGCCGGCAAGGGGGCGCGTTACACCCGGTCACGCCCGCCGCTGCGGGTGCTGGCGGTACGCGAGTACCCGGACAGGGCAGCGGCCTCACGCGCCGAATGGGAGCTCAAGCAGCAGCCGCGCGAGCGCAAGCTGGCCTGGCTGCAGGCGCCGGCCGAGGCTGTTCTGTAGAGCCGAGCCCATGCTCGGCTCTACAACTTCGCCGGTAGATCCACGCCATGCGTGGATGGGGCACATCCGGCCATGCCATGATCGCCCAGCTCTCAGCGCTGGAGACCCGGATGTCCGCCGTTGCCCTGTTGTTCGCGCTTTCCGCAGCAGCAAGCCCCGCTGCCGACGCCGCCACGATCGCCGCCATCGAAGCGACCTGCCACGACTACGTCGACGGTCAGCTGGAAGCCGACCCGCAGCGCGTCGCCCGTTCCCTGCACCCGGACCTGGCCAAGCGCGCGGTGCTCGGTGATACGCCCGACGAACGCCTCGGCCTGCGCCGGATGTCGAAGGAAGAACTGGTTGCGTTGACGAAACAGGGCGCGCTGAAGACCCCGAAGGATCAATGGGACCGCCGTTGCACGGTGCTGGACGTGACCGGCAATGCGGCCTCGGTGCGGCTGGAAACGCCGTGGTTCGTCGACTACTTCCACATGGGCCGCTTCGAGCAGCGCTGGGTCATCGTCAACGCGCTGTGGTACCCAAAGCCGAAGTAGAGCCACCATGCGTGGCTGTGCTCCATGCAGCCTGCACAGAAACTCATCCACGCATGGCGTGGATCTACTGTGTCGGTCGAGGACGTGCCCGTGGCACTACCTATCGCGAAGATTTCTGCCGGACATGAGCGGGGGCCCAGCGGCCCGATGAAGCAGTAGAGCCACGCCACGCGTGGCTACGCTCCATGCAGCCTGCACAGAAATTCATCCACGCATGGCGTGGATCTACTGTGTCGGTCGAGAGGTCACCCACGGCAGTACCTACCGCTTCGGCCGCCGGTCGTCCCGATCATCGCCGAAGATGATGCGCGCGCTGCGCTGGTAGCTCCAGTACGCCACCGCCCAGTTCAACAGCACCACGACGCGGTTGCGGAAACCGATCAGGAAGAACACGTGCGCGGCCAGCCAGAACCACCAGGCCAGCACACCGGACAGCTGCAGCTTGCCCAGGTGCACGATCGCGGCCATGCGGCCGATGGTGGCCAGGTTGCCGAAGTCGGCGTACTTGAACGGCCCCGGCGCGGGCTTGTCGTGCAGGCGTGCGCGAAGCGTTTCCGCCACGTACTTGCCCATCTGCTTGGCGGCCGGGGCCACGCCCGGTACTGGCTTGCCGTTGGCCTGGCCCAGTGCGGCCAGGTCGCCGGCCACGAAAAGTTCGGGATGGCCGGGCAGGGTCAGGTCGGGCTGCACCGGCACGCGTCCGGCACGGTCCAGCGGCACGTCCAGCGTGCGCGCCAACGGCGAGGCGGCGACGCCGGCGGCCCAGACCACGGTGCGCGCGGGCACGAACTGGTCGCCCAGTTTGAAGCCCTGTCCATCGATGTGGCTGACCGGCGTGCCGGTCATCACTTCCACGCCCAGCTTTTCCAGCTGCCGGCGCGCCTTCAGCGAAAGCACTTCAGGGAAGGTCGACAACACGCGCGGACCGGCCTCGACCAGCCGCACCTTGGCGCTGGCCGGATCGATATGGCGGAACTCATTGCGCAGCGTATGCCGGGCGATTTCGGCCAGGGTGCCAGCCAGCTCGACGCCGGTCGGGCCACCACCCACCACCGCAAAGCTCAGCCATGCGGCTTTCTTTGCCGGGTCCGGCTCGGCCTCGGCGCGTTCGAACGCCAGCAGCAGCTTGCGGCGCAGGGCGATGGCATCGTCCAGTGTCTTCAGGCCAGGCGCATCGTCGGCCCATTCGTCATGGCCGAAGTAGGCGTGGGTGGCGCCGGTGGCCAGCAGCAGGCTGTCGTAGTCCAGCGTGCTGCCGTCGGCCATGCGCACCTGGCGGGCTTCCTTGTCGATGGCCACCACTTCGCCCAGCCGCACCTCCACGTTGCGCTGGTGGCCAAGGATGTGGCGCAGCGGTGCGGCGATATCCGGCGCAGACAGTCCCGCGGTGGCCACCTGGTACAGCAGCGGCTGGAACAGGTGGTGGTTGCGACGGTCGACCAGGGTGATGCGTATGCGTTCGCGGGCCAGCGCACGGGTGGCCCACAGGCCGGCGAAACCGCCGCCGACAACGACCAGGTGGGGGACGCGATCACGACTCATCGACTCACTCCAGGGGGGGCATGGGGGAAGTGCCTGGCATCTTCGCATGGCCGGTCCTTGTCACGTCAGCGTGCATCCTGATCGGCGATACTCGGGTTCAGGCAACTGCCCGTGAGGAGTCCATGAGCGAACCGGAAAAGCGCATCGCCCTGTTGATCGACGCCGACAATGCGCCGGCCTCGAAGATCGACGAGGTCCTGGCCGAAGTCGCCCGCTATGGCGTGGCCAACGTGCGCCGTGCCTATGGCAACTGGAAGAGCCCACGGTTGAAAGGGTGGGAGGCGGTGCTGCACGAATACGCGATCCGGCCGATCCAGCAGTTCGCCTACAGCAAGGGCAAGAACGCGTCGGACATGGCGATGGTGATCGACGCGATGGATCTGCTGTACGCGCGCAACCTCGATGGCTTCGCGATCGTGTCCAGCGATGCCGACTTCACCCCGATGGTGATGCGCCTGCTGACCGACGGCGTGAAGGTCTATGGCTTCGGCGAAAAGAAAACCCCGGAACCCTTCGTCAACGCATGCTCGAAGTTCACCTATCTGGAAGCGTTGGGCCAGACCCATGCCAGCGTGCAGGATGTCGAGCAGGCATCGAACGAACCATCATCGAATGAACAGGCGCCCAGCGAACAGGCGGGCAGCGACGATGCGCGCCCGCGCAAGAGCGGGGCGGAAATGCGCAGCGATACACGTCTGGTGAAGATGTTGCGGCGTGCGGTGTCCTCGGCAGAGGGCGAGGATGGCTGGTCGCACCTGGGCCCGGTCGGCAGCCAGATCGGCAACCAGGCCTCGTTCGATCCGCGTAATTACGGGTACGGCAAACTCAGCGACCTGCTGGCCGCGATCGGTCTGTTCGAACTGAAGAAGGACGGTAAATCCTCCTACGTGCGCGCGCTGCCGAAGAAGAACCGGTAACGCGCGGCAACGCAGCACCGCCGGGGTTGGCCCGGCGCTCACCGAAGGCGGATGTGGTAGCGCCGGGCCATGCCCGGCGAATGCCCAATGCAGTCGTTGCGCACGCACACACCCAGGCCGATCAGGCGTATCGTTGCCGCTCGCATTGCCAGCAAGGAAATCCGCATGTTGAAGATCTGGGGTCGCCGCAATTCCAGCAACGTCCGCAAGGTGCTGTGGTGTGCCGAGGAAATCGGCCTGCCGTACGAGTCCATCGAAGTGGGTGGCAGCCACGGTGGCACGCAGTCGCCGGAGTATGTGGCGATGAACCCGAACGGGCTGGTGCCGGTGATCGAAGACCACGGCCTGCCGCTGTGGGAGTCGAACACCATCGTGCGCTACCTCAGTGCGCGCTATTCGCTGGGTACGCTGTACGCGGAAGACGCGATGGAGCGTGCGCAGGCCGAGAAGTGGATGGACTGGAGTACCTCGCGGATGGCGCCGCTGTACTCCGAACTGATCTGGGGCATCATGCGCACCGCGCCGGCCGACCGCGATGAGGCGCGCATCAATGCGGCGATCGTGCGTGCCGGTGATTTCCTGGCGCTGCCCAACGCGACCCTGGCCACGCAGCCGTGGCTGTCGGGCGAGAAATTCGCCATGGGTGACATCGCCCTGGGCTCGTTGATCTACGCGTGGTTCGAGCTGCCGATCCAGCGCCCGGACCTGCCGCACCTGGCCGACTGGTATGGACGCCTGCGCGAGCGCCCGGCGTACCAGCGCGGCGTGATGTCACCGATGACGTAAGCGAAGGGCGACGTTCGGGGTCAGAGCCCTTTTCTGCGAAAAGGGATCCGACCCCAAGCCATCCAGGGCTCTACAGTAGTGCCGAGCCATGCTCGGCAGCGGTCTGCCAGATCAATACAGGTCCGTCGGATCCACATCCAGCGACCAGCGCACCTTGCGTGCCTCCGGCAGCGCGTACAACTGCGGCACCAGCTGTGCCAGCACCCCATGCAGCGGTGGCCGCTGCGCTGCCGACAACAACAACTGCGTGCGCTGGTAGCCGGCACGCCTTGGCATCGGCGCCGGCATCGGCCCATAGGCCTCCACCACGTTCTGTTCGCCCAGCAGTGTGCGCGCGGCCAGCAGGAAGGCATTGGCATGCTCCAGCTGCTGCGCTTCGGCGCGCATCAGCGCCAGGTGCGCGAACGGTGGAAAACCCGCCGCCTCGCGCTGGTTCAATTCGGCCTGCGCGAACGGGTGGTAGCCACCGTTCACCAGCGTCTCCAGCAGCGGATGACCCGGGTGATGGGTCTGCAGCCACACTTCGCCCGGATCGCGCGCGCGACCGGCGCGGCCGGCTACCTGGATCAGCTGCTGCGCCAGTTTTTCGCTGGCGCGGAAATCGGCCGAGAACAGGCCTTCGTCGATGCCCACCACCACCACCAGCGTCAGCTTGGGCAGGTCGTGGCCCTTGGCCAGGATCTGCGTGCCGACCAGGATGCCGGGCTCGTTGCCCAGCTTGGCCAGCTGCTGCTCCAGCGCATCGCGCCGTGCGGTGGTGCCGCGGTCGATGCGCACCACCGGGAAATCGGCGAAGGCACTGACCAGGTGTTCTTCCAGCCGCTCGGTGCCGATGCCCTGCGGCTGCAGCGCCAGGCTGCCACAGGCGGGGCAGGCCAATGGTGCCGGCTGCCGCGCACCACAGTGATGGCATTGCAGGCGACGACCACCGCCATGCACGGTCATCGGTGCATCGCAGCGGTTGCAGGGCGCGGTCCAGCCGCAGTCGTGGCACAGTAGCACCGGCGCATAGCCGCGCCGGTTCTTGAACACCAGCACCTGCTGGCCCCGCTGCAGGTGTTCGCCGATGCCGGCCAGCACGTCGGCGGAAAGGCCATCGCGCAGCGGGCGCTTGCGCACATCGAGGATGCGCACGCGCGGCGGTCGGGCATCACCGGCGCGCTGCTTCAGGCGCAGGTGCGCATAGCGGCCGGCGTAGGCGTTGTGCAGGGTTTCCAATGAGGGCGTGGCGCTGCCCAGCAGTACCGGAACGCCCTGCGCCTTGGCCCGCACCAATGCGAAATCGCGTGCGTGGTAGCGGATGCCGTCCTGCTGCTTGTAGCTGCCGTCGTGCTCTTCGTCGACGATCAGCAGGCCTGGCTGCGGCAGCGGGATGAACACCGCCGAACGCGTACCCACGATCACCCGTGCTTCGCCGCGCGAGGCCGCGGCCCAGACCCGCGCGCGCTCGTTGTCGGTCAGCCCCGAGTGCAGCGCGTGCACGGCAATGCCGAGACGGCCGCGGAAGCGTGCCAGGGTCTGCGGGGTCAGGCCGATCTCGGGCACCAGCACCAGCGCCTGCCTGCCCTGCGCCAGGCAATGGATGATCGCCTGCAGGTAGACCTCGGTCTTGCCGCTGCCGGTCACCCCGTCCAGCAGGAAGGCCTGGAAGCTTTCGGCGGCGGTGATCGCGGCCACGGCCTCGGCCTGCTCCGCATTGAGGGTGGGGCCGGGCAGGGGCTGAGCGTGCTGCGGCGCCACGCTCAGGGCGATGCGCTCGGCCAGCTCGCGCTTGCCCAGGCTGCGTGCGGCCACCCGCCAGTCCGGCATGCGCGCGGACAGGACGTCTTCGTCCACCACCGCCTCGGCCAACAGCTCGGCCAATTGCCGTGGTCGGCTGCCGGCGCGCAGCTTTTCGCGCTGGGCATGGCCCTCCGGTGTCAGCTGCCAGCCCCAGTGATGGGTGTCGGGCAGCGGCTCGCCGTGCCGCAGCGGGCCGGGCAGGGCGGTGCTCAGCACCTCGCCCAGCGGGGCGTGGGTATAGCGGGCCAGCCACTGCAGGCTCTGCCACAGCTCACCCTGCAGCAGCGGCGCCATGTCACACCAGGCCAGCGCCTGGCGCAGCCCCTGGCTGTCCTCGGCCTGCCCGTGGCCGGCCACCACGCCGATCAGTTCGCGGTTGCCGAACGGCACCTTCAGCCGGCAGCCGATCGCCACCGTCGGGCCTTCGCCCTGCGGCGGCAGGTAATCGAACAGGCGCGGCAGGGGGACGGGCAGGGCGACCTGCAGGGTCGGGACAGGGCCGGAATCAGGGGCGAGCATCGGCTCAGTGTAACGGCCCGTGCGAGGGCGCATGGCAGAGGCAGATGCGACTGGCATGCCCTCCAGCGAATCATAAATGTCACCTAAATATCGGTGTCTATTGGAGATTCAGTCTTATCCACATCTTCTGTGGATAAGTCTGTGCGTTAGCGGCTCGTGGCGCCGCATGAGGCCGATGGCGACGGCCTCACGCTTGGGTTGGTCAAAAAATAGCCACACTTTAAATGCAATTAAAATCAACAACTTAAGGGTGAAACATTGCTGAAACAGGGTGAATTCAGCCATTCATCGAGGAATGGCCCGGTTCCCGCGTGGTGCTGTGCACAACCTGCAGCAGAAAGCGTCTGCAATCGCAAGTCCTGCCGGGCAGCGATGGGCTGCCGCTATCATGCCGGCAGACCTTTGGAGTGACCGATGACGGCTGTGCCCGCCCCTGTTTCCTCGACCGCGGCCGGCGCGCTGTCGGCATTTCTGCGTGGCGTCGAACGCCGTGCCCTGGTCGTGGCCGAGCTGCAGTGCGGTGACCCCGCCCGTGCCGAGCAGACGCTGGTGGCGGTGATGCGTGCCTTCGCCGCGGTCGCCAGCGACCTGCCGATGGCGCAGTGGCCCGGCCGCTTCTGGACCCTGCTGGGCCAGCGCCAGGCGCTGCGAGAGCCGGCCACCGGTCAGTGGCCGCCGTCGCTGGCCGCGCTGGGCGACATGGCCCCCCTGCCGCGGCTGGCCCTGCTGCTGCGGGTGGGCGGCAGCCTGGACGAGGGCATCGCCACCCGCGTTCTGGATGTCGACGAGGAGGGCTACCAAGGCCTGCTGGCCACGGCCTGCCCACGCGACGCCACTGGCCAGCCCGACGCCGCTGCATGGCGGACCCTGGCCGAACAGGTGCAGCTGCGTATCCGCGACCTGCCGGCCAAGCGCCTGCAGCAGTTGCAGCAACCGTCCGCGCCAGCGGCCAACAACCAGGCGCCTGCTTCCAGCTGGCGTGCACCGCCGCGCGACGAACGCGCGCCTGCCAGCGGCAAGCGTCGCCGCGCCAATGCCAAGCCACGCTGGCGTGGCCCGGTGATCCTGTTGATCACCGTCGCGGTGCTGCTGTTGGCCGCGCTGGGCTGGCGCCACTGGCAGGGCCGTGCGCTGACCGCCGATGGCCCGCTCCCCGAGGGCGTGGTGGGCGAGGCCGGACCGGTCACCGTCGAGCCGCTGCCCGCCAGCGATGTCCGCCCCACTGCGGGCAGCGATACGCAGGCCAGCGAAGATGCCGCCATGCTGGCCGACCGCGATTACCCGCTGCTGGCCGAGGCCGACATGCATGCCTGGAGTGCTGCCGGTGGCCCGTTGCCGGTGGACGAATCACAACCAAAGCCGACCCGCCCGGAGCCGGTCGGCGCAGCGCTGGAAACCTCGGCTGCCGATGAATAAGCACCTCTTCGCCGGCCTGCTGCTGGCCATGCCGCTGTCGCTGGCTGCCGCTCCGCAATCAGTGAACGTACCGCTGCCGGCACCGTCGGCAACACCGTCGGCGGCTGCGCCCGCGCCCACTGCGGCGGCGGCATTCGCGCAGCTCGATCCCGCCCAGCAACGCCAGCGTCGCAGCGACTACGCCGCGTGGCGGGCGCTGCCAGAGGGGGAACGTGAACGCATCCGCCAGGCCGCCGCCCGCTTCGCCGCGTTGCCGGTCGATCAGCAGCAGCGCCTGCGCACGCAGTTCCAGGCACAGGACCAGGCCTTCCGCGAAGGCTGGCGGCTCGGCCCGCAACTGGGTGCTGAATTTCCCAAGCTGCATGGCCTGTTCGGCTTCGTGCCGCCGCAACAGCGCGACGCGGTCCTTGCCGTGCTGCGCCAGCTGAGCCCGGCGCAGTTGGCGCAGCTGGCCCTGGTCGCCCAGCGCACACCGCCGCAGGAACGCGACAGCGTACGCAGCACATTCCTCACCGTCCCCGCCGCCGAACGCGACACCTGGCTCAAGCGCCAGGCCGGGCAGTAAGCAAAAGGGGAGGGAGGGAACTACGTCATTTCTGGCCCGACTGTGCCTGATACGACTTGATTCCCTCCGTCCTCTTTATGGGGCAGTCATGGGAATGACCGCCCAGCGCGCGTAAGATGGCCGGCCGCAACCCGGTGCCTGTGCCCTTCGCGCGCAACCGTAGTTCGCGTCAAGCACCTTATGTCTACTGCAACCTCCACGCCGCGCTTCAGCAAGGAAGTCGGCGCTACCGGTCTGCTTGCCCTGCCGCTTGTGCTCGGGCACGTCTCCACCGGTCTGATCTCCTTCGTCGACAACGTGATTGCCGGCCACCATGCGACCTCCACCCTGGCCGCAGTGACCATCGGCACTGCGCTGCTGTGGCTGCCGATGCTGATCCCGATCGGTACGCTGATCTCACTCACCGCCTCGGTGTCGCAGCTGCATGGCGCCGGCCGTGAGCGCGAGATCGGCCCGCTGTTCCGGCAGGCGCTGTGGCTGGCGCTGGGCCTGGGCCTGATCATGTTCACCTTCCTCACCGTGGTGCCGCCGCTGCTGCCGGCCTTCGGCATCGCGCCGGACATCGTGCCCGGCGCAACGGCGTTCCTGCATGCGGTGCGCTGGGGGGGGCCGGCGCTGACGCTGTACTTCTGCATGCGCTATCTCAGTGAAGGCATGCATTGGACGCTGCCGACCATGCTGCTCGGTTTTGGTGGCCTGCTGGTACTGGCGCCGATGGGCTACGTGCTGGCCAACGGCAAGCTGGGCTTCCCGGAAATGGGCGCCGAAGGCCTGGGCATCGCCTCGGCGGTGATGATGTGGCTGCAGGCGATCGCCTTTGGTACCTACCTGTGGTTCACCAAGCGCTTTGCCCACCTGCAGCTGTTCTCGCATTTCGAGGGACCGCGCTGGTCAGCGATCTGGGACCTGCTGCGCACCGGCCTGCCGATCGGCATCACCGTGCTGATGGAAGGTGGTCTGTTCATCGTCACTGCATTGCTGATCGGTCGCCTGGGCGCCAATGAAGCGGCCGCGCACCAGATCGCGATCAACGTGGCGCAGCTGTGCTTCATGATCCCGATGGGCGTGGCCGAGGCGACCACCGTGCGTGTCGGTCATGCGGTTGGCCGTGGCGATGGCTTCGGCGTGCGCCGCGCGGCGTGGGCCGGCTACGCGATCATCATGGGTACGCAGACGCTGTCGGCGGCGGCGCTGCTGTTCGGCCACGACGCCATCGTCGGCGTCTACACCAACGACCTGGCCGTGGCTGGTCTGGCCTCGACCCTGCTGCTGTACGCGGCCACCTTCCAGTTCCCCGATGGCATCCAGGTGCTGTCGGCCGGTGCGCTGCGCGGACTGAAGGACACCCGCGTGCCGATGTTCATCGCCATGTTCGCCTATTGGGGCCTGGGCATGCCGCTGGGCGCCGGGCTCGGCCTCGGCCTGGGCATGGGCCCGCAGGGCATGTGGATCGGCCTGATCGTCGGCCTGACGGCGGCGGCAATCCTGATGGGCTGGCGCCTGAGTCGCAGCAGCAAGCGCATCGGCCAGTCCACGCTGGCCTGACATCACGCCGGTCCAGGGCAACCGTGACCGGCGATCCCCTGACTTGTGTCCGATGCTGCCTCACGCGGCACCGGCTATGCTGTCACCACGGCAAGAAGCCATCCGGAGTGCTCCATGAACCAACCCGTGCCGCCGCTGCCCCCGGCGAACCGCAATCCAGTCGCCAGCTTCTTCATCGGGCTGTGGGACGTGATGAATTTCACCCGCCGGTTGATCCTCAACCTGGTGTTCTTCGGCCTGTTGCTGCTGGTGCTGGTGATGTTCATCGTCGCTGCGGGCATGGGCGCAGGTGCCAGCAAATCGCTGCAGGACCGCACCACCCTGGTGATCGCGCCGGAAGGACGCCTGGTCGAGCAGTACAGCGCCGATCCGGTCAGTCGCGCGCTGGCCAAGGCCGTTGGTGACAACGGTGCCGAGGAAGTGCAGCTGCGCGATCTGATCCGGGTGATCGAGAGCGCGCGCGATGACAAGAAGATCGAGCGGGTGGTGCTGGAGCTGGACAAGTTGCAGCCGTCCGGTTTCGCCTCGCTGCGTGAAGTGTCCGCTGCGCTGCAGGACCTGCGCGCTTCGGGCAAGCAGCTGGTCGCCTTCAGCGAGAGCATGGGGCAGTCGCAGTACCTGCTGGCCGCACAGGCCGACGAGGTCTATCTGGACCCGATGGGGTCGGTGGTGCTGGAAGGCCTGGGCCGCTACCGCCAGTACTTCCGCACCGGCCTGCAGGACAAGCTGGGCGTGGACGTGCACCTGTTCAAGGTGGGCGAGTACAAGTCGGCCGCCGAGCCGTACGTGCTCGACGCGGCGTCGCCGGCCTCCAAGGAAGCCGATCTGTTCTGGATGAACGATGTGTGGCAGCGCTACCTCGGCGACATCGCCAAGGCCCGCCGCCTGGATCCGGCGCAGCTGGCGGCCGGCATCGATACCCTGCCTGAAGGTGTGGCTGCCGCTGGCGGCGACCTGGCCAAGTTCGCCCTGCAGCAGAAGCTGGTGACCGCGCTGAAGACCCGCGAGGAATTCGAGGATCTGATGATCGAGCGCGGCGTGGCCGATGAAGACGCCGACGGTGGCTTCCGCAACATCGATTTCGGCACCTACATGGCCCAGCTCGATGCGCGCCGCAACCCGGTTGATTCGCGTCCGCAGGTCGCGGTGGTGGTGGCCTCCGGTGAAATCAGCGGCGGCGATCTGCCGGCCGGCCGCATCGGTGGTGAATCGACCTCGGCGCTGCTGCGTGCGGCGCGCGACGATGACGACGTCAAGGCCGTGGTGCTGCGCGTGGATTCGCCGGGTGGCGAAGTCTATGCCTCCGAGCAGATCCGTCGCGAAGTGGTGGCCCTGCAGGCCGCCGGCAAGCCGGTGGTGGTGTCGATGGGCGACCTCGCTGCGTCCGGTGGTTACTGGATCAGCATGAACGCCGATCGCATCTATGCCGACCCGTCGACCATCACCGGTTCGATCGGCATCTTCGGCATGATCCCGAACTTCAGCCGTGCGCTGGACAAGTTCGGCGTGCACACCGATGGCGTCGGCACCACCCGTTTCGCCGGTGCCTTCGATGTCACCCGGCCGATGGACCCGGCGGTGGGCCAGGTCATCCAGTCGGTGATCAACAAGGGCTATGCCGATTTCACCGGCCGTGTCGCCGAGGCCCGCAAGAAGCCGGTCGAGGCGATCGATGAAGTGGCCCGTGGACGTGTCTGGAGCGGTGCGCAGGCCAAGGAACGCGGTCTGGTCGACGCCTTCGGTGGCCTGAAGGATGCCGTGGCTGACGCTGCCGGTCGGGCCAAGCTGGGTGCGACCGACAAGTACCGCGTGCGTTACATCGAGAAGGCGGCGACGCCGTTCGCGCAGTTCGTCAGCGGCTTCGCCGGCAGCCACGCCGGCGCCTGGATGCTGGCCGATTCCGGCGTGGGCCGGATGATGCTGGCGCGCACGATGCCGGAAATCGATACCCAGCTGCGCTTCGTCGAGAACGCGGCCCGCGAGAAGGGCAACGGTGCACCGGTGAAGTCCTTGGCGTATTGCTTCTGCGGGTTCTGATGGCCGATCAGCGATGTCCACGCATGGCGTGGATCTACTGAACACACAACGCCCGGCCTTGGCCGGGCGTTGTTGCATGCGGGCATCTACTGCGCGTCGGCCTCTGCCTTGCGCTCGCGTTCGGCCGCCTCGTCCATGGTCTTCTGCACGCCTTTGGCGCGGTCCAGGGGGTGATTGACTGCCTTGGCCAATGCCTGCGGTTCCGGTGGTCGTTCCGGATTCGGCGGTGCAGGGCGCTGGCACCCGGCCAGCACGACTGCCGACAGCAGGACGGGAATCAGGACGCGCATGGCAGCTCTCCACGAGGGGCGTGGGGCCAGTGTCGCATCACGGGCGGGGGACGCTCGTGAGCGCGTATCCTTGCCGCATCGAAACACAGTGGGCGCGGCCCCGGAGGACATATGACCCAGCAACGGTGGCGCCTGGATGGGCAGACGGCGCTGATCACGGGTGCCAGCGCCGGTATCGGTCTGGCGATCGCACATGAATTGGCCGGTCTCGGCGCCGATCTGATGATCGTCGGCCGCGACCTGGATATGCTGGAGAGTGCCCGCGACGAGCTGCTGGATGTGTATCCGCAGCACCAGGTGCACGCATTGGCCGCCGATGTGTCCGACGACGAAGACCGCCGGCAGATCCTGGACTGGGTCGAGGACCACGCCGACGGCCTGCACATCCTGGTCAACAATGCCGGTGGCAACATCACCAAGCCCGCCACCGAGTACTCCGAAGACGAGTGGCGCGGCATTTTCGAAACCAATCTGTTCTCGGCGTTCGAGCTGTCGCGCTATGCGCATCCGTTGCTCGCGCGCCACGCGTCGTCAGCCATCGTCAACGTCGGCAGCGTGTCCGGCTTGACCCATGTGCGCAGCGGCGTGGTCTATGGCATGACCAAGGCGGCGATGCACCAGATGACCCGCAATCTCGCCGTGGAGTGGGCCGAGGACGGCATCCGGGTCAACGCGGTGGCGCCGTGGTACATCCGCACCCGTCGCACCTCCGGCCCGCTGTCCGATACCGACTACTACGAGGAAGTGATCGGGCGCACGCCGATGCGGCGCATCGGTGAGCCGGAGGAAGTGGCCTCGGCCGTGGGCTTCCTGTGCCTGCCGGCGTCGAGCTATGTCACCGGCGAATGCATCGCGGTGGATGGCGGCTTCCTGCGTTACGGGTTCTGACGACGCCCGCTCGCTGGCCTCACTGCGGCACCGGGCAGTTGCTGGCTTCCAGTACGGCCTGCAGGCGCTCACGTTCGCTGCGCGCCGTCGGCTGATTCTCCGGTGCGGCGAACCGCTCGCGACCCCGTGCATCGCGGAAGCGCTGTTGCCAGCTGCCGCAGCGCTGCGCTTCGGCTACTTCGGTGCAGCGGTCGCGGACCACTTCGCAGCTGGCGGCGTTGACCGGTGTCGCCCCGCCCAGGCCCTGTACGTTCAACAGTTCGCAATGACCCGGTGCGGCTTCGTACTCATGCAGGTACGAGCTTCCCTCGCTGCTGAGGCATTGATAGATCGCCGGCAGCGGTGGCTTTGGCGGTGCGTTGTCATCCACGGCCGTGGCGTCGCCCGAACGCGGCAGCATCGCGCTGTCGAGTATGGCGTCGCCGCCTTCGTGCTCGACCATGCGTGCTTCCATGATCGTTCGGCCCTCACGTGGTTGCGTTGCTGCAGGCCCGGCGGCGGCATCTACGGACGGCACCGCTGCAGGCGGCGGAGTGGGGCTGTTCTGCACCGGCGCGACCGGTGCCGCCGGCGCAGTCGCAGGGATGCGCTGGATCTGCTGGCGGGTACCAGCGGGGCAGGGGGTGCGTTGCAGCGTGGGAACATCGCTGCTGCCCATGCAGCGGTAGATCACCATGTCATCGGCCAACGCGCTGCCGGGCAGCAGGCCGATGGCCAGCCAGATCAGTTTTCTCATCATGCGTGCAGCCTACAGCCGTGGCCGATGCGCTGGTAGTTGCCAACCCTGGTTGGCACCGCTGTCTGCCAGCGCCCACCAAGGTGGGCGTCTACCAACGCGGGGCACAGCCCTCAGCGCAGGGCTCACACGCCCTGGTAGAGCTGCCAACCCTGGTTGGCACTGCTGTCTGCAAGCGCCCACCAAGGTGGGCCTCTACCAAAGCGCGCGGCACACCCCCCGGCGCGGGGCTCAGCGGCCGCAATCCTGCGCCAGCCGTGCATCGATGCCGCGCTGCTCGTTGCTGATCGCGGTGCGCTCGCTCTGCAGTGCGCTGTTGTAGCGCCGGTCCAGTTCCCAGCGACGATCACGCAGGCGTGCGCATACTTCCTGGGGGGGCAGGGCGTGACAGGTATCGCGAACCAGAATGTTGCCGGCAGGCACGTTGACACCGACGCCCACCGACGGCGGACGATAGACCGGTGGTCGACCACCGATGGAGGCATCGATGGTGCTGCCGCTACCGGCCGGGCGCGGCCCTGGATGCGGTCCGGGTCGCCCGCCGCCAGGATGGCCATGCGGATACCAGACCGTGGTCCACAGCGGCACCCAGCGCGGATTCCCTTCGTTGTTGTCGCTGGTGTAGCGGTCGCCGTCTTCACTCACGCATTCGTACATCGGCTGTGGCGGCTGGATGTAGACATGGCGCACCTCGCGCTCGCGCATCGGCGGTGCCTGCGCCGGTGAGGGCACTGCGGCGTCGGTGCTGACCACCCGTGGCGGCGGGTCGCGTGGGCGTTGCAGGTCGCGCACTTGCTGGCGGCCGGCAGTGCAGGGCTTGTCCTGCAGGGCGACGGCACCATTGCTGCCGACGCAGCGGTAGACCCGCACATCGTCAGCGGCAAGTGCCGGCAACGGCAGCAGCAGGACCAGGCACAGGACAGGGCGCAGCAGGGTCATATGCGCAGCGTGCGCGATCGGCAACGCCGACGCAATCAATCTGTCAGGAGCGCAGTACGTTGCCACTGAGCGCGTCGCGGATCGGTGTGGGCTGGGCCAGGCCACCGGTTTGTCCATGAAGGATGCCGTCGAGCAGGCGCAGCAGGCGCGGGTCCAGTTCTTCGCGGCTGCGCGCGGGTGGCTCGCCGGCAAGGTTGGCGCTGGTGGAGACCAGCGGGCCACCCCAGGCCTGGCACAGCGCTGCGACCAGGGGGTGGGCGCTGATACGTACCGCGATGCCGCTATGTTCGCCGGTGATCCAGCCGGGGGCGCGCGTACCGGCGGGCAGGATCCAGGTGTTGGCGCCGGGCCAGCTGGCAAGCACCGCGCGCTGGCGTGCATCGGGCAGCGCCTGCAGGCGCACCCAGCCCTGCAGCTGCGACAGTTCCGCGGCCACCAGGATCATGCCTTTCTCGATCGGGCGCTGCTTCAGCCGCAGCAGCAGGTGCACCGCTGCCTCATGCGAAGGGTCGCAGCCCAGGCCCCAGACGGCTTCGGTCGGGTAGGCGATCACCCCGCCACTGCGAAGCGTGGCGACTGCGGTGTCCAGTGTGAGTTCTTTCATGGCGGCGACCGGGCCCGGCGTGGGCCTTCATTATCCCCCCGCTGCGTGCACAACGGGTGGAGCAGTGGGTGCGGACCGTTGGTCCGCACACCTTGGCAGATCATCCACGCATGGCGTGGATCTACTTGGCGGCTTTCTTGGCCGGGGCCTTCTTCACCGCTTTCTTGGTGGCCTTCTTCGCCGCCTTCTTTGCCGGCGCCTTCTTGGCAGCGGCCTTCTTCGGCGCGGCTTCCTTCTTCACTGCCGCTTTCTTTGCCGGGGCCTTCTTCGCGGCGGCCTTCTTGGCGCCGAAGCCCTTGCGCACCGGTTTGCCGGTCTCTTCCATCAACTGCTGCACTTCGGCCAGGGTCAGCGATGCCGGCTCACGATCCTTGGGGATCTTGCCGTTCATCTTGCCGTCGCTGATGTACGGGCCGAAACGACCGTTCAGCACCTGGATGTCGCTGCCCTCGAATTCCTTGATGATCCGGTTGCGCGCGATTTCTTCCTTCTCTTCGATCAGGAACACGGCGCGGGCCAGGTCGATGGTGTACGGGTCGTCTTCCTTCTTCAGCGAGGCATAGGTGCTGCCGCGCTTGGCGAACGGGCCGAAGCGGCCGATGCCGACGCTGACGTCCTCGCCCTTGTCCTCACCCAGCGCGCGCGGCATCAGGAACAGCTCCAGCGCGTCTTCCAGGGAAATGGTGTGCATCGACTGGCCCGGCCGCAACGAGGCGAACTTGGGCTTGTCCTCGGCATCCTCGGCCGTGCTGCCGATGGCTGCGTAAGGCCCGAACCGGCCCAGGCGCACGCTGACCGGCTTGCCGGTCTTCGGGTCGGTGCCGAGCTCGCGCGCACCACTGGCCTCGGCGCGGTCGACCGATTCCTTCTTGTCTTCGACCAGTTCCTTGAACGGTCCCCAGAAACGCGACATCAGCGGAATCCACTCTTCCTCGCCGCGCGAGACGGCATCGAGCTCGTCTTCCAGCTTGGCGGTGAAGTCGTAGTCGACGTACTGGGTGAAGTGGCTGGACAGGAACTTGGATACCGCACGGCCGACATCGGACGGGCGGAAGCTGCGGCCTTCCATTTCCACGTACTTGCGGAACAGCAGGGTCTGGATGATCGAGGCGTAGGTCGAAGGACGGCCGATGCCATATTCTTCCAGCGCCTTCACCAGCGCCGCTTCGGTGAAGCGCGGCGGCGGCTGGGTGAAATGCTGGTCGGCCACGATGCGTTCCAGCGGCACGCGGTCGCCGGGCTTCATCGCCGGCAGCTTGCGGCCTTCGTCGTCATCCTCGGCGCTCTTGCTGTCCTTGCCTTCCTCGTACACGGCCAGGAAGCCGGGCACGACCACCGTGGTGCCGCTGGCGCGGAACACATGTTCGCTGCCGGCCGACAGATCCACGCTGACGGTGTTGAGCGTGGCCGGAATCATCTGGCAGGCCACTGCACGCTTCCAGATCAGCTCGTACAGCTTGCGCTCGTCGTCGGTCAGGAACCGTGCGACCTGGGCCGGGGTGCGCAGTGCCGAGGTCGGACGCACCGCTTCGTGCGCTTCCTGCGCGTTCTTGGACTTGGTCTGGTAGGTGTTGGGCTGGTCGGGCAGCGAGGCGATGCCGTAGTCACGGGCGATCACGTCGCGGATTTCGGCCAGCGCGTCCTGCGACAGGTTCACCGAGTCGGTACGCATGTACGAGATCAGGCCGACCGTGCCTTCGTCGCCGCCGATATCCACGCCTTCGTACAGCTTCTGCGCGACCTGCATGGTCTTGCGGGTGGTGAAACCCAGCTTGCGCGAGGCTTCCTGCTGCAGCGTGGAGGTGGTGAACGGCGGCGCGGGGCGACGCTTGCGCTCCTTGCTGGCCACGTCGGTGACGTGCAGGGCGCCCTGTGCGGCCTGCTGGATGCGCAGGCGGGCGGCCTCGGCGGTGTCGCCGTCGGTGACGGTGAACTGCTCGAACTTCTGCCCGTCCAGCTTGATCAGCTTGGCGTTGAAGTGCTGCGAGGGGTGCGCGCACTCGGCGGCGATCGACCAGTACTCGCGGGCGATGAAGGCTTCGATCTCTTCCTCGCGCTCGACGATCATGCGCAGCGCCGGGCTCTGCACGCGGCCGGCGGACAGGCCGCGCTGGACCTTGCGCCACAGCACCGGCGACAGGTTGAAGCCGACCAGGTAGTCCAGCGCGCGGCGCGCCTGCTGGGCATCGACCAAGTCGCTGGCGATCTCGCGCGGCTGGCTGATGGCTTCCTTGATCGCGCGCGGGGTGATCTCGGTGAAGACCACGCGCTGCATCGACTTGTCCTTGACCAGCCCACGCTCTTTCAGGATCTCGGCGATATGCCAGCTGATCGCTTCACCCTCGCGATCCGGGTCGGTCGCCAGCAGGATGTCGTCGGCGCCCTTTGCGGCCTTGGCGATCGCATCGACATGCTTTTCGTTCTTCTCGATCACGTCGTAATGCATGGCGAACCCGTTGTCCGGGTCAACCGCGCCTTCCTTCGGGATCAGGTCACGCACGTGCCCATACGAGGCCAGGACCGTGTAGTCCTTGCCGAGGTATTTGTTGATCGTCTTGGCTTTGGCCGGCGATTCAACGATGAGCAGGTGCTTGGGCATGGCAGCAGGGTCTGTGGGTAAGCCGCGGGGAAGGGCCGCTAGGGTGGAGCAAACGGCCGCATTAGTGAAGCGGCCACGGGCAAATCAATAAACTGAACGCCCGGGACTGTGCCGGGCGTTCAGGTTTCACCTTATTAGAGGAATCACGCCCGGCCTGCCATTGTCAAGCAGGGAGGCGTGAGGATGGCCGTCCGCGACGGCGCATTGGCCCTCGATCCCGGCTCACGATGCCATGTTGGCGATGACGCCGACAGCGAGGATGATCGCGGCGAAACCGGCCAGCACCAGCAGGCCGCCCAGCACCAGGATCACGATGGTCACCGTGCCCAGCTCGCGGCGCTGCAGCTGCGGCTGGTCGGTGTAGGCCCAGCGGTCGACCACCACGGTGTCGCAGATCAGGTCATGCAGGCCCTGCTTGCGCTCGGTGAAGGCGGCCATCAGGTAGCCGATGCACAGGGTCAGGCCACTGAGGAGGGTGGCGAAGTAGCGGCCGATGCTGCGGCCCAGGGTCAGGCGATCACCGTTGCCGCGCACGACCTTGATGCCGATGGCCATCTTGCCGAGGGTGGCGCCGCCACGGGAGGCATGGAACCAGCCGTAGTAGGCGGCGGCGATGAACAGGCCAGCCAGGCCACTGATCAGCTGGGTGACCACTTCCACCGCTGTTTCGCCGCTGCCGGTGGCCCCCATGCCGGCGCCGAGCACGAAGCCCAGCACACCACCGACCACACCGCTGGGAATCAGCAAGACGAAATAGTCGATCAGGTAGGCGGCAAAGCGCTTCCAGAAGCCGGCGTAGACCACTTCACCGCCCTGCACCGGCTGCGAATAGTCACCGCCGCCTGCGCCGGGCGCGGTGTACGGTGAGCTGCTGAGGGCGCCGGTGCCCGGCAGGGGCGCGGTGCCGTTGTCGATCGCGGCGTAGTCGTTGCGCAGGTCGAAGCCACCGGCGGCGGTGGAGGTGCTGGCATCGGCCAGGGTCTGCAGGCCCAGCTCTTCCACCATCTGCCGCAGCGGTGCCCACTGGCCCATGCCTTCGCGCCAGACCAGGGTGTCCAGGTTCAACTGGCCGCGCTGGAAACGCTGGCGAATCTCGGTGACCTCCAGCGGTCCCTGGCGTTGCTGTCCTTCGGCGTAGTACCACTCAGTCATTGCATGTCCCCTGTTGGGTCGTCCTTGGTGGGTTGCCCGATGCGCGGCTCAGCCGCGGCATTGCGTGGGCAGATACTTGTCGTCGCTTTCGCCGCTGCATTCCCAGCGCCCGCTGTCGCGGTCGTACTCGAGCCACAGCAGGTCGCCATCCTGGCTCTTGCCCGGAAACGCCAGCGTCGCTTCGATACCGCAATGGCCATTGTTGAAGCGGCCGATATGCACGGCCGACAGGCCCTGGCCTGCGAATTCGTCCGCCGCCGGGAAGCCGGCGTCGTTGGCGCCCGGGCAACGGCCCTGATCATCGGCGAAGTGCTGGACCTTGTCCTTCAGTGGCTGCAGCGCCGTGATAGCGCCGGCGACCTTGGCCTTGACGGTGTAGTCGTTGTACGCGGGCAGGGCGATGGCTGCCAGGATGGCCAGGATCGGCACCACCACCAGCAGGGCAACGCCGCCGATGATGGCGGTCAACGCGCAGCCGGACAGGCCCTTCTTCGCCACCGGTGCAGCGTCCATCGGCGTGGTCGCGTACGGAGAGGCGGGTGGCAGGGTGGGCGGCAGAGGCGCGGCAGGAGGTGGCGGTGGCGCGGTGGCGGCTGCATCAACCGCGGGCACGATCAGGCCCAGTTCGTCGACCACGTTGCGCAACGGCTGCCATTGCGGCAAGCCGTCGCGCCATACCAGGGTGTCCAGGGTGATCTGGTTGCTACGGAACAGCTCGATCAACTGTTCCGAGGGCAACGGGCCTTGCTGGCGGTTGCCTTCGGCATGGAACCACTCACTCACGGGGGACGCTCCTGAATGCGCACGGCCCCCAAGTGTACGGTCAGTGCAGGGGTTCTGGCTCGTCCACGAACATCTGCGTTTCCATCCAGGCGTAGGCCGCCTCGGCGCCAGGCTGGTTGAACAGCACCATCAGCACGACCCATTTCAGGTCGTCCAGGTCCAGTTCGTCCTGGTCCAGGGCCATGGCCCGGTCCAGCACCAGCTCGCGCTGGCCGGCATCCAGGATGCCGTGCTGTTCCAGGTACAGCAGGAAACCACGGCATTCCACATCAAGCTTGTCCAGCTCCGGGCCGTGATAGATGCGCACCGGGCCGTCGACCCGGGCCTGGGCCGCGCTGGGGCGCTGCGCTGCCAGGGCATCGAGCCATTCGAATGCCTTGTTGATCTCAGTGGGGCTGAAACCGGCCTGGATCAGGCCATTCTGCAGTGAGTCGCGGTCACGGATCAGGTCCGCATCTTCGCTGAAATAGTGTTCAAACAGGTACAACAGTACATCCAGGATGCTCTCTTTCATTGCCCCTCGGCCTGCGTCGCGCGACGCTGTGGAGGTGAAGAAACTAGGGACGTTGACAGTAGCGGCCGTGTACGCACACCACGATCCCCGCAAGTTCCATGGCCAGCAGCATGGAGGACACCTCCGACGCCGTCAATCCACACTGCGTGATCAGTGAATCCATACTGATGGGGTCGTACTCCAGTGCCCGCCACAAGCTCTGGTAGTCAGCGTCGTTCGCCCAGCATGCCGGCAGGTCCGCCGGCGCTGCCTGTTCAGTGGGGGTGGCCAGCCGGGTTTGCAAGCCCGGAAGCTGCTGGCGCAACGCCGGCGCCAGCAGTTCCAGCACTTCCTCGGGGCGTTCGACCAGGGCAACGCCTTCACGGATGAGCCGGTGGCAGCCGGCGGCGCGCGGATTGAGCACCGAGCCGGGTATCGCACAGACCTCACGGCCCGCTTCGGCCGCCAGCCGGGCCGTGATCAGGGCGCCCGAGCGTTGTGCGGCCTCGACCACCACCGTGGCCAGGGCCAGCCCGGCCACCAGCCGGTTGCGCGCGGGGAAATGGCCCGGCCGTGCGGGCGTGCCTGGCAGGTATTCGCTGAGTACCGCGCCTTCGGTGGCGATTGTTGCCTGCAGGCGGGCGTGGCTGGTGGGATAGGCGCGGTCCGGGCCGGTGCCGATCACCGCGAGCGTGCAGCCGCCTGCGTCCAGCGCCGCCTGGTGGGCGGCCGCGTCGATGCCTGCCGCCAATCCACTGGTCACGGCCAGCCCGGCCTCGACGAAGCAGGTAGCAAACCGGGCGGCGAGGGCACGCCCGGCGGGGGTGGGTGAACGGCTGCCGACCAGGGCTACGGCAGGACGCCAGGCGATGGCCGGATCGCCGGCAACGAACAGCGCCAGGGGCGGATGGGGTGCATCGAGCAGCAGGGGTGGGAAGGCCGGATCGTTGCAGGCCAGCAGATGATGATCAGGCTGCTGCAGCCAGCGCTGCGCAAGCGCGAGGGCGCGGCTGTCGGGGCGCTCCAGCGCAGCGCACTGTTCCGGCGTGCAGCCGTGGGCCCGCCAGCCTGCGACGCCCAGCGCCAACGCTGCCTCCGCGTTGCCGGCGGTCTGCAGCAGCGCGCGCCGGGGTGCCAGGGAACCACCGGCGATCAACAGGCGCAGCAGCGCCTCATGTTCATGCTCAGTCATCCACCGACTATCGGCCGCACACAACAAAGGCGCCCTAGGGCGCCTTCGCATATTGCTGTCAGGGTATCCCGGCGGTTGCCGGCGGATGTGGCCGACACACCCTGCCGAGGCCGGGCCGGGCCCGGCGCTGGATCATTTCGCGTCGGGATGCAGCGCGCTGTAGCCCACGCGCACCGGCTTCACGCCCTGCATCACCAGCGCATAGCTGACGTTGTCGAAGGTGCGGAAGACCATGGCATGCGCGGCGTACTCATCGGGCAGGCTGACCCGGCCGGCGCCCGTGCTGGTCGAGTCGTCCATGCGCGAGGACCCCGGGAACTTCATCCGGTGCGCCACGTGGCTGCCATGGCGCCACAGCGAGAACACGGTGCCGTTGTCCACGCCCTGGGCGCGGCCGGCGGAAATGGCGATCACATCGCGCGGGCCGCCGGTAGTGAACATGTCGGTGACCGCCAGCACGCGCACGTCCACGCCTTCCACGCCGGCTGCGGGCACATGCGGGAAGAACTGCAGGTCGTACGGCGTGGCCTCGACCGGCACCAGGCGGTCGCCGGCACGCACTTCACGGCCGCCGCTGGCGTTGTCCAGGGCCAGGGTCGACGCTTCGGTCTTGCCGCCAGCCACCTGGGTGATGGTGCCGGTGCCGACCTGTGCCAGCTCGTACCCCAGAATGCCGCGGCGGTGGTTGGGCGCGCTGAAAGCCTTCCAGAGGTTGCCGCTGCCGGGGGTGACATCGCCGTTGGCGGTCAGGTCCTCGGTGGGCTTGGGCTGGGCGTAGCGCACGGTCGGGCGGACCACGGCCCAGCGCTGCCCGACCTGGGCGTCGGCCAGGCGCACATAGGCGGTCTGCCCACCGGTGGCGCGCAGGCGGTTGTCTTCCAGGCCGACCACATACGGCAGCTGCTCGATGCTGTCGACCACGCTGAGCTGCTTCAGGAACGGCTCGACCTGGGCCAGCGGCACGCCGGTCACCGGGGCTTCCTGGCGCGGGCCGGGCTGGGCCGTCACCCGGTCCAGGTAGGCCAGGCTGAGGACGTCACCGGGATAGATAAGATGTGGATTGGCGACCTGCGGATTGGCCTGCCAGATCTCCGGCCACAACCAGGGCTTCTGCAGGAATCGTCCTGCAATGTCCCACAGCGTGTCCCCTTTGCGGACCACATAGGTGTCCGGGTGCCCGCCATTCACTTCCACGGCGGTAGCATAGGCAGCCACGGTCAGCATCGCCGCGGCGACGACCGTACGAAAACGAAGCAACATAGGTGTGAAGCCCTGATTCCCCAACAGGTCCGCGCACTATAGTCCAGAAACCGGGGCGCAAGGCAAGCGTTGGAGCTAGAATCTGCGACGTATGCCGGCGTAACCCGGCCCCAACCCCGGAAACTGCCATGGCTTTACTCCCCATCCTTGAGTTCCCCGATCCGCGCCTGCGTACCAAGGCTGCGTCGATCGATGCCGCCGAAGTGACCACGCCGGCGTTCCAGGAGCTGCTCGACAACATGTTCGAGACCATGTACGACGCCCCGGGCATCGGCTTGGCTGCCAGCCAGGTGGACGTGCACCAGCGCTTCATGGTCATCGACGTAAGCGAAGAAAAGAACGAGCCGCGCGTCTTCATCAACCCGGAAATCGTCGCCAAGGACGGGGGCCAGGTGTACCAGGAAGGCTGCCTGTCGGTGCCCGGCATCTTCGCCGACGTGACCCGTGCCGACACCATCACCGTCAAGTTCCTGGACCGCCAGGGGCAGCCGCAGGAACTGACCACCGACGGCCTGCTGGCGGTCTGCGTGCAGCACGAGATGGACCATCTGGACGGCAAGCTGTTCATCGATTACCTGTCGCCGCTGAAGCGCGAGATGGTCCGCAAGAAGCTGGCCAAACAGCGCAAGCACGTGGCGTGATGGCTGTTGTGGGCCGCCCTTCGGGGTGGCCCGCGCCTGTGCGTGACGCGCGGGCTGCATGGCGCCGGCCGACGGCGCCGTTTTTTTTCCTGCACGATTTCATCCTGCAAGTGGGGTTGCCATGAGGATTGTCTTTGCCGGTACGCCGGAATTCGCGGTGTCGTCGCTGCGCGCCGCTGCGCGTCATCACGAGGTCGTGGCTGTCTATACGCAGCCTGATCGCCCGGCCGGTCGCGGCCGTGGGTTGGCCCCTTCGCCGGTCAAGCTGGAAGCAGTCGCCCGCGGCATCCCCGTGTACCAGCCGGAAACGCTGAAGGACGAGGCGGCCCAGCAGCAGCTGCGTGACCTGCAGCCGGACCTGATGGTGGTGGTGGCCTATGGCCTGATCCTGCCCAAGGCGGTGCTGACCATCCCGACCCACGGTTGCTGGAACGTGCATGGATCGCTGCTGCCGCGCTGGCGCGGCGCCGCACCGATCCAGCGTGCCATCCAGGCCGGTGACCAGAAGACCGGCATCTGCCTGATGCAGATGGAAGCTGGCCTGGATACGGGCCCGGTGCTGCTGCACCAGGAACTGCCGATCGCCGCCACCGATACCGGTGGCCAGCTGCACGACAAGCTGGCCGAGCTCGGTGCGCAGGTGCTGTCCGACGGGCTGGGCCTGTTGCGCGCCGGCATCAAGCCGATCGCACGGCCGCAGCCGGAGCAGGGCGTGACCTACGCGCACAAGCTGGACAAGGCCGAGGCAAAGCTGGACTGGGCGCAGGACGCCGAAACGCTGGCGCGTACCGTGCGTGCGTTCAATCCGTGGCCGATTGCCGAGGCACTGCTGGCCGCTGAGCGCGTGCGCATCCACGGCGCGGTGGCGCTGGATGTGGCGCATGGCCAGGCACCGGGCACGGTGCTGGCCGCTGGCCGCGAAGGCATCGACATCGCCTGCGGGCAGGGCGCGCTGCGGCTGCGCGTGCTGCAGCGGGAAGGCGGCAAGGCAATCACTGCTGCCGACTACCTCAATGCGCGCCGTGACCTGCGCGTGGGGGTTTGACGGGTGAGCAAGGCAAACGATTTTTCCATCGCCAAGGCGGCGCCGGGCGCGGCCACCCGCATGCTGGCGGCGCGCGTGCTGGCGCAGGTGTTCACCCGTGGTCGTTCGCTCAAGGCGGAACTGGCCTGGGCGCTGCCGAAACTGGCCGACACCCGCGACCGCGCGCTGCTTGAAGCGTTGTGCTTTGCGGTGCTGCGCCGTCGCAGCACCTATGACGCCGCCCTGCAGGGATGGATGCAGAAGCCGCTGTCCGCACGCGATGCCGACCTGCGCACGCTGCTGATGGTGGGTTTCGCCCAGCTGGATGTGCTGGAGCTGCCGGCCCATGCGGCGCTGTCGGCCACGGTCGATGCTGCACGCGCACTCGGCCGTGAACGCCAGGCGGGTCTGGTCAACGCGATCCTGCGCCGGGCCCAGCGCGAGGGTTTCCCCGAACAACCGGCACGCGACGCATTTCCGGTCTGGCTGGCCGAGGCCGTCGAACGCGACTGGCCGGCACAGGCCGAGGCGATCTTCGCTGCCAGCCTGCAGCCGGCGCCGCTGTGGCTGCGTGCCAACCGCCAGCACGGCGGGCGCGACACGATGATGGCGGCCCTGGCCGAGGCGGGCATTGCCGCCGAAGCCAGCACGCTGAGCGCCGATGCGCTGCGACTGGCCGCGCCGGTTCCGGTGAACCAGTTGCCCGGCTTCGGCGAGGGCCTGCTGTCGGTGCAGGACCTGTCGGCGCAATGTGCCGCCGACGCGCTGGCGCCGCCGACCGGCAGCCGCGTGCTCGACGCGTGTGCCGCGCCGGGTGGCAAGGCTGCGCACCTGCTTGAGCGCGACCCCAGCCTGCGATTGCTGGCGCTGGATATCGATGCCCGTCGCCTGGCGCGCGCCAAGGATACGTTCGCTCGTACCGGCGTGGGCGAAGGTGCCCAGGTTCTGGTAGCCGATGCCAGCGATCCGGGGGCCTGGTGGGACGGCGTGCCGTTCGATGCGATCCTGCTGGATGCACCGTGCTCGGCCACCGGCGTCATCCGCCGGCAGCCGGATGTGATGTTCCATCGCCGTGCGGAGGATATCGATGCGCTGGTCGGCATCCAGGCCCGGTTGCTGGAGGCCTGCTGGTCGATGCTGCGCCCCGGCGGTGTGCTGCTGTATGCCACCTGCTCGATCCTGCGCGCGGAAAACGTCGACCAGGTGAAGGGCTTCCTGAAGTGGCACGCGGATGCGGAAGCGGTCGCGCTGGGTGACGCATTTGGTCTGGACTGTGACGGTATCGCACGCCAGCGCCTGCCCGGTGAAAACGATGCTGACGGATTTTTCTACGCGCGTCTGCTAAAAAAGGCCTGACCCAACCGCTGTCCGAGCCCCCATGCTGAAAACCCGTGCGTCACGCCAGACGTGGCTGTTTGTTGTGATGGCCCTGTTGGTGTTGGGCGCCGGCCTGGGACTACGTGATCCCTGGCCCTCGGACGAACCGCGCTTCGCCCTGGTCGCCAAGCAGATGGTGGACAGCGGCGACTGGCTGTTCCCGCATCGTGGGCTGGAACTGTACTCGGACAAGCCGCCGATGCTGATGTGGTGGCAGGCCACGCTGTACAGCGTGGTCGGCAACTGGCGTGTGGCGTTCCTGCTGCCCTCGCTGATCGCCGCCCTCGGCACGCTGTGGTGCGTGGTCGACCTGGGCCGGCGCCTGTGGACACGCCAGGTTGGCCTGTACGCCGGTTGGGCGCTGCTGTTCGCCCTGCAGTTCACCTTCCAGGCGAAGAAGGCGCAGATCGACCCGCTGGTGGTGTTGTTCATCACCCTGGCCAACTACGGTCTGCTGCGCCACCTGCTGCTGGGGCCCGCCTGGCGCTGGTGGTGGCTGGGCTGGTTCTTTGCCGGCATCGGGGTGATCACCAAGGGCGTGGGCGTGATCGCGCTGCTGATGATCGTGCCAGCGGTGATCGGTTCGGCGCTGCACTGGCCGCGCGTACGGCTGCATGCACGCGACCTGCGCTTCTGGCTGGCGCCGCTGGCGTTCGTGCTGGCCATCGCGCTGTGGCTGGTACCGATGGTGATGACCGCACTGGCGACCCGCTCCGGCGAGTACCTGGCCTACATGGACGACATCCTGTTCCGGCAGACCGCCAAGCGCTATGCGCAATCATGGGATCACCACCAGCCCTGGTGGTACTTCCTGGGCACCATGCCGTCGATGTGGATTCCGGCCTTCCTGGCGCTGCCGTGGGCGATCCCCGCCTGGCGGCGCCGCTTGCAGCGTCGTGACGCGCGCTACCTGTTGCTGCTGGGCTGGTGGGCGCTGATCGTGCTGTTCTTCTCGATCCCCAATGGCAAGCGCGACGTCTACATCCTGCCGGCGCTGCCGATGTTCTGCCTGGCGTTGGCGCCGCTGCTCCCGGGGCTGCTGCGCCGGCGCGACGTGCAGTGGCTGCTGGGCGCGTTCACCCTGTTGCTGTCGCTGGGCACGTTGGCCGCCGGGCTGGCGGCCCTGCTGGGCAAGCCCGGCTTCGAAACGCGGCTGATGCAGACGCGCGGCATCGGCAATGGCGAGATGAACGCCCTGGCCTGGGCAGCGATGGCGATGGGCGGCTGGGGTGCGGCCAGCCTGCTGTTGTTCGGGCGCGGCCGCCGCCAGCTGGCATTGGTCTCGACGCTCACTGCCGTGTGGGTGCTGTACAGCCTGATCGGCTATCCGCTGCTGAATGATTCAAGTTCCGCGCGCGGCCTGATGCGGCACACCGGCCAGCGTATCGGCGCCGATGCCGAGCTGGGGCTGGTGGCCTGGAAGGAGCAGAATCTGCTGATGGCCGACCGCCCGGCCGCCACCTTCGGTTTCAACGAGCCTTGGGATGCTCAGCTGGCTGCGGCCGTGCAGTGGCAGCAGCTGGCGCCCGAGCGCCGCTGGCTGCTGGTCCACGAAGACGCGCTGCTGCCCTGCGTCGATCGCAGTCGCGCCGAACTGGCCGGTATCGCCAACCGCCGCCGTTGGTGGCTGGTGCCTGCCGCTGCGGTGCAGGGGCCGTGCGTGGCCAGCGCCGACGAGCGGGAACGTGAACGGCGATTGCAGCGTGAGGAGTAACCACTCTGACCTGCGCTTGTCCAGACTGCCCAAGCGGCGCCAAAGGCAGTAAAACGTCAGCGTGGGGTCTCCCGTGCCGGCGCCCCCGTTCATTCCGCAGGATCGCAGCGAAACTTTTCGACGTGGCAGATTCACAGCACAACCTGGAATCCACGATCGGCGATCCGCTGGGCGTCCCCGCAGGGAGGCGTCCGCGCGCGGCGCACTGGCTGGCGCAGATCGGCCTGTTCTGCATGCCGGCACTGGTGCTGACCATCCCGATCAACCTGTTGCCCTACGCGCTGCTGCTGCTGGTCAGCACCGCGATGGCGCCCGGCTTGCTGTGGCAGGCCCGGCGGCTGGACGTGCAGCCGATCAAGGTCCTCAGCTGGCTGATGCTGGCGGTGCTGGTGATGGCCATCGTGTCGGTCGTGCTGTTCGAACAGGGCCTGCGCGATGTCGACAATCGATCCCGCTTCCTGGTCATCCCGTGGATCGCATTGTGGGTCTGCGCGCTGCGCCCGGACATGCGCTGGCTGTGGCGCGGTGCGTTCGCCGGCCTGCTGGGTACCTTCGCGCTGGCGTTGTTACAGGTGCTGGGTGGCGCGCCGCGTGCGGAACTGTCCACCAACGCGATCGTGCTCGCCGACATCGTGGTGATGCTGATGGTGCTGCTGGTGTTCTGCCGGCCGTCGCGACGCTGGTCGCTGGTGATCGTCGGCACCGCCGCCGGTTGCGGAACCATCATCCTCACCGGCAGCCGCGGCGTGTTCGCAGCACTGCTGGCGCTGCTGGTGGTGCTGGCACTCAGCCTGCGCTGGCGCACCGGCGTGGCGCGCCTGTCGGTGCTTGCCGGCATGCTGGCCATCGCTGCGACCCTGCTGCTGTCGGTACCCGAGCTGCGCCACCAGGTGCGGTTGTCCGAACTGCACAGCGATGTGCAGCGCATGGAGCAGGGTGACAGCGACTCTTCGGCCGGGGCGCGCGTCGAGCGCCTGCAGGTGGCATGGGAGACCTTCCTCGATCATCCGCTGACCGGGGTAGGCATCGGCCACTTCGACACGGCCATGAAGCGGGTGCCGGTCTGCCGCGAGAACCCGCAGGAAATCCGCTGCCACCTGCGCCATGCGCACAACGATCTGGCCGAGTGGGGGGCTACCCAGGGCCTTCCGGGCGTGTTGCTGCTGCTGGCCGTGTATGGCGTGCCCCTGTGGGTATTCGTGCGCCTGCACCGGCGCAGCGGGCACGGTACCTTCCGTGGGCCGGCCGCCGCCGGCGTGATGGTGGTGGTGTCCTACATCCTGTGCGGGCTGACCCAGTCGATGTTCGCGCACCAGATGACCGCCAGCTTCTACGTCACCATCGTCGGCCTGCTCACCGGGCTGTCGATCGTGGAAGGGGCGCGGCGCCGGGCAAAGAGCGCGCGGTAACGTCCAGCCACGCTCGAGTGCAGGCTCAGGGCTGTGGCGGATCGGACACGGCCTGGCCGTTGCCCAGCATCCACAGCATGATGGTCTTCTGCCGCACGTAGTTGGCGCGCACATAGGCATACACCAGGCCATGCCAGCCGTCGCGGAAGCCGCCCCGGAACAGGAAGCCGCGCCAGAACCGCCAGGCCGGGGCCAGCACCAGCTTGCCGAGGGTGGCCCGCTTGCCGCGCGCGAACTCGTGCTCGGCCATCATCCGCGCGTACTTCTCGGTCTTGGCCAGCTGCTGCTGCAGCGAGCGGTAGGGGAAGTGGATGAGGTCCCCACGCAGGGTGCCGACGGTGCCATCGACGCTGGCCGCCTCATGGATTTCACGCTTGCCGCGCCAGCCACCGTGGCGGCGGTCGAACAGGCGCAGCACCCGGTCCGGATAGGCATTGCCGTGGCGCAGGAACCGGCCGAAATACTCCGACAGGCGCGCGAAGCGGTAACCGGCATGACCTGCAAAACCGCCGTCGCGGGCCTGCTCGATGGCCGTGCGCAGTTCCGGGCTGATGCGCTCGTCGGCGTCCAGGCACAGCACCCAGTCATGGGTGGCCTGCTCGACGCAGAACGCCTTCTGGCTGCGGAAGCCATCGAACGGGCGCTGCAGCACGCGGGCGCCGGCCGCCTCGGCGATCGCCACCGTGGCGTCGGTGGAATACGAGTCCACCACCACGATCTCGTCGCAGAAGGCCAGCGAGGCCAGGCAGTCGCCGATGCGCCCGGCCTCGTTGAACGCGATAATGCAGGCCGAGATGCGAGGCCGTTCGATGGGAGCGGTCGTGGAGGACATGATGGCCGGGTACCTGTTGTTTGCGACGGAGCGCTATGCGCTGCCTATTCTCGCCCCGTTGGTGCAGGCCTTGCACGCTTCCGGCCAGGAAGTGGCGGCCTGGTTCGAAGATGGTGCGGCCGGCAGCCAGCTGCCCGGCGTGCCCAACATCGGCCTGAAGCAGGCGCTGGCGATGCGCCCGCGGGCGGTGTTCAGCGCGGCCAACTGGGTGCCGACCTTCCTGTCGGGGGCCAAGGTGCAGCTGTTCCATGGCTTCAACGTGGAAAAGCGCGACAGCGCGCGTGGCCACTTCCGGGTGCGTGGCATGTTCGACCTTTACTGCACGCAGGGCCCTGCCACCACCGCGCCGTTCCGCGAGATCGCGGCACTGCAGGGTCATTTTGCCGTGGCCGAAACCGGCTGGCCGAAGCTGGACCCGCTGTTCCGCGACGATGGCGGTGACAGTGCCGCGCTGCGCAGTGCCGCCGGCGGCCGCCCCGTGATCCTGTTCGGTTCAACCTTCACCGAGCGCTTGAGTGCGGCCCCGCACCTGCATGCGCAGATCGCCGCCGACATCGCCGCCGGGCAGCACTACTGGCTGCTGACCCTGCACCCCAAGTGCCCGCCGGAACTGTTCGAACGCTACCGCGCGCTGGCCGGCGCCAATGCGCGCTTCATCGAACCGGAGCAGGTGATGGCCGCGCAGCGCGCCGCCGACGTGCTGGTGTCGGACACCTCATCGATCGTTTCCGAGTTCATCGTCCAGCACAAGCCGGTGGTGACCTTCCGCAACCGCGTGCCGAAGCCGCACATGATCGATTTCGACGATCCGCAGCAGCTGCCGGCCATGCTGGCGCGCGCGCTGCATCCGGATGCGGCGTTGCAGGCGGAGATCGTGCGCTACGCCGATACCATCCACCCGTACCGCGATGGCCTGTCCAGCGAGCGGGTGATCGCCGCGACGGAGGATTTCCTGTCCGGCGAGATGGGTGTGCTGCGTCGCAAGCCGTTCGGCAGCTGGGTGCGTGACCTGCAGATCCGCAAGGATCTGGGCTACTGGGGGCCGTCGCAACGGTGACGTAGGTCCTGTAGAGCCGAGCCCATGCTCGGCTGCGGCAAGCCGAGCATGGGCTCGGCTCTACGGTAGATCCACGCCATGCGTGGATGGTCAATTCAACGCTCGGCCGCTTACCAGCGCAGCTTCCGCCGCGCCAGCGCCGTCGCCAGTTCTTCCATCAACGCCTGTGCACGCGCTCGCGGCAGGTAGCGCAGCGCCAGTGCCACATCGCCGTGCGCACCGGCGGTGTCCAGCTGCAGGCTGGCCGTGCCCAGCAGCTTGTCCAGCGGTGAGCGCTGCAGGCGCAGGCCCTGCACCTTGTCCAGCTCGGCCCAGCGCCACCAGCGCTTCCACCAGCCGCCGCGCACCGCCACAAACTGGCCGTCCAGGTGCCAGCCCATCCGTGCCATCTGCCGGTGCGCGATCAACAGGCTGACCGGCAGCCAGGCCAGCAGTGCCAGCGCCGGCAGGCCCCAGCGCCAGTACAGCGCGGCGGTCAGCAACGGCACTGTCAGCAACGTGGACAACGACAGTCGCCACCATCCACGTTGCGGTATCGGCTGCCACTGCTGCGGCGGCCATTGCAGCTGCGGCAGCAGGTGGCGCACCAGCCCGTCGCAGGCGCTGGCGCCTGCCAGCGGTGCCAGTTCGCGCAGCGCGCGATCGTCATCGCGCGCGGTGCCACCGGCGGCGCTGTCGATGCGCAGCTGGCGCAGCCCGAACCAGCGCTGCAGGGTGCTCTCGCCCAGCGTCCAGGCCTGGATGCGGCGGCGTGCGACGCTGCTGCGGGTGCGGCTGAGCAGGCCGGTGGAGACAGTCAGGCGCCGCTCGCGCTCGCTGAGGGTGAAGCCGTGGTAACGCAGCAGCGTCAGCACCACCGACAACACCCGCAGCAGCAGCCAGCCCAGCAGCAATACCGCGGCCAGCAGCACCAGCCCACCGGTTACCCCGGTGTGCAGATGACTGGCGTAGCCGAAGGCCTCGCGCCCGCCACGCTGGATGGCGTCGTCCATCACCGGGCGCGGTACGGTCTGGAACAGAACACCGAAGGCGGCGATCGCCAGTGCCCAGCCACGGTTGGACAGCAGGCCCATGCGCAGCACATCCCAGCTCGACAGGCGCAGCAGGACCTGCTCGTCGTCGGACGGCACGACACTGGCAGCCGGCGCGTCGCCCGGCGTCGGCTGGGGCGCCTGTCCACGCTGGCGCACCAGCTGTTCCAGGGCCAACGCCTGGTCCAGCCGCAGCACGCGCATCTCCGCTTCCGGGCGCACGCCGCCGGCCGACTCCAGGCGCAGCTCGGCAACCCCGAACAACCGATGCAACGGGTTCTGCCGCACTTCCACGTTGTGGATGCGGGCGAAGGGAATCTCACGCCGGTTGCGCGCCAGCAGGCCGCTGCGCACGGTGATCGCATCGTTGCCGATGCGATAGCGGTAACTGAGGTACTGCAGTACCGAGACCAGCACCAGTGCGGCGATGGCGGTCAACGGGATCAACTGTGCCCACATCGGATCGCGGTCACCGCGTTGGCCGAACACCAGCAATGCGATCAGCGGCAGGAAATAGTGGCGCAGCTGCATCAACAGCACGAACAGCCACGACCACGGGTGCAGGCGATGCTCTTCGCCACCACTGGGCAGCGACGGCGGCAGGGGCGGCGGCAGGCTCACAGGGCGTCGGCGTCCTGGTCGAGCTGATGGGCCAGGGTGTCACGCAGGCGCTCGGCATCGGCTTCGTCCAGGCCGTTGACGGTGACTGCGCTCAGGCGGGTGCCGGCGGTGTGCACGATCAGCGTGGCCAAGCCTGCGCGCCGCTCCAGCGGTCCCCGACGCAGGTCCAGGTGCTGCACGCGCGAAATGGGAATGCGGGTCTCCAGCTGCCACATCAGGTCGCGGCGCAGGCCCAGGCCCTGTGCATCCAGCCGCCAGCGGGTGCGGGTCAGGCGGCGATGGCCGATCCAGCCGCCGAAGGCGATGCCGGCCAGCAGGCCCAGAGACGCCGCCCACAGGCCGCCGGGAAGATCGAAGAACCACCAGAGTGCCGCCAGCGGTGCGCCGGGGATGAACAGGCCGCCGAAGGCGCCCTCCAGCGCCGCCAACCGGGCAGCGCGCCGCGGCAGGGGGTGCCAGTGGTCGAGGGGCATTTCGGCGGCGGCAACAGGCAAGGGAAGTTCGGTCACGCGGGCGTCCGTCGGGCAGCAGGGCGGGCAGGCGCGGTGATGGCCGCACCGCGCAGACGTTAGCAGGTCGCCCGCGTTACTGGGCGGCCTGGATCAGCGCGTCGACGTCCAGCAGGTGGCCGGCACGGTCGGCCTTGGTGCGCAGGTAGTGCTCGTTCTCGGCGGTGATCTCGCCGGTCACCGGAATGCAGTCCAGCACTTCGATGCCGGCGTTGCGAAGACGCTGCGCCTTGGTCGGGTTGTTGCTGAGCAGGGCAACACGGGACACACCCAGCCCGCGCAGCATCGCCACCGCGCTGCCATAGCGGCGCTCGTCGGCGCCGAAGCCCAGCTGCGCATCGGCGTCGATGGTATCCAGCCCGTCATGCTGATAGCCGTAGGCGCGCATTTTCGCGGCGATGCCGGTACCGCGGCCTTCCTGGTCCAGGTACAGCAGCACGCCGCCACCCAGTTCCTTCAGCTTGCGCAGGCCACGGCGCAGCTGGTCGCCGCAGTCGCACTTGAGCGAACCGAACAGGTCGCCGGTGAGGCAGGACGAATGCACGCGCACCGGCACCACGGCGGACAGGTCCGGTTCGCCGACGATGATCGCCACCTGGTCGCGCTGGGCGACGCCGCCGCGGAACACCGCGAACGTGGTCATGCCGACATCGCGCAGCGGCACCGGAGAACGCGCCACCAGTTCGTAATCATGTGCGGCATGCGCAGCGCCTTCGGCCAGGTCGCACAGGCCGACGTCGGCGGCGCCATCAAAGGTGTTGTCGGCCGCCTCAAGGCGCACGGCCACCATCGCCGGCAGCAGCAGGCCCAACCGGGCCAGTTCCACCGCGCCGGCATCGAACGCATCGCCTGCGCTCCAGGCCGCGGGCATCGGCCCGGGTTCGCGCAGGTAGCCCAGCGAGGGCAGGGCATCGAACGCAATGCCAGCCAATGGCAGGCGTGCACCCTCGGGTGCCTCCACGCCGAGCACGCGGGCGCGGGTGGCGGTCAGGTACAGGTAATGGCACTCGCGCGCGGCGCTGGCGAAGGCGGCAAAGCTGCTGGCAGTAGCGCTGTCCAGCGCGATCACCGCCAGGCGCTGGCCCTGGCCATCGTGAAGCAGGACCGGACGACCGGCGCGCAGTTCGGCGACCGCGCGCTCGCAGCGGATCGCTGCCGGATCACCGAACAGGGAGGAAGCAGACATGGCAGGACCGGGGGAGGCGGACATCGGTGTCTCTATGGGGGCGCCAGCGTCGTATTCAACGTGCTGCGGCGGTGTGTCGCAGGCCGGGTGCAGCGGCTCTCAGTGCGGATGCTCGTCGGTCGCGTACGGGTCTTCCTCGCCGCTGCCCGGTGGCCGCAGCGTATAGCGCTTGTAGGTCCACTGGTACTGCGCCGGGTCGCGGCGGGCGATGCGTTCGATGCCTGCGTTGAGCGCGGTGGCGGCGACCTGCGGGTCCGGGTCGGCCACGGCCGGATCGGTCGGCTCGATGTGCAGGGCGAATTCCATGTCCGGGCCGATGCGCTCGCACCAGCCGTACAGCACCGTCGCGCCGGTGCGCTCGGCCAGCCGGTTGACCAGGGTCATGGTCAGCGCCTGCACGCCGAAGAACGGCACGAACACCCCGTCGCCGGCCTTGGGCTGCTGGTCGGGCAGGATGCCGGTGGCGCCGCCGTCCTTGAGTACCTTGAACAACTGGCGCACGGCCGGGCCCTCGGCACGCACCTGCTGCACGTTGTGGCCGCCGCGCACGATCTGCAGGAAGGCATCACTGGCCTCGTCCTCCGGCGGCTTGTAGACGATGGCGATCTGCCCGCGCGAGGCCAGCCACTGGTTCAGCAGCTCCCAGTTGCCGTAGTGCGGGGCCGCCACGATCACGCCCTTGCCGCTGGCCAAGGCCGCGTCGTATAGCGCCTGGCCGTGGCGCTCCTTCAGGTGCAGGCGCAGGTTGTCTTCGGGCTTCCGGCTCCACAGGCGCAGGGTCTCGATGGCCTGCAGGGCAGTGGAGCGCAGCAGGTCGCGCTGCAGGCGGTCGCGTGCCGGCGCGTCCAGTTCCGGGTAGGCCAGCTCCAGGTTGCGGCGGGTGACGCGGCTTTCGCGGGCATCGAGGCGCACCCACGTCCAGGCCAGGGCGCGCGCGAATCCGCGCAGCAGCGGCCAGGGCAGGCGGGCGAACAGGGTGGTGGCGCGGTAGACCAGCCGGGCTTTGCGGTGTGGATTCATCTCCCCCAGTTTAGCCAAGGGCGCTGCTATCGTGGCCGGCCCCTTGCCTGGAAGCCTGCCGATGCTCGTCCTGATTCAACGTGTCAGCCAGGCCGCCGTGCATGTGGAAGGGGAAGCGGTAGGGCAGATCGGCCCCGGTCTGCTGGCCCTGGTCGGCATGGAGCCGGGCGATACCGAGGCCCAGCTGCAGCGGATGGCCGAACGCGTGCTCGGCTACCGTGTGTTTGCAGATGAGGCCGGCAAAATGAACCGCTCGCTGCGTGATACCGGCGGCGGCCTGCTGCTGGTCAGCCAGTTCACCCTGGCCGCGGACACCCGTTCCGGCATGCGGCCGAGCTTTACCAGCGCGGCACCGCCGGAGGAGGCTGAACGCGGGTTCAATCGATTTGTCGACATTTGTCGTGAAAATCACGCGCCGGGGGTGGAAACGGGCCGCTTCGGTGCCCATATGGTCGTCAGCCTGGTCAATGACGGTCCCGTGACCTTCCTCCTCAGGCCCTAGGCCACCGGGACCACCGTCCGGCAGGCCGGGCCCCGGGCTGGTATAATGCTACGTTCCCTATTTCCCCCTAGCCGGTGGCGCGAGCACTACATGGCCAACGAACGTCCTGCCCAATCCGAAATCAAGCAACTGATCAGCAAGGGCCTGGAACAGGGCTACCTGACCTATGCCGAAGTCAATGACCATCTGCCGGACGACATGGTCGACCCGGAACAGATCGAAGACATCATCGGCATGATCAACGGCATGGGCATTGATGTCCATGAAGTTGCTCCGGATGTGGAAACCCTGCTTCTCAACGACGGCAACACGGGCAACCGTGAGGTCGACGACACCGCAGCCGAAGAAGCGGCCGCCGCGCTGAGCGCGCTCGACACCGAAGGTGGCCGTACCACCGACCCGGTGCGCATGTACATGCGCGAAATGGGTACCGTCGAGCTGCTGACCCGCGAAGGCGAAATCGCCATTGCAAAGCGCATCGAAGAAGGCCTGTCCCAGGTCCAGGCCGCACTCGGCCAGTTCCCGGTGTCGGTCGAATCGCTGCTGACCGATTACGAAGCGCACAAGGAAGGCCGCAAGCGCCTTGCCGAAGTGATCGTCGGCTTCAACGACCTGACCGACGACGTGCCGGCTCCCGCCGCTGCCGTGGCCGATGACGCGGACGATGCCGACGCGGACGCCGACGAGGAAGAAGACGACGTCGACGGCGGCGATGAAGAAGCCGCACCGACCGGTCCGGATCCGGAGGAAGTCGCCGCGCGCATGCAGGCGCTGGGCGATGCCCTCAACGCCTTCAAGAAGGCTGTTGCCAAGGGCGACAAGAAGAACCTGCTGAAGCTCCGCGAGGAGATGTCGGCGGTGTTCGTCACCCTGAAGCTGCCGCTGCCGCTGACCGACGTGCTGACCAAGCAGCTGCGCGACACCATGGGCAGCATCAAGGCCCACGAGCGCCGCGTGCTGAACCTGGCCACCGTCACTGCCCGCATGCCGCGCAAGGACTTCATCCGTTCCTGGGAAGGCAACCAGACCAACCTGGAATGGGTGGAAGACGCACTGAAGCGCAAGCAGAAGTGGTCTTCGGCGCTGCGTGAAGTGAAGGACCAGATCGTGTCCGAGCAGCAGGCCACCATCGATATCGAGAAGGTCACCCTGCTGGACCTGGACGAGCTGAAGGAACTCAGCCGTGCCATGGCCTACGGCGAAGCCAAGGCGCGCAAGGCCAAGAAGGAAATGGTCGAGGCCAACCTGCGCCTGGTGATCTCCATCGCCAAGAAGTACACCAACCGCGGCCTGCAGTTCCTCGACCTGATCCAGGAAGGCAACATCGGCCTGATGAAGGCCGTGGACAAGTTCGAGTACCGTCGCGGCTACAAGTTCTCCACGTATGCGACCTGGTGGATCCGCCAGGCCATCACCCGTTCGATCGCCGACCAGGCGCGCACCATCCGTATTCCGGTGCACATGATCGAAACGATCAACAAGTTGAACCGCATTTCCCGCCAGATGCTCCAGCAGTACGGCCGCGAGGCTACGCCGGAGGAGCTGGCCAAGGAAATGGACATGCCGGAAGACAAGATCCGCAAGGTGATGAAGATCGCCAAGGAGCCGATCTCGATGGAAACCCCGATCGGCGACGACGAGGATTCCCATCTGGGCGACTTCATCGAGGACACCAACGTGGAGTCCCCGATCGAGAACACCACCAACATCAATCTGTCTGAAACCGTGCGCGACGTGCTGGCCGGCCTCACCCCGAGGGAAGCCAAGGTGCTGCGCATGCGCTTCGGCATCGACATGAACACCGACCACACCCTCGAGGAAGTCGGCAAGCAGTTCGACGTGACCCGCGAGCGCATCCGCCAGATCGAAGCGAAGGCCCTGCGCAAGCTGCGTCACCCGAGCCGCTCGGAGCAGCTGCGCAGCTTCCTGGATATCGATTGATCTCCAGGTAGTGCCGAGCCATGCTCGGCAACGGCTTCTGTCGAGAGAAACCCCGCTTCGGCGGGGTTTTTCTTTGGGGGATCTGCTGCAGGCTTCCGTTGGCGGTGACGCATCCGCCCTTTGACGTTCCGGGGCGACAAACGCACTCTGGCGTCGCAGGTGCTCAACACACCTCGTGGGCGGGCTGGGATCACCGGCACCGATGCAGACGCGCTGCAGGGACACGTGCACTGCGTGCATCTGCGGCATCAACCCTGTTGAGCATTGGAGCTTGGCCATGAAGGCTGTTGAACATGATGTGCCTGTTGTCGCTGCCCTGGATTTCCCGCCGTTGATGACGTGGGAGGACGTCATGCAGGACGAACGGGAAGACCGGCTGGGCTTCGCCCGACGGGCCACGCTGGCGCTGCTGACGCAGTCAGGAGAGCAGTTGGTTGCGGGGTTTGCCGGTGGCAACCGCACGGGGCTGGAAGGTGCCATGAAGGCGGTGGCGCTGTTCCAGGCGCATCTGCAGGAGATGGAGCGATTGGCGGGGATGGCGGAGAGACGGCTGCAGCGTGTTGGCGAAGTGGTTGCTGCTGCCGGCTGAGTAGCCGACTCCGGCCGTGCTCCACTACACTGTGACGCTGCGCAGGGCCTATAGCTCAACGGTTAGAGCAGAGGACTCATAATCCTTTGGTTCCAGGTTCGAATCCTGGTGGGCCCACCATTGCATTCAATGGCTTAGGCCATCAAAAGGCACCGCTCTGCGGTGCCTTTTTCGTTTGGTGCCTACCTGGTGCCTACATTCGTGATGGTGCCCATGCCGCTGTTGGGAGCTGCCATTCGTCTCGTCCCCCTGCTGCACTTCGGAGCTGAGCCAGCGCGGCCTTCTTCCGATGGATCCTCACCTTGGAAATGCACAATCTGATTCGTTCTCCGCGGCTCGATCAGCGCATCTCCTGTTTGGAGCCTCGTGTCGTTGGAGCCTGGGCTCGTCGAGACGGGAAAGCGGGATCTCCTTCGTTTCGCACGTTTTCATTTCAATGGAATACGCGGCGGCAATCTGCCCGGGGTTGTGAAGAGGGGGAGGGGCGTGCCAGCGCCGGCATCGGCCACGAGCAGTGCCGAGGCCGGAGCCCTGTCAGCCCCTGCCGATGGTCACGTTGTGGAACCTTCGGCGCCATGCTCGAATCGGGCCACCCGATCATCCAGGAGCATGTCGGATGTCATTCAGATCCCAGGCAGTGCATTTCGTGTGCATCGCCATTCTTCTGCTGGCGCCCCAGTGGGCACGCGCCGGGTCGGGAGGCTCGACGCCGCATGCGCCTCCATTGGTAACGGTGGGCTACGACGAAGCTTTTGATCTGTTCAATCTGTTGGACAACCTGCCCGATTGGCTGCCGGGCTATACCAACGCGATCTACCAGCAGGACTGGGAGCGCAGGTTCGGGTTGGACGCGAAGGATCGTGCTGCGCTCGAGACTTACGCACGGTTTCGTCAACGCACTTCCCCGATGGCCCGTAATGACGAGGGTAAGCGGCCTCTGGCAGACAGCCTGTTTGCCGGCAGCGATACACGCATTGGCGACCCATACACGGGCTACTTCCAGAACGCGGCATCATTCTCTGCCGCCACCGAGGCCGCCATCGCCGCACAGGCGGCTGGTGACCGGGAACTGCTGAGGCGTTTCTATGCACGCTTTGCGCCCCGCGCACGCGCGCTGCTGACCGGGACGGCGCGCTTCAGCCAGCAACAGGAGACGTTGACCCAGGAACTGGCGGCGCCGATGGCCGCCGCATTTGCCGCGCGCCTGCGCACCTTCTACGGTGTGGAGGCCGCCCCCACCTTTCATGTGCGATTCGTGTGGTGGCCGTATTCGAACCGCACCCAGGCCAAGCTGCGCGGTGGCTCCATTGTGCTGTTCTCGGATCAGCACGTGCAGGATGACTGGGCGCCGATCGTGCTGCATGAGTACGCGCACTTCCTGTCGGCTGGGCAGCCTGCAGCCAACCGGGAGGCGCTGGCGGCGGCGTTCGCGCGGCTGTGCCCGAGTGCGCTGGCCCTGCCCAATCCGCTGAACGCACTGGAAGAACCGTTGGCCATCTACTGGGGCCAGTACCGGTTCGAACGGGAAGTGCGTGGGAAAGTACTGTCCAGCGATTCGTCATGGTATGCCCAGCCGCACGCTGATCGCGCAGCCAAGGCAATCGCGGCTGCATTCCCCGCCGAACGCCCGGCACCAGCACTTGCCGTGGGGCCGCTGCTGGAGGCGGCGGCTTCCGTCTGCGAATCCCCCCCGTGATCCCCGCTTCACGCCCCGCACGCTATCCACGGCGGTCATGGACCTCATACGACTGCTGCGATCGCTGGAAGAATTCCTCTACGAGCTGGTCGGCTGGCTGGTGTTCTATCCGCGGATGTTCTGGCGGGTACTGATTCACCCCGGCGAGGTCGCGCTCTACACCCGCCGCGAGCTGGGCAAGGATCTGGAACACAGGTTTTCCGATGCGATCAGCCCGGTGCTGATGCTGATCCTGTCGGTGGCCATCGCCCATGCGCTGGAGATGGCACTGCGCATGTCTTCGCCCAGGCTCAGTACGCCGGTAGGGCAGCTGCTTTTCAGCAGCGAGCAGGGGTTACTGCTCACCCGCTCTGCCGTGTTCTGCGTGTACGCACTTGGCGCGGCGCTTGGCACGCTTCGGCGCCAGCGGCTGCCCGTGAACCGCGAGACGCTGCGCGAGCCTTTCTCCATCCAGGCGTTCATCGCATGCCCCTTCGTGGTGGCACTCGCACTGGCGCAGGCGGCAGCCGCTTCGCCGATGCAGGCCGGCCCGTTCACCGCACCCGCCATCGGCGCGCTGGCGGTGGTGTGGTACCTGTGGACCCGCACGCGGGCCTTCGTAGCCTTGAATGGCGGATCGGCGCTGCGTGCGCTTGGCTCGGTAGTGCTCTCGTTCCTGCTGACGACGGCAGGGGTTGTCGGCCTGTTTGCTGCCGTCATCCTCTGATCTTCAACAGGGCGGCGATCACTCGAGAACGTGATCGGCCTTGCCCGGTGGCACGGCAGTGGCCTCACCGCGCTGCAGGAGGTCGAAGAAGTCCACTGCCTCCGCAGCCAGCGCATCGTGGGCGTCGAAATCCCAGTTCTGCTTGTACTCGCGGGCGAGCAGATCACAGACGGCCTTGGCCTGCTGGTAGGTCTGCGACTCTTCCCCACGATCGGCCAGCTGGTCACGGTGGATCTGGCACAGCATGAGCTGGTGGGCATCTTCGGCCCGCTCGCGCTCCCAGCCGATGTCAGGCAGGGCGGACAGTGCTGAGGCAAGCGCGATGGCAATCAAAGGCATGATCCGGTTCCGGGCGGGGGGCGGAGCCCGAGCGTAGGTGATGGTGCAGCGCACGTGTCAGCACGCGCGACGTCGGTTTTACGGGGTGTTCACCATTCGCCGGGGAATGGTTGCAGTGGGCAGATGGCGTTCTCCACGCATGGCGTGGAGCTACTGGGAGCGGCGTGGAGCTACGGGTTCTGGAACGCCGCCAGCTGCGCGGCGAACGCGCGCTGGTAGGCGGGCCGCTGCGTTGCGCGGGCGATGTAGGCGGCCAACGCGGGATACTCATCGACCATGCCGCTGCTGTGCAGCCGCAGCAGTACCGACACCATCAACAGGTCGCCAGCGCTGAAGTCTCCGTCCAGCCACGGTGCATCGCCCAGTCGCGCGGACAGCTCACCCAGGCGCCTGCGCACGCGCTCGTCCAGCATCACCAGCCGCTGCGCATACCATGGCTGCTCACGTTCCAGCACCCACGCCATGGAGCGTTCGACGATCGGCGGCTCGACGGTGTTCAGTGCGGCGAACATCCAGGTGATCGCACGCATGCGCGCGCTCGCATCGGCGGGCAGCAACCCGGGGTGCTGTTCGGCCAGGTGCAGGACGATCGCGCCTGATTCAAACAACACAAGTTCGCCATCTTCGTAGGTGGGAATCTGCCCGAAGGGATGCCGTGCCAGGTGCGCCGGCTGCTTCATCTCCCCGAAGGAGAGCAGATGGACGTCGTACGCCACGCCCAGTTCTTCCAGCGCCCAGCGCACGCGCATGTCGCGGGCCAGGCCCTGGCCACGGTCCGGGGAGTGCTTGAATGCGGTCAGGATCGGGGTCATCGGGATGTCCATCGGCGATAGCCGAGCTGGTTGGCCGGCCTTCTTTCCACCGACGTGCGAGGGACCCTGGAATCGACACAGGTGATCTCCGGGCACGCAGGCCATGGCCGGCAGGATGAACGGTTCACATGGCGCGGTTCGCGTGGGATGCGTGGTGACGCGATACTGCCCTTCTGCACACCCTTGGGGAAGTACGTGAGCACGTCCAGACTGCCGCGGATCGTTGGGTTCGACGTGCCGCGGCTTCACCAGCAGGTCGATGCCGCTGCCGATGAAGCGATCACAGCGCTTCTGGATCAGGCGCCCGATGAACAGTGGACTGACCGCTTCCTGCAGCAATGCGCGACGCTGGCGTCGCAGCTTTCATTGGCGGCAGTGAGGGTGGAGGGCACCCGCATCGCTTTCCATGGCTCCATCGCCGATGCGCGTGCCCTGGCCGATGCTGTGATTGCGCTGGTGAACCGCTTGAACGATCAGCTGATGCAGGAAGGCAACCTGCACGCAGGCGAGGAGTGAGCTTCGCGCAGGACGCTTCAGCCTGCCTGCGGGACCAATGCCGGCCCGGACAGTCGGGCCCAGCAGCCCATCGCCATTTCCGCCGAGCCCGGGTGGCCACGCAGGCTGGTGCGCAATGCGAGCCGTGATTGCAGATCGGTGAGCCACGCCGTGCGCGTGCCGTGTGGGTTGCGGACGTAGATGTCGCACGCCAGGCGGATGACCGGTGCGACCTCGTGGCGGAAGTTGATGGCGGGCAGATCGCCGGTCTGGAACGCGGCCTGCCAGTGCTGCAGCTCGCGCTCGACGTCAACGAAGTCCTTGTTGGTGATGCGTTCCATGAGACTTCTCCTGTTGGAACGCCAACGTACACCTCGGCGTGTCAGTACCCCGTGTGCATCAACGGCTGTTCATGGCGGCTGTTCATTATTGGCGCGATCCGATGCAGCTGCGTAACCGGCCGACGCACACAGTGGCGTTGCAGCAGATCGCTGCGGTGGAGCAAGACATGAACAACAACACGCAAGGCCAGTCCGACCGCAACAATGCCTCGACCGATACCAGGCAGGCTGCCCAGCAGGGGCAGACCGATGGCAACGAACTGGGCGGTGACCAGAAGCAGGACGGCAAGCAGCGCCAGCAGGAACAGCAGGTCCAGCAGGATGCAAAGCCAGGTGCCCAGCAGAAGTCCGGGCAGGAACAGAAGAGCGAACCGGGCCGCGACGCCCGTCGCTGAGTAGTAAGCGAAGAAGAGGCCGCGCGTTGCGCGGCGTTCCTCTGTGCAACGTTCGGGAAGCGCGCTGATGCCATCACATGCCCGTGCGGTAAGCCTGATGACGAAGATCATGTACCAGTGCCGTCCAGCAAGAACGACGACGATGGCGCGCTGCCGCGCCTGCCAGGCGCCCAGTCCGGGTGGGATGGAGTGCGCGCGCTGCCTTACCGAGGAACTCGGTGGCGTGATCGGCAATCGCGGCGCTGCTGCACGATGGCTGGATTCCTTCCTGAAGGTGCAGCAGGACGAGGCGTTCGTCTTCGTCTGCGTCAAGCGCGTTGAGGAGAGCGCGTCGACGGGTCGCAGTCTGGAGTGACATTGCGCAGGCGTATGCTCGAATTCCAATGGGAGCGAGCGTCATGTCTTTTCAGATCAACCTCTATGATAGGGACGGACACGGGCTTCGCCTTCCCGATGGATGGTGGATTGACCTGCACACCGATCCCCCCGCGCTGGTCAACGGCGCTGTCCGCATCGATCTGCCGGCGTCCACGCGCAACGAGCATCCCGATCTGCAGCCGGGCGTCCTGGACCATCTCCGCCGCCGTATTGAAGGTGCGCAATGGCTAAGCTGACCTACCATCCGCCGCTGGGCGTGCGCTGGCTGACGTTCCGCCTGCGCAACGGCCAGTCCATCGGTCCGGAGAAGCTGCGGGCCGTGTGGTCCGATGCCGCCGAGACCAACAACTGCTCGGTCCGGCGTGAACACGTGGAAGGCGCCGGCTTCGTCTATGCGCTGTACGCACCCAGCGGGCTGTGCGTTCCACGCCGCGCGGAACTGCGCATGCGGCTGTTGCTGGAAGAAGCGGGCTACGCGTTCTCGATGGGCGTGCTTACCGGCAGCCATCCTGCCTACGGTTGAGTGCACGCTGATCTGGTCGGCCCCGAGGTTGCTAGACTGCGCGCCCCGCGCGTCGCCGCAATCACGGAAGATTTCCATGCCCAAGCTGTCTGCTCTTGCTGTTCTCCTGGCGCTGGCTGTCTGCACGACGAGTGCACGCGCCGACGAACAGGACAGCGCGTCGACCATCGCGTTCAAGTCGATCAGCCCGGTGCTGAATGCCCTGATCAACGCCGATGATGCGCAGGAACTGATGGAGAAGGCCGAGGAAGACGACGCCACGCTGCTGCAGTCGCTGGCGCTCTATCTGGCCGCAACCCGCGAAGACCCCAGGTTGGCGCAGGCGCCGTACCACGCAGCGGCATTGTTCGCTCGCCGCGGTGACGATGCGCTGGCCGAGCGCTATCTGCGTGAAGCCGATGAGCGTGGCATGTGGTTCGCGCCCGCGCTGGCCGACAACGATGACTTCGAGCACCTGCGCGCAACGCCGTTCTTCAAGCAGGTGCTGGCCAACACGCAGGCGCGCTACACGAAGGTGTCGGCGGGCAAGGTGGGTGCCATCTCGGTGCTGCAACCTTCCAGGGGTGTTGCGATGCCGGCCTGTGCGCCGGTGCTGGTGTGGCTGCACGGCTACGGCATCAACGGCCACCTGGACAGCAGCAAGCAGCCGCTGGCCGATGCCGGTGTGGTGCTGCTGGGCATCAACGGCACGGAGATGCGCGAGTCGTTCGACAGCTTCAGCTGGACCGGCCCGTATGAGGGCACGCACAAGGTGGTGCAGAAGGGGTTGGAGCAGCTGGCCACACGCCAGTGCATCGACCGCAGGCAGGTCTATCTGATGGGCTTCTCGCAAGGCTCGCAGCATGCCGGTGCATTGCTGGCGCAGCACCCCGATGACTACGCCGGTGCATTGCTGGTGTCGCCGGGCGGTTGGCGCCAGCCGGTGCCTACGCAGAGCAGCGCACACGGCAAGCGGGTGTTCGTCATCAATGGCGAACAGGAAGGGCCGGCCAACCAGAAGATGAGTGCGGATTTCCGCGCCCTTTTCAGTGATGGCAACGAGCTCAGGTCGCGTACCCATCAGGGTGGTCACTTCTATCCGGACGACTGGAAGACCTCGTTCCCACAGGCCATTCGCTGGTTGATGGGCAAGGACGGCTGAGCACAGCTCACCGTGCGGCAGTCGACAGGTGGGGAACCGCGCCGCCCACTGCTTCCCAAAAGGCAACGCTGCGAGCCCGCCTGCGGGCCTACTGCCCGCTCCCTGCGTTGCCTACGCTGATCCCACACGGCCCTTGCCGTGCTCCGGGTCCACGACAGCTCGTGGATCTTGCCTTCAATCGAACCAGGTAGCGCTGTGCTGCTGGGCATTGCTGCCCGGCAACGCCATGCCCTGCGCCGTGCGAAGGCTTGCCCCGGAAATGCCAGCCAGCCCTGCCTGTTTGCCCGCCAGCCAACCTTCGTGGAGATCGCCTCATGTTCAGCCTGGAAAACACCACTACTCCTGTCGCGCCCGCGCTCGACGAGCTTGTTCCCTCGCGCTATGCGCTGAAAGTCGGTGACATCGACGTGCTCGTGGTCAGCGACGGCGTGCTGCCGTTGCCGACGCAGATGCTCGGCCACAACGTGCAGGCATCCGAGCGTGCTGAATGGTTCGACGAGATGTACCTGCCGCAGGATGCGTTCGACTGGGCGTTGAACGTGATGGTGGTGCACAGCGGTGAGCGCACCATCCTGATCGACGCCGGCCTGGGCATGGACCCGGACCTGCAGCTGCCGCGCGCTGGGCAGTTGATCCGTCGCCTCGGCGCCGCTGGCATCGACCTGCGCGAGATCACCGATGTGGTGATCACCCACATGCACATGGATCACATCGGCGGCCTGCTGGTGGACGGGGTGAAGGCGCAGCTGCGGCCGGACCTGAAGATCCACGTCGCGGCATCGGAAGTGGCGTTCTGGAAATCGCCCGACTTCACCCGCACCAACATGCCGCAAGGGTTCCCGGACGCGCTGCGGTCGACCGCCACGCATTTCTGGGCCGAGTACGGCAGCTTCGTGCATACCTTCGAGGACGAGCAGGAGATCGCACCGGGTGTGGTCGCGCGCCGCACCGGTGGCCACACGCCGGGCCACTGCGTAGTACGCGTTGCCTCGGGTGGCCAGGCGCTGACCTTTGCGGGTGATGCGGTGTTCGCGGTCGGTTTCGATCAACCGAACTGGCACAACGGCTTCGAGCACGACCCGGAAGAAGCGGCGCGCGTGCGCATCGAGCTGCTGGACGCGCTGGCCGGGACCGGCGAGATGCTGGTGGCCACGCACCTGCCGTTCCCGTCGGTGGGCCGCGTGTCCCGCGAGGACGAGGCGTTCCGCTGGGTGCCGGTGTTCTGGGATTTCTGATCAAGTTTTCTGGACTTCACGTAACCAATGGTCCCGGCCAGGGGCGCACAGTAGCCCCTGTCGAAACCCACCCATCCGCTGGAGGTCCACCATGAAAATCGTTACCCGCACGCTCGCCACAACTGTCCTGGCCCTGTCGATGCAGGCGGGCCTGTCGGCCCAGGCCGCCGAGCCGGCACACCCGTCCGCCCCCAGTGCTGTCGCGCGCACCGCCAGCATCATCACCACCGCCGATGGCGTGCAGCTGTACTACAAGGACTGGGGCCCGAAGAACGGGCCGGTGGTGACCTTCAGCCATGGCTGGCCACTCGATTCGGACAGCTGGGAATCGCAGATGATGTTCCTGGCCGACCACGGTTATCGCGTGGTCGCCCACGACCGCCGCGGCCACGGTCGTTCCAGCCAGCCGTGGGACGGCAATGACATGGATCACTATGCCGATGATCTGGCCACGGTGATCAACACGCTGGATCTGAAGGACGTCACGCTGGTGGGTTTCTCCACCGGCGGTGGCGAAGTGGCGCGTTACATCGGCCGCCATGGAACAGGCCGTGTGAAGAAGGCCGTGCTGATCAGTTCGGTGCCGCCGTTCATGCTGAAGACCGCAGACAATCCCGGCGGCGTGCCGATCGAAGTGTTCGATGGCATCCGCAAGGCACAGCGGGAGAACCGTTCGCAGCTGTACAAGGACATTCCGTCCGGCCCGTTCTATGGATTCAACCGGCCGGGTGCAAAGGTCAACCAGGCGATGGTCGATGCATGGTGGGCGCAGGGCATGCTGGGTGGCCAGAAGAACACCTACGACTCGATCGCGGCGTTCTCGGCGACCGACTTCCGCGGCGACCTGAAGAAGTTCGATGTGCCCACCCTGGTCATCCACGGCGACGACGATCAGATCGTGCCGATCGACGTGGCTGGACGGATGTCGGCCAAGCTGATCAAAGGTGCCAGGCTGATCGTCTACCCGGGTGCGCCGCATGGCCTGACCGAGACCCACAAGGACAAGGTCAACCAGGACCTGCTGGCGTTCCTGCAGCAGAAGTAGCGGCAGGCGCAGCCCTCAGGCAGGCGGCGCGAGAAGGGCGGTACGGCCACGCCATGCGTGGCTGTGCTGTGCAGGAAGCCAACCGCATCCACGCATGGCGTGGATCTACTGGATCCATGCAGGGTGGAGAGCCCGCCAGTAGAGCCACGCCATGCGTGGCTGTGCTGTGCAGGAAGCCAACCGCATCCACGCATGGCGTGGATCTACTGGATCCATGCAGGGTGGAGAGCCCACCAGTAGAGCCACGCCATGCGTGGCTGTGCTTTGCGTGAAGCCAACAGCATCCACGCATGGCGTGGATCTACTGGATCGAGGCTGGTTGTTTCAGGCTCTGCAGCTTGTTCGGATTGCGCTGCACCAGGATCTGCACGATCTGCTCGCCGTTGGTATCGAAGGCCATGGCCGATTCCAGCACGCCATCGAAGTAACGCAGCAACCCCAGTCGTCCATTGATCACGCTCGGCACCATCCGCAGCTGGTCCTTGCGACGCAGGTGCGGGGCATACAGCAGCTGCGCGATGCGTGCACCGCCGACCATCGGTTTCGGGAAGCTGGTGACGATGCCGCCGCCATCGCCGATCAGCACTGCCGATTCGGCCATCAGGGTTTTCATCGTCCTGAAGTCGCCATTGGCGATGGCCTCGGCGAAACGCCGCATCAGTTTCTGGTGCACGTCCTGCGGCACGTTGTAGCGCGGTCGCTCCTGCCGCAGCTGCAGGCGTGCGCGGTGCACGATCTGCCGGCAGGCGGCTTCGGTCTTGTCCAGCGTGCGTGCCACCACGTCGTAATCCTGGTCGAACACATCGTGCAGCAGGAACGCGGCACGTGCGTCCGGCGCCAGCCGCTCCAGCACATTGAGGAAGGCCACCGACAGGTCGCTGGCCGTCTCCAGCATGTACTCGGGTGTGCCGGTGTCTTCGGTGAGCAGCGGCTCGGGCAGCCACATGCCGACATAGTGCTCGCGCGTGCGCCGCGCCAGGCGCAGGCCATCGATGGCGCGGCGGGTGGTGGTGGCCACCAGCCAGGCTTCGGCGTTCTCGATGTCCTGCTGGTTGGCGCCGTGCCAGCGCAGCCACACGTCCTGCACCACGTCCTCGGCCTCGTGCGAGGAGCCGAGCATGCGGTAGGCCACGCCGAACAGGCGCGGACGTAGGCGGGTGAACAGTGCAGTGGGGTCGTCCATGCCAGCAGAGACGGGACAGGTCCGCCGATTGTGACATCGGCAGACCTGTGAAGGTGGCTGGTGTTGCGCCGGACCGGAGGCGGTCAGTGCGGCGGCAGCACCGCCGGCTTGCCGATGTCCTTGATCAGGAACACGACGAACGTGGCAGGTTCGGTCTGGCTGGCATTGCGGCCCACGGTGTGCAGATCGTCCGGTCCTTCATGGAAGGCTTCGCCGGGGCCGAGGGTCACCTCGCGGCCGCCGGCCACGCCCATCACGATGCGGCCCTGCAGCACGTAGACGAAGCCATGGGCATCGTGCCGGTGCACGGGATCGGCGCCGCCGGGTGGGTACTGCACCGTCAGGATCAGTGCTTCCTTGCCCGGCTGCTCCGGCAACGGACGGGTCATGACCTCGCGCACGATGGGCTCGGGCGCGCTCGGCGGCGGTGTGGCGGCAATGCTGGTCAACGGCAACAGGGCCAGCAGGGCGAAGGAACGGAGCGAACGCATGGCAGGTCTCCAGCAGGAACGTGTGCAGTCGAAGCTCAGGCCAGGCCGGCCTTGTCCAGGCCAAAGGCCTGGTCCAGCGAGCCGGGCTTCGTACGGAAGGCGACGTTGGCGCGGTTCCAGGCGTTGATCGCCATCACCGCGTAGGTCAGATCGACGATTTCCTGTTCGGACAGCTGGCTGCGCACGCGCTCGTACACGTCGTCCGGAATACCCTGCGCAGGCAGGTGGGTGAGCACGTCGGTCCACGCCAGGCAGGCACGCTCGCGCGCGCTGAACAGGTTCGATTCGCGCCACGCCGCGACATGGTGCAGGCGCAGTGGGCGCTCGCCGCGGATCGTCGCTTCCTTCACGTGCATGTCCAGGCAGAACCCGCAGCCGTTGAGCTGCGAAGCGCGGATGTTGACCAGGTCGACGATGGCCGCTTCGATCGAACCGTTGTGCGCGGCATGCGAGAAGGTGCCGAGCTTCCTGAAGAGTTCGGGCGACTGCGCGGCGTAGTCCAGGCGTTGGTTCATGGCGATGTTCCGGAGGGAGTTGAGGGACGCAGCGAGGCTACGTCCGCTGACCGAGGCCCGGTAGGCGGGGGCAGGGCCGCGCGGTGTTGTGCAGAAATCACCAATGGCCTGTCACAGGTACCGGTGCTCGCCCGTCTGCCGGGCATGGACACCTCATCTGCCCCGCACCGTGCAGTCTGCCCCGCCAGTGAACGGGTCTGGCAGGCCTTCCTTGCCGCGTTGCACGAACTGCCGCCGGACATGCGGGCCGTGCTGTTGCTGCATGACGTGCTGGGTGCGGGCGTCGAAGACATCGTGCCCCTGCTGGGGCTGGACCTGACGACGTGCCGCCAGCGCCTGGACCATGCACGCGCCCACCTGCTCGCCCGACGCGACTCCCTGGAGCCTGGAACACCATGAACGTCATGCCGCAGTCCTGTCTGGCCAGCGACGGCCGTGATTCCCTCAATGCGTCCTTTTCCACCAGTTACGCCGGCGTACTGGCGTTCATCGCGGTAGCCGCTGAAGGCAGCTTTGCCCGTGCAGGAGATCGCCTTGGCATTGGTCGTTCGGCGGTCAGCCGCAGCGTGCAGAAGCTGGAGGGACAGCTGGGCGTGCGCCTGTTCCTGCGTACCACGCGTTCGACAACATTGACCCGCGAAGGTGAGATGTTCCTGGAGGGCTGCAGCCCGGGCGTTGCGAGCATCCTGCAGGCGCTGGACGAAATGCGCGATCTGCGTGAGGGGCCGCCGCGCGGGCATCTGCGGATCAGTGCGACCCATGGCTTCGGACGCCGGGTGATCGCGCCGCTGCTGTCTGCCTTCCGTGCGGAGCATCCGCAGGTCTCGGTGGAGCTGCTGCTGGACGAGCAGGTGCCGGACCTGGCAGCAGACCGCATCGATGTGGCCTTCCGCGATGGAGTGCTGGAAGACAGCCAGGTCATCGCCAAACAGCTGGTACCCATGCAGCTGGTGATCTGTGCGTCGCCTGCGTATGCAAAGGCGCACGGCCTGCCGGAGCAGGTCGAGGCCGTGTCCGCCCACGCGTGCATCGGCCGACGCCTGCCCGGCGGGCGCCTGCAACGCTGGGATTTCCGCGTGGACGGCCAGGATGTGAATCTGCAGCCGCCGGCGGAGGTGGTGTTCAATGATGCCGATCTTGTGCTGCAGGCAGTGATCGACGGGCTGGGGATCGCCCAGTTGCCCAGCTACCAGGTAAGCGATGCGCTGCGCAGAGGTGCTGTATTGACCTGCCTGGACCGCTACGCGCCCCACGATCGCGGCCACTACCTGTGCTATCTCAGCCGACGCCAGCTGCCCAAGCGGATCCGCGCGTTCATCGAATTCAGCACCCAACGCATACGTTCGCTGGATCTGGATGTGTTTTCGCACTGGGAGGCGCAACAGCAGGCGGCGGTGCAGCGCGATGCGGCGGCATGGGCATGAGCGTATTGGTGCCGATGCGGCAACAGTGCGTGGCCCGCTGCGGATCTACTGCCAAGGCCGACGCGTTCCTAGCATGCAACCCCATCCGCACCGTCCACGCTCCAGGAGACCTGTCATGAAGATTCTCGTCATCGGTGGCACCGGCCGTATCGGCAGCAAGGTGGTTGATCGCCTGCATGCGGCAGGCCATCAGATCGTCGTCGCTGCACCTTCCACCGGTATCGATGTGCTGAGCGGCGAAGGCCTGGCCGCTGCGATGGAAGGCACCGAGGTCGTGGTCGACCTTGCCAACTCGCCCTCGTTCGAAGATGCCGCGGTGTTGTCGTTCTTCGTGACTGCCGGCCACAACATCCTGGCGGCCGCGGCACTGGCAGGCGTGCGCCACCATGTTGCGTTGTCGGTGGTGGGTACCGACAAGCTGGCGGCCAGCGGCTATTTCCGCGGCAAGATCGCCCAGGAGCGCTTGATCCGTGATTCGGGCCTGGCGTACACGATCATCCACTCGACGCAGTTCTTCGAGTTCCTGCCGGGCATCATCCAGGCCGCCGGTGATGGCCAGACCCTGCATCTGCCTACCGCCGCAGTGCAGCCGATCGCCGCCGAGGATGTGGCCGATGCCGTTGCGCGCATCGCACAGCAGGCGCCGGTCAATGGCGTGGTGGAGATCGCGGGACCGGAGCGCGAATCGATGGCGGCGCTGGCCCATCGCTTCCTGCAGGCGACCGGTGATGCACGCGAGGTGATCGGCGATACCCAGGCGCGCTACTTCGGTGCGCAGCTGCAGCAGGACACCCTGGTACCGGTGGGACAGGCATGGCTCGGCACCATCGGCTTCGAGCGTTGGTTGCAGCAGTCCGGGCTGGCGCAGGGTCAGCCGGCCTGATCCGTGGTGGATACGCGCTTCATGTGTGTCTTCCGCTGCAGGAGCCTGCCATGACCGAGCTGAAGCCTCCTTCGACCAGCGTGCTCGACAAGTACCGCGGTGATGAGGTGCGCCCGCTGTATACCGGACGGGTGCGGGTCTGCGGTGGCGCGGCCGGCCACGGCCGCGCGTCGGGCGTGGTGCGGTCGGATGATGGCGCGCTGTCGGTGGACCTGCGGTTGCCTGCCGAGCTGGGGGGAGCCGGTGGCGGTACCAATCCCGAGCAGCTGCTGGCGGCCGGCTACGCCGGCTGCTTCCACGGCGCGATGGTGCTGGTGGCTGCGCGTGCGGGGCTGGAACTGGTCGACCCGAGCATCGAAGTAGCGGTGACGTTCGCACGCGATCCCGTGGACGGTCTGTACCTGCTGTCGGCCGAGATCGTGGTGTGCCTGCCTGGCATGGACCCGATACGTGCAGCCGAACTGGTGCGCAACACCGAGCGGGTCTGCCCCTACGCGAAGATGTTCCATCGTGGCATCAGCCATGTGGTGAGGGTGGCTGTGGACTAGACATCCTGTCGCGAATATCGTGCGGCCGCTCGTGGGATTCAGATGCAGTGAAGACGCCGCGTCGCCCGCGTGATCCAGTGGGGTGCCGTTGGGCAGCATGATCGCCGCATCAATCGGTGCTCACCCGCGAACCACGCGCGTTCGGCCAGTCTGGTGTGGCAGGCAACGGATACCACTGTTGTCCTTTCCCCAACGAGGAGACTACACATGAGCACCCAGTCCACCATCGAGCATCGCCTCAACGACCTGATCGAGATCGCACGTGATGGCAAGTCCTTCTACGAGGAAGCCGCAACGAAGGTGAAGGATGCCGAGCTGTCGGCATTGTTCGTCCGCATCGCCGGGGTAAAGGGCCGCATCGTGTCCTCGCTGAGCAGCTCGGTGGCCGCCACCGGTGGCAAGCCGGCCGAGCACGGCACCATGGTCGGTTCCATGCAGCAGTTCTACGGCAAGGTGCGCGCTGCCTTCGGCGATACCAACTACGGCTACGTGGCCGAACTTGAGGAGTCCGAGGATCGCCTGCTGGGCGCGTTCAAGGACGTGCTGAAGGACAACGACCTGCCGCCGGCGGTGCGCCAGGAAGTGACCCAGTGGCTGCCGGACGTGCAGGAATGCCATGCGGTGATGCGTGATCGCAAGCACGCGATGAAGGCTGCCTGATCGCATCTGGCGATCGCCCCCACATCGCCACGGCCAGGGCAGCTTCGTGCTGCCCTGGCCGTTTCTGCGCCTGCTACCACCTGCCGTCAGTCACGCTTCCTTAGCAGGGCAACGGACAGGCTGGCCAGCGTCGCTGCAACGGCGGCGGTCCACAGGGATGTGGCAAACCCCTGGCTGTAGATCGCCCGTGCGAGATCGATCGAGGCTCCCTTGGTCAGTGCACCCGTGGCAATGCTGTCAGCCAGGCGCATGACGTCGTCGGCGGGAACGCGTGCTGACAGTCCGGCGCGGATGCCGACGGTCAAGGCGCTGGAGAGCACCGTGAAGCCGAGCAGGATGCCGACGAAGCGCGTCGTGGCGCTGATGCCCGAGGCCATGCCTGCGCGGTCACGAGGTGCCGAGCCGATGATGGCCTTGGAGGTTTCGCCGTTGAGGATGCCACCGCCTGCGCCGATGATGACCATCGCCAGCAGCGCCACCGTCGGCATGTGGTGCCACGCGCCGATACCGGCCAGCGCGTTGCCAGCGGCAGTGACCGACAGGCCGGTGGCCAGCACCATCTCGCTCGAGAACCGTCGGCCCAGGCGCCTGCCAACGCTGGGGAACAGCAGCATCGCCGCAGCGAACGGCAGCATGCCTGCACCCGTGGCCAGGGCACTCAGGCCGACGCCGTTCTGCAGGTACTGCGGCAGCATCGAGGCCATCACCTGCGCGCTGACCGCGTAGCCGATCATGGCGATGAGTGCACCGACGAAACGCGGGCTGGCAAGCAGCCGCAGGTCGACCATCGGATGCCGACGCTTGAGTTCGATGCAGGCAAACAGCGCACCCATTGCGACGCCCAGGCCCAGGCCGGCCAGCGCCACCCCCGATGTCCATCCCTGCGCGAGTCCTTCCACGAGGAAGAACACGATGCCGAAGATCGCCATGCTGAAGGTGATGATGCCGGGCGGATCGAGCGGTCGTACCACCGTGTCGGCGGAGTCGGGAACCCAGCGGATCGCGCCGTAGGCCAGGAAGGCGAGGAAGGGCAGGATCGCGATGAACACCGATCGCCATCCCCACAGCGAGGACAACAGCCCGCCGATCAGTGGCGAGAGCACCATCATCATGCCCATTGCCGTGCCCCAGAAGGCCCAGGCATCGTCGCGTTGCTTGCCCTCGTGGAACTCGTGGCCGATCACCGACAGTGACGGCGCCAGCAGGAAGGCCGCGCCCACGCCCTGGAACGCGCGGGCCACATACAGGGCGCTGGCCGTAGGTGCCAACGCACAGGTCAGCGATGAGATGGCGAACAGTGCGATGCCGATCAGCAGCACGCGCCTGCGACCATGGCGATCGGCAATGGCACCGGCGGGGAGCAGCAGCGAGGTGAAGGACAGGATGTAGCAGCTGATCACCCATTCGATGTCGGCGAAGTCAGCCTGCAGGTCCCGCGCGATGGTCGGCAACGCAACGGCCACGGCGTTGGTTTCCAGCACCGTCATCGTGCAGCCGAGCGAGGCGATGATCAGGATCCAGTTGGGCGGCCTGCGGCGGGGAGGGGAGAGGGGCACCAGGTACTCGGGTGGAAGAAGAATCCCCATTCAAGCAGCTTCGATCGTTTGTTTCATTGCCCGTGTTCTTGAAGTACGTTAGGTCAAACCTAACGACCGGGCGCGCATGGACCGTCGACATCTGCAGTACTACGTCGCACTGGCCGAGGAGCTGCATTTCGGACGCGCCGCGCTGCGCCTGGGCATCGCTACGCCGACGCTGAGCGTGCAGATCCAGGAGATCGAGCGTCGCCTGGGTACGCCCTTGTTCGATCGCAGCCGACGCGAGGTCACACTGACCTCGGCCGGCGCGATCTTCCTGGCCGAAGCGCGCAACGTGCTCCGCCAGTTCGAGCAGGCAGAGGCCGTGGGCCGCCGCGCCGGTCGCGGCGAGATCGGCAGGATCGAGATCGGCTATGTGGGTTCGGCGGTCCATGCGGGCGCGCTGCAGGAGCAGTTGCAGCGGTTCCGCAGCGCCTCGCCCGATGTGGTTGTGCAGGTCGGCGAATGGCCGATGGCCGACCTGCCGGACCTGCTGCTGGACGGTCGCATCGATGTGGTGTTCTGCAGGCTTCCTATGGAAATTCCCGATGCGCTCGGTTCGCACATCCTGATCGAAGACCAGTTCTGCGTAGCGTTGCCGGCATCGCACGCGCTGGCCCGCGCGGCGTCGCCGGTGCAGCCGGCGCTGCTGGCAAAGGAGGCATTCATCATGCCGGAGCAGCCGGCAGGCACGCTGGAAGTCGCCCGCCGTGGCGGATTCGTGCCGGACATCCGCTCCCGTCCCGGCCATCTTGCCGCCGTACTCGCGCAGGTCTCGGTGGGCGATGGGGCGGTGGCGATCGTACCGTCGGTACTGCAGCGCACGCTGCTGCTGCCGGGCGTGGTCTATCTGCCGATCGCGGGGCCGGTCATCGCCTCGACCATCGCTGCGCTGTACCGCGAACAGGAAACCTCGCCGGTGGTCCGCCGGCTCATCGAGCAGGTGCGGTGCACGCCCTCCAGACGCATCGACATGCTGCTCTTGCCCTGACGCCGTGCCGGACGCCGTTGCCGGTTACCCCTAATTGCCTTGCTACACTGGCCGTATTCGATCTTCCACCGGATCATCAGATGAACAACGGGAACGGTCCGCAGACAGTCCGCTGAGCCGCAACAACGGTACGCACGTTGTTGCGGTGGTCTTTTCCTGCGGATTCCACGCAATGGGTTGATCACCGCCGGATTTCCTCCTGAGCGGATGTTTCCCCATGTCTGATCGAAAGGCCCTTCGCTGGGCCCATTCCCTGCCGGCCGCCATCGCGTTGATGGCTCCCTTCGACCTCCTGGCCTCGCTGGCCATGGATATCTACCTGCCTGTTGTATCGGCCATGCCGGATGCACTCGGCACATCGCCTGCCATCATCCAGTTGACGCTGAGTCTGTACATGCTCGTACTCGGGCTGGGTCAGCTGATCTTCGGCCCGCTGTCGGACCGGATCGGGCGACGGCCTGTGCTGCTGATGGGCGCGTTGCTGTTCACGCTGGCGTCGTTCGCGCTCGCCGCGTGTAGTGGTGGTGGGGCGTTCCTTGCGTGGCGCGGCGTGCAAGCGGTTGGGGCGTCGGCCGCACTGGTGGCTACCTTCTCCACGGTGCGCGACGTGTATGCCGATACGGCCGAGGGTGCCACGCTCTATGGTCTGTTCGCCTCGATGCTGGCATTCGTGCCGGCACTCGGCCCTATTCTAGGCGCGTTGATCGCCTACGCGCTGGGCTGGCGGGCCATCTTCATCGCGCTGGGTGTGTTGGGGTTGCTGGCGGGTGCGCGTGCATGCCGGGGCTGGCAGGAAACGCGGCCACCACAGCACGGCCACGCATCGCCAGCCTTCGCACGCATCCTCGGCAATGCCGGGTTCTGGGTCCACGCACTTGGATTCAGTGCAGCGATGGGCACGTTCTTCGTGTTCTTCTCGATCGCCCCGCGTGTGCTGATGGGGCGCGCAGGCTATTCGCCGATGGGCTTCAGCCTGGCCTTCGCGACCGTTGCGCTGGTGATGATCGTTACCTCGCGCTTTGCCGCGTGGTTCATCGGGCGATGGGGCATGGGTGGCAGCTTCCTGCGTGGGTTGATGGTGATGATCGGCGGCGTGCTGGTCATGGCGATGGCGGCGATGCTGCCGCCGTCATCTGCCAGTGTCGTGCTGCCGATGTGGCTGGTCGCCATCGGCATCGTGATGGTCGTTGCGGTTGCGGCCAACGGTGCCTTGCGCGATTTTTCCGATGCTTCCGGCACGGCGGTGGCGCTGTACTACGCCGTGCAGAGCCTGATCGTGGCCACGCTTGGCACGCTCGCGACGCTGCTGCTGCCGGGCGACACGGTCTGGCCGCTGGTGGCCTATGGACTGCTGCTGCCGGCGCTGAGCCTGGTTGGCTTGGCGATGCTGCGACGGTCGTGGAGTGAGCAGCCAGCATCAGAGAGGGATGGATGAGCGTGATACTGTCCCGCCTCGGGCAATCGAGCGCGCTGTGTTGATCGACTCTGCCTCCCTGCTTCTCTTCCCATTGCCAGGTCGCGCCATGACACCATCCTTCCGCAAGCCCCAGATCGCGATCCTTGGTAGTGCCGACCCCGGCTCACCGGCATTCGACCTTGCTGCACAGGCGGGGAGATTCCTCGCCGAAAGTGGGATCACCCTGGTCAGCGGCTGCGGCAGCCCGGCCACGCGGGTGGCAGCCGAGCATGCAGTCGCAGCTGGCGGCACGGTGCTGAGTGTGATTCCGGAAGGCAGCATGCCCGCAGCGGACTGGCCGGCAACGGTGGTGGTGCCCTGCGGCATGGGCGATGCCCGCAACCTGATCATGGCCTTGGCCGGCGATGCCTGCATCGTCATCGGCGGGCGCGCAGGTACGATTTCCGAGGTATGTCTGGCCTGGCTGCACAAGCGGCCGTTGCTGCCGCTGGTGGGCGCGGGTGGCTGGTCGGATGGTCTTCCCGGCAACCCTCCCGATGAGCGCGGGAACTCGCCGATACTGCCGTGGCACGACATCGCGGAGCTGCGCGCGCAGCTGCGCCATCTACAGCTGCTGGCAAGCTGAACTGGTGCTTTCACTTCCTCTCCCGCACACGCGGGTAGGGTGATGCGGCCTGGAGTCACCAGGCCTATCAGGGAGTGATATCGATGCGAGTCATCAGGAAAGTGATCGCTGCTGCAGTGTTTGCACTTGCGTGTACCGGTTCGGTGGCAGTGGCCGGTCCGGTGCAGCCGTGCGACTTCCCGTGCTGGAAGGCGTACCAGGCCTGCGTTTCCGGCGGCGGTGATGCCATGGAGTGCCAGTTCGAATACGATCGCTGTGTCATGGACAGGTGCGGCGCCGTCTGAGGCCTGCATACCGTTCGCATTGGGGGGCCCGATCCAAGGCCCCCTTTCCACCCGGCCGCAGGCACGTGGTCCGCAGTCGTGATCGTCTGGAGCCGCCACATGGCTGTAAAACGCGTCGTCGCCAACATCGCCAGTGCCGATCCTGCGCAGGCGGCTGCGTTCTACGGCGACATTCTCGGCATGGACATCGTCATGGACCACGGCTGGATCGTCACCTACGGGGGGCAGGGCACTGCACTGGCACAGCTCAGCATTGCCAGCGAAGGTGGATCGGGTACGCCGGTGCCGGATCTTTCGATCGAAGTGGACGACCTGGAGGGCGTGCTTGAACGCCTGCGACGCGCGAACATCGCTCTTGAATATGGCCCGGCCGAAGAGCCATGGGGCGTGCGTCGCTTCTACGTGCGCGACCCGTTCGGGCGCCTGTTGAACATCCTCGCCCACCGCTGACTTGAAGACTGCGGCTGATCCGCCCTTCGACGCGGGCAGTGATCGCTCAACCCTGTTGGCTGCCGTCAGGGTTGCCGGGCATGTCCTGCTGTTGCTGTTGCTGTTGCTGTTGCTGACGGGTGGCGGCATGCCGGGCATGGCCACCTTCACGCCCGATCGCGGCCATGTGCTGGCGATCCTGGCTGATGGCTTCACCACCCTTGCGGCCGGCCACGCGGGCCTCATCCGGGCTGAACTGGTGTGCATTGCCGGATGCGTGGGCGGCGCGCCCCCCTTTCGACGCGATCGCGCGCTGCTTGTCCTCGTCCATCGAGGCAAAACCACGGTTGCTGCTGCCAGTGCGTGAGTTGGCCATTGCCGGTCTCCGGGTGCGAAATGGGATGCCGCCGTCAGCGACGGCTTCATGCTCCACATCGCGGGCTAACGGCAGGTGGACGTTGGCGGCATCGGACTCACATGCCCTGCGCATGCGTTTGACAACCGGTTACCGCGCGGGAAGCGCCGAGATCAGCAGGCGGTCACCGCGGCAGACATCGGTGCTGCTGTACAGGATGCGGCGCCCATCGTTGAAAGTGATGCGCAGATCGACGCGGCAGCCGGTCCCGCGTAGTGCCACGGTCGCCTGGCCTCCACCTCCTGCGATGGGCCCGGCCAATGCCAAGGCATGGAATGCGTCGGTTTCGCTCACCGCGACTTCCACCGACGTGGCAGGTGCATGGGCACGGTTGATCAGGGTCAGGTAGTGCAGCGGCGCCGCAGTCGCGCTGGCGACAATGCAGAACAGGCTGGTAGCGAGCAGGGTGCGGGACTTGTACATGCGGGATCTCCATTGGGGACATCGCCATCTGGCGGTGGAGGCTACGCGCCCGCAATCGATCCGGGACGAATCGTCGCGACAGCGGGACCAATCGCAATCGGCCCTCGCCGCGCTTCATTGCCGGCCACGCTGTGCCTAAGATGGCGCTGGCCCGCTCCGGGCACCGGGACGCATGCGATGAAGATCCGCCTTGGCCATACCCAGATCGACGTGCTGCGTTACCTGCTGCTGTGGCTGGCGGTTGCGTTCGCTTTCACCCTGCAGAAGGTGTTGAGCCACAGCCTGCAGGGCCAGTCGTTTCCATTTGAGGTCTACCTGCGCTGGTCGATGATCCAGTGGTTCACCTGGGCGGCGCTGGCGCCGCTGGTGTTCGCCCTGGGCGAACGCTATCCGCTGCGGCCGGAGCGAAGGCTGGCCGGTCTGGGGGTGCAGCTGCTGGCCAGCGTGGGGGTCACCGGGCTGGCGATGGTGGTGGGGGCCCTGGTGTCCACCTGGTTCGAGCCCAGCAGTTTTGGCGAGCAGCTGTGGTATTTCATTGCCCAGCATTTCGCGCTGGGCCTGCTGACCTACTGGGCACTTTTCGCGATCCAGCAGGCGCTGCATTTCCAGCAGGAAAAGGTGCGCCGCGAGATAGAGGCAAGCAGGCTGGCGACCGAGCTGGCGCAGTCGCGGTTGCTGGCGTTGAAGTCGCAGCTGCAGCCGCATTTCCTGTTCAATACGCTGCACGCAATCGTCACCCTGCTGGATGAAGACAAGGCCAGTGCCGAAGACATGCTGCTGCGTCTGAGCGAGCTGCTCCGCGCTTTTCTGGAAGACTACGACGGCCAGGAAATCAGCCTGCGCCAGGAACTGGAGTTGATCGAGCTGTACCTCGGCATCCAGCGCACGCGCTTCAAGGATCGCCTGCACAGCCGCATCTATGTTGCACCGGAACTGCTGGATGGCGCGGTTCCAAGCCTGATCCTGCAGCCGCTGGTGGAAAACGCGCTGCGCCATGGCATCGGCCGCAACCTCGGCGAGGACACCATCGAGATCGAGGGCCGCCGCGACGGTGACATGCTGTGCATCGAGGTGCGCAACCAGAACAGCACGCTGCAGCAGCCCGGGGCGCCCGGTGGTCATGGCATCGGCCTGTCCAATACGCGGCTGCGCCTGCGCGAGCTGTACGGCGATGCGGCCGAGGTGCGCCTGGACCTGCTCTGGCCGCACGGTGTGGCCTGCAGGGTGCGGTTGCCACTGCGGATGCTGGACGATGCCGATGACGCTCCCGAGTTTGTCGTGCACGGTAGTGCCGCATGAGCCTGAGCGTGCTGGTGGTGGACGACGAGCCGATCGCCCGGCGCGCGGTGACGCGCCTGCTGCACGGTGATGCGGACATCGACCATGTAGCCGAGTGCGGTGACGGAGTGTCTGCCGTGGCAGCCATCCGCGCGCAGTCGCCGGACCTGGTGTTCCTGGATGTGCAGATGCCTGGCATCACCGGTCTGGACGTGCTGGCCACCATCGGCGCCGCGCGGATGCCGGCCACGGTATTCGTCACCGCCTACGAGCAGTATGCGGTACGCGCATTCGAGGCCAATGCACTGGATTACCTCGTCAAGCCCTTCAGTCGCGAGCGTTTCGCGGCCACCTTGCTGCGCGCGAAGTGCCGGCTGGCCCAGGCCGCCAATGCCGCCGACAACACGCGCCTGCTGCAGGCGCTGGATGTACTGCGCAGGCGCGAGGATCATCTGCAGCGTATTGCCGTACGTGATGGCGAGGCGATGCTGCTGCTGGCGGTGCAGGACATCCTCTGGATCCGCGCCAATCGCAATACGGTGCAACTGCATCTGGCCGATCGCGTGCACGAGCTTCGCGAAACCATGAACAGCCTGGCTGAACGGCTGGATCCCAGGCATTTCGCCCGGGTGCATCGCTCGGCCATCGTCAACATCGCGCGGGTCAGGACGATCCACCCCTGGTTCAATGGCCATCACGTACTCACCCTGGAGAACGGCCAGCAGCTGCGCATGAGCCGCTACCAGAACGACGCCTTCCTGCGGCTGGTGTCGGCCCGCTCGGAGGCGTGAGTGCCTGCTGCCGGGCCAAGCGCCGCCGACCCGACGGCGATGGCATGCAGAATGTCATCGGTTCCTATCGCCGATGCCATCGGGCTTGCCTAGAATCGAGGCATCCCGGTAGGTCCCGGGCGCTGTCGAGTGAATGGATTCAATGAAGATTCTGTTGACCGGAAGTTCCGGGCGGATAGGGCGCGCGATCTTCGGTGCGCTGGCGGGTGCCAATGAGGTGGTGGGGCTGGACCGCAGTCCCTTCGCCACCACGCGCGTGATTGCCGATGTCACCGATCGCCGGGCGCTGGAACGCGCCGTGCAGGGGGTCGACGCCGTGATCCATACCGCGGCGCTGCACGCGCCGCACGTGGGCCTGGTGCCTGACACGGTGTTCCAGCAGATCAACGTGGAGGCGACCGCGAACCTGCTGCAGCTGGCGCGCGAGGCCGGCGTGCAGCGCTTCGTGCTGACCAGCACCACGGCGTTGTACGGCCATGCCGTGGTGTCGGGCGGCTGCCGTTGGATCGACGAGGACACCGAGCCGCTGCCACGCACGATCTACCACCGCACCAAACTGCAGGCCGAGGCCGCTGCCGAAGCGGCGGCAAGTGCAACGTTCACCGTGCGCGTGCTGCGGATGGCACGCTGCTTCCCCGAGCCGCCTGACCGCATGGCGATGTTCCGCCTGCACCGCGGTATCGACGCGCGCGACGTGGCCAGCGCCCATGCCGCGCTGCTTCACGATGAAGGCGCGCCCTTCCAGCGCTACCTCGCCTGTGCGCCGACGCCTTTCCGGCGCGAGGACTGCCTGCAGCTGGCCGCCGATCCGCGCCAGGTGCTGGCGCGCCGCGCACCGCTGCTGCTGGCCGAGTTCGAGCGCCGTGGCTGGCCTCTGCCGCTCAGCATCGACAGGGTCTACGACAGCAGCCGGATGCGTGCAGCACTGGGCTGGCAGCCGCGGTTCGGTCCAGAGGACGTCCTGCAGCAGTACGCCGCGGGCAGCATCGAGGTCCTGCCCCGTGCGGAATGGATCCGCGACCGCGTCGCCGAATAAAGGCGCCGGACAGAACAGGCGAGCGGCACAGGCCTGCGTCGACGGCCGCAGCTGAGCAGGTTCAGGTTTGTCCGCGCGGTGGGCCTCAACCTCGCCCGGCCATGGCCGCTAACCCGGTGCGCGCCTTCCCGCGCCGGGGTCCGATCCGGCGGGGCAGGCGGCCCGCGCGATGGATCGCGCATCTGCGCGGTGCCCTGGTGGCACCGGTCGACCTGAACTGCCTGCGGATCCTTCCATGCCTCCTTCCCGTTCCGTCGCTGCCCGTCGCCCCGGCAGCATCGCCCACAAGCTGATGCTGGGCACCGCGGTGATCGCGTTGCTGTGCTTCGGCGCGACCGCGTTCCTGATCTATCACCAGGCCAGTTCGGCGCTGGTGTCGTCCTCGCGGCAGACCATGGCCAGCGAAGCCCGTGCCGAGGCGCGCCAGGTGGCTGCCGACCTGGGCACGGCCTTCGCCAGCAACGATGCGATGGTGGAAACCGTGCTGGCCCAGCGTGCGCGCGGTGATGTGCCCGATCGCGCCAGCCTGGCCAGTGTCATCGGCGAGCAGCTGCACGCGCACCCGGAATGGCTGGGCAAGAGCACCATGTGGGAGGCCAATGCCTTCGACGGCAAGGACGCCGAGTTCGTCAACAGCGAGGCGCACGACGCCACCGGCCGCTACATGAGCTACTGGGCCTGGCAGGACGGCAAGCCGCAGCAGTCGACGATGACCGACTACACCGAGACGCCCAGCGGCTCGGGCAACTGGTACATGGTGCCCAGCCGCGACAAGCTGCCGCTGGTCAGTGAACCGTATGCCTACGACATCGGCGGCAAGCAGGTGCTGATGAGCACGCTCAGCACGCCGATCGTCGAGAACGGTACCTTCCTCGGTGTCTTCACCGTCGACTTCTCGCTGGACGCGCTGCAGAAGCACCTGGCCACGCTGACGCCGATGGGTGCCGGCCGTGTCGAGCTGCTGTCGCCGAAGGGCGTGGTGCTGGCCTCGGCCGATGCTGCCGAGATCGGCAAGCCGCGCACCGATGCCGCCACCCTCGGTATGCTGGCGCAGATCGCCGCCGACAAGACGTACGAAGCGTTCGAGCCCGACGCTGCCGGCAACGTCCGCCTGTACGTACCGCTGCAGGTGGGTGACGCGCCGCAGCGTTTCGCGCTGGGCGTGGTGGTGCCGCACGCGGTGATCATCGCGCAGGCCCGTGAGCTGCTGTGGATCATCCTGCTGGTGGGTGTGGTGGCCGCGCTGGTGCTCAGCGGCGGTGTCTACCTGCTGCTGCAGCGGCTGGCCGTGCGCCCGCTGGCGCAGGCGGTACGCATCGCCGGCGACGTGGCCGCGGGCAAGCTGGATACCGCCATGCCGGTGCTGGGCAACGACGAAGTGGGCCGCTTGCTGGACGCGATGCAGGGCATGCGTGGCCAGCTGCAGGCGGTGATGGCCGCACAGGCGGAGATGGCGCGTCGCCATGATGCCGGTGAAATCAGCTACCGCATGGATGCCTCGGTGTTCCCGGGCGAGTACGGCCGCATGGTGGCCGACAGCAACCAGCTGGTGGCCGACAGCAACGCGGTCACCCAGCGCCTGGTCGAGGTGATGCAGCGCTACGCGGTGGGCGACCTGAGCGTGGACATGGAGGCACTGCCGGGCGAAAAGGCGGTATTCACTGCGGCCATGGCAACCACCAAGAGCAACCTGGCGGCGATCAACGAGCAGATCCAGCAGTTGGCCGCCGCCGCAGCAGCGGGCGATTTCGCGGTGCGCGGCGATGCGCAGCGCTTCGAGCATGATTTCCGCCGCATGGTTGAAACCCTGAACACCATGATGCAGGTCAGTGACCACAACCTGGCCGCACTGTCGACGCTGCTGCGCGCCATCGCCGCCGGTGACCTCAGTACGCGGATGGAGGGTGACTTCCACGGGGTGTTCGCGGTGATGCGCGATGATGCCAACAGCACCGTGCAGCAGTTGACCCAGATCGTCGGCCAGATCCAGCAGTCCGCTTCCAGCATCCGCCTGGCCGCAGGCGAGATCGCGTCGGGCAACAGCGACCTGTCACGCCGCACCGAACAGCAGGCGGCCAACCTGGAAGAAACCGCCGCGTCCATGGAGGAGCTCACCTCCACCGTGCGCCAGAACGCCGATCACGCCCTGCAGGCCAACAAGCTGGCGGCCTCGGCCGCAGGCGTTGCCAGCGAAGGCGGGCAGGTGGTCAGCCAGGTGGTGCAGACCATGGAGCAGATCGAGACTTCTTCGCAGCGCATCGCCGAGATCATCTCGGTGATCGATGGCATCGCATTCCAGACCAACATCCTGGCCTTGAACGCAGCGGTGGAAGCGGCGCGCGCGGGCGAACAGGGCCGTGGCTTTGCGGTGGTCGCCAGTGAGGTGCGCGCGCTGGCACAGCGCTCGGCAGGCGCAGCCAAGGAGATCAAGGAGCTGATCGACGCCTCGGTCGGCCATGTCGGCGCCGGTGCGCAGCTGGTGCATGGCGCCGGCCGCACGATGCAGGAGATCGTCGGCCAGGTCGGCCGGGTCAACGAGATCATGGCCGAGATCTCGGCCGCCTCGCGCGAACAGTCGGCCGGTATCGAACAGGTCAACCAGACCGTGGTGCAGATGGACGAGACCACCCAGCAGAATGCTGCGCTGGTGGAAGAAGCCACGGCGGCGGCGCGGGCGATGGAAGAACAGGCCGAGCAGCTGGCGGTTGCGGTGTCACGCTTCCGCCTGCAGGCCGACAACCGCCCGACGGCCACGTTGCGCGCTGCCTGACCGGGGCCGTGAACGACGACGCCCGGCCGAGGCCGGGCGTCGATGTGCTGCTGCGCTGTCGAGCGCTGCGGCTTAGAACATGCCTTCGAAGGGGTTCCAGCTGGTGTTGCCCTTCACCTGTTCCAGGTAGTAGCTGTAGTTGGTGCTCGACGCCACCAGGAAGTTCATCGCGATGAACAGTGCACGGGCCACGATGTCCGGCAGCACCAGGCTGACCGCGATCAGCACGATGTTGATGCCGATCACCACCAGCGCCTTGCGCCACATGCCCAGGATGAACAGATAGATCGCGCCGAAGAAGAAGGCGAAGAAGTTGAGGTTGATCTTCAGGCGGTCGCCGAAGGACAGCGCCTTCCACGCCTGCTTGAAGCCGGGCTCCTTGGGGGCGCCGTGCTGCTGGAAGAAGTTGAAGCGGAACTGCCACTTCGGGCTGAAGCGGCTGAGGTCAACGGTATTCATGTGAGTAGGGACTTCCCTGTTAGGAAAACGTTTTCATGATAAGTGAGTCACATTCAGCAAACCAGCTTGGAGCGTCAAAATTGTGACGTTCCTACCGCGAAGGGCTTGCGTCCCGGTGCCGCACCGTCACCCATCCGCCTTGTTTTTAGGATAGGGTGCGCAGTTCCGCTGCCACCCCGGTGTTTCATGGGTAGCAGCGGTATGTCCATGGAGGTTGCATGACCACACCCGCTACACCGGAAAACGCACCCGGACCGGTGCTCCTGCCGACACCCGAAGTGGTGCAGGCACAACAACTGCTCGCCCGCCAGCAACTGGCGGTGGCGATGGACCGTGCACGCATCGCGGCCAGCCGCGATGCGGCGCCGGCGGTGCTGGAAAACGACTGAGCCTGGGAAACCAGCCGCGATCGCGCTGGCCTGTTGCCAGCGCGATCACAGTGCGCGTCAGAAGCGCGCGGTCATGCTGAGGAAGTAGCTGCGGCCCGCCACGAAGTAGTCGGTGGCGCCGTCGGCGTAAAGCTTCTTGTCGGCCAGGTTGCTGACGCCGCCGCGCAGGGTCAGCACCTCGTTGACGTTCCAGGCAGCGGTCAGGTCATACAGCGTGTAGGCCTTCAGGAAGGTATTGACCACGCCGGTCTGCTTGCCGGTGTACTGCGCCGACAGGCTGCTGGAGAACACCGTGTTCGGCGTCCAGTCCAACGACGAATAGCCTGAGAACTCCGGGGTGTCGATCAGGTTGCGGCCGGTGGTCAGGTTCTTGGCTTCCTTCATCCAGGTCGCCGAGGTGCGCCAGCGCCAGTGATCGCCGAAGCGGAAGTTGAGGTTGCCTTCCATGCCGCTGGTGCGCGCGCGCTGCACGTTGCTCATGCGCGTCCACCAGTAACCGTTGAAGAAGCCCAGCGCTTCGTATTCGATCTTGTTCCTGAAGTCGGTATGGAAGTAGGTCAGGCCGGCGTCGACCAGATCGTTGTCGAAGCTGACGCCGATCTCGCGGTTGGTGCTGGTTTCCGGGTCGAGGTCGGGGTTGCCGGCCATGTAGCAGCCGCCACGCACGTAGCCCAGCGGGTACAGCGAGGTGCAGCCGCGGCCGCCGGACTGGGTCGCCGCGCTGGGCGAATTCTCGGTCAGGCTCGGCGCGCGGAAGCCCTTGGAGACGCCGCCACGGATTGTCCATTGCTCGCTCGGGTGCCAGACCAGGTAGGCGCGCGGACTGACATGGCTGCCGAACTGCTCATGGTGGTCCAGGCGCGCGCCCAGGGTCAGGGCCAGGGTGCGGTGCAGCTTCAGCTCGTCTTCGACGAACAGCGCCCAGGTATCCACTTCCAGGGTGGAACCGACCACCGGTTTGCCGGCGTAGTCGATCGGTGCCTGGCCGATGGTGTCGGTGTTGGTCAGCTCCTGGCGCTTCCATTGGCCGCCCACCGCGAACTGGTGGTCCACGCCCAGGGTGAAGGGCGTGCTCAGGCTGCCTTCGATGATCGTATCGGTTGCCTCGGAGCGACCGGTAGCGCCGATATCGTTCTTGTACTCGGTCCAGTACGCGCTGAGCTTGGAGGTACCGAAATCCCACTTGCCGTCGTGGTTCAACGCCAGCGAACTGCGCTTGAGCTCACTGGCACCCCATGCACCCTCGTCCTGCTTTTCCAGCGCCTGGGCGATGAAGGCCTGCTGCACGCCATGACCCGCTTCCAGCGACACTTCCTGTGCCTCGCTCAGCTTCCACTGCAGCAGCGCGTCGACATTGCGGTCCTTCTCGCCGGCGTAGGCGTTGCCATACACGTCGCCGTTGGAGCGGTCCGAATCGCGGCGCATGCTGTTGGCACCGATGCGCAGGCCGAAGCGCTCGCCCAGCGGGCCGGAGAAGGTCGCGCCGATCTGCTGGGTGTCGCCACGGTCGCCATCCTGCGGTCGCGTGTAGCTGTGGGTGGCGCTGCCGTTCCAGCTGTCGCCGATGCGCTTGGTGATGATGTTGATCACCCCGCCCATCGCGTCCGAGCCATACAGCGAGGACATCGGACCGCGCACCACTTCGATGCGCTCGATCTGATCGGGCGAAATCCAGTTCAGGTCCTGGCGGCCCAGGTCGGGGCGGTAGTTGGTCGAGGCCGAGCTGCCCATGCGCTTGCCGTCCACCAGCACCAGCGTGTAGTTGGACGGCATCCCGCGCAGCTTGATCTTGGACTGCTCACCGGCGGCGCTGAGCCCACCGGTCACGCCCGGAATGCGGCTGAGCAGGGTGGCCAGGTCGTGCACCGGCTGGCGCTCGATGTCTTCGCGGCTGATCACGCTGATGCTGGCCGGGGCATCCTTGATCCACTGCTGGTTGCCCGAAGCGGTGACCACCACGGTATCCAGGTCCTTGGTCGAGGCGTCGGCGCTGGCTTCAGCGGCGGCGAGGGCAGGCAGGGTCAGCAGGCAGGCGGTGGCCAGGGCGCTGGCCAGTCGGGTGCGCGACAGGCGCGCGGAACGGAGAGGGGACATGACGGCTTCCAAGGGAGAGGAGAGACCCGGTGGAAGCAGCAGGCGCACGCAGACAGCAGGCAGCCACCCCTTCCCTGGGTCGTCGGGCGCGCGGTAGGTCCGGCGCAGCTGGGTGGGTCCGGTGCGCGGAGCGCGGTGACCTGCCTGGTTAACGGAATGATAACCGTTCTCGTTTGTTACGATCCAGTACTTCCCGGGATGAATCGACATTCCCGGGCTGCGTGCCGCGGTTCGCCTGCTGATTGCTGAATGGGGAGATTTCCCGGCGTAGACCTTCGCACCCGGCTTACATTCGGAGCCATAGACTGAGCCGCATTTTTCGATTCCGCCCCGTTGGAGATCGTGTGGGTTCCGGTAGTGACAGACATCGACTGCGCGGCGTGACGCCGTGGCAGACAGGACAAGTGCGGACGCCGGGAATGCGTGCCAGGAACCTTGGTGCATGCAGCCCGGCCGGGACGGCCGGTCCTGCGGCCTGCAGGGAGTAGGCGGCCATGGGGAGTGAAACCATCGACGCGGAACCGGTCACGGCCGGTCCCGACGCGGGCTGGGCCCTGCTGCCCGCCGAAGCGCCACTGGTGATGCCCGAACAGACGCTGCGCGAAGGCGCGCTGAAAGTCCGGCGCCATCGCACCTCGCCGCGCATGATCGGGCTGCGTCGCCTTTACATCCTCGGCGGCACTGCAGCGATGACCGCCGTGGCTACCCGGATGATGTGGCGGGTGCTGTCCGGCAATGGCATCAGCGTGCTGGAGGCCTGCCTGCTGGTGCTGTTCGTCGGCCTGTTCGCGTGGATCGCGCTGTCCTTCGCCAGTGCCGTGGCCGGCTTCCTGACGGCCGTGTTCGACCGCGGCTACCGCCTGGGCATCGATCCGGACAAGCCGCTGCCGACCGTGCACAGCCGCACCGCGCTGCTGATGCCCACCTACAACGAAGACCCGCGCCGGTTGCTGGCCGGCCTGCGCGCGATCTACGAATCGGTGGCGGCCACCGGCCAGCTGCAGCGTTTCGATTTCTTCGTGCTGAGTGATACCCGCCGCGAGGACATCGCGCGTGCCGAAGAGCAGGTGTTCGCCGAGCTGCGCGAGCTGGTGCCCGATGGCCAGGCGCGGCTGTTCTATCGCCGCCGTGGTGACAACAGCGCGCGCAAGGCCGGCAACATCGCCGACTGGGTACGCCGCTTCGGCGGTGCCTACCCGCAGATGCTGATCCTGGATGCCGACAGCCTGATGACCGGTGACAGCATCGTGCGCCTGGTGGCCGGCATGGAGCACAACGCCGACGTCGGCCTGATCCAGACCCTGCCATCGGTCATCGGCGGCCGCACCCTGTTCTCGCGCATGCAGCAGTTCGGCGGGCGCGTGTACGGCCCGGTGATCGCCCGTGGCGTGGCCTGGTGGCACGGTGCCGAAAGCAATTACTGGGGGCACAACGCGATCATCCGCACCCGGGCCTTCGCCGACCACGCCGGCCTGCCGGAGCTGCCGGGGCGCAAGCCGTTCGGCGGCCACGTGCTCAGCCACGATTTCGTGGAAGCCGCGCTGATGCGCCGTGGTGGCTGGGCCGCGCACATGGTGCCCTACCTGGGCGGCAGCTACGAGGAAGGCCCGCCGACGCTGACCGACCTGCTGGTGCGCGATCGCCGCTGGTGCCAGGGCAACCTGCAGCACGGCAAGGTGGTGGGCAGCCGTGGCCTGCACTGGATCAGCCGCGTGCACATGCTGATCGGCATCGGCCATTACTTCACCGCCCCGATGTGGGCGATGCTGATGCTGATCGGCATCGCCATCCCGCTGTTCCAGGATGGCATCGACTTCAACGCCCTGCTGCACCTGTCGCCCAGCGTGTACTGGCGCGCGCAGGATGAAGAACAGGTGGTGCGCCTGTTCGCCGCCACCATGGCGGTGCTGCTGATGCCCAAGGTCCTGGGTTACTTCGCGATGCTGCTCGACCCGGTCGAACGCCGTGGCTGCGGTGGCGCGATCCGGGCGTTCCTGTCGATGCTGGTGGAAACCGTGCTGGCCGCGCTGATGGCGCCGGTGGTGATGTACGTGCAGTCGCGCGGCGTGGCCGAAGTCCTGTCCGGCCGCGACTCGGGCTGGGATGCCCAGCAGCGCGATGACGGTGGCATCTCGTGGATTTCGCTGGTGCGCGGCTACGGTGGCCTGGGCGTGTTCGGCGCCTTCATGGGCGTGCTGGCGTGGGCGGTGTCGCCGTCGCTGGCGGCCTGGATGGCGCCGGTGGTGATCGGCATGGTGCTGGCGGTGCCGGTGGTGGCACTGACCTCGCTGCGCGGGCCGGGTGCCTTCCTGCATCGTCTCGGCCTGCTCGACATCCCCGAAGAGAACATCCCGCCGCCGGTGCTGGTGCGCGCCGCACAGCTGCGCCGGGAAGCGGCCGAGCAACCGCCGCTGTACTGATCGCACCGTGCCAGCGGCATAATGCGGCTCGAACGTACAGGAGCCGCAACATGCTGCAAACGGTGGAACAGGAAACCGGCGCCTCGCCGCAGTGGTCGGTGATCTGGCTGCACGGCCTCGGTGCCGACGGCCATGATTTCGCGCCGATCGTGCCGGAACTGGTGCGCCCGCACTGGCCGGCACTGCGCTTCGTGTTCCCGCACGCACCGGTGCGGCCGATCACGATCAACAACGGCGTGCCGATGCGCGGCTGGTACGACATTGTCGGCATGGACTTCCGCTCGCGCGCCGACATGACCGGCGTGCAGGAGTCGGTGGTGCAGCTGGATGCCCTGATCGCCCGCGAGATCGAACGCGGCGTCGCCGCCGATCACATCTTCCTGGCCGGCTTCTCGCAGGGCGGGGCGGTGATCCTCAGTGCCGCGCTGGCGCGCACTGCACCGTTGGCCGGCCTGATCGCACTGTCGACCTATCTGCCGGATGCCGAAAGCGCGTCGCGCGTCGATGGCGCAGTGGACGTGCCGGTGTTCATGGCCCACGGCAGCAGCGATCCGGTGATCCCGCAGGCGGTGGCCGCGCACAGCGCCGAGACGCTGCGCACGCTTGGGCTGGACGTGCAGTGGCACAGCTACCCGATGGCCCACCAGGTGTGCGCCGAGGAAATCGACGCGTTGGGCGACTGGCTGCAGGCACGCCTGGGCGTCGCCTGAGCCATGGCTGCGAGCGCTGCCACCCCGTGGATGCCGGAACTGTGCCGCTTGCCGCGGTTGGCAGCCATGCTCGGCCTGGCCGAACTGGTGGTGGTGGTGCTGGCATTGGCGCCCGATGGCAGCCGGCACTGGACCGTGGGCGAACTGGCATCGGCCAGCGGCTTCGCGCTGTGGCTGGCGCTGGCAGTGACCGCCAGCCTGTGCCTGCTGCGGCAGGCGCTGTCGAAGCTGCCGGAACTGCTGGGTGCCGTCGCAGCTGTCGGCCTGGCCGCGCTGATCGCCATCCTGTGCGCGGGCATCATCCATGCACTGTATGGCGTGCTGGGCGACAACTTCGCGCGCGGCATCGGCTTCTGGCGCTTCACCCTGGGCAGCGCGGCCACCACGGCACTGATCACCGCATTGGCGCTGCGCTACTTCTATGTCAGCGACCGCTGGGCGGCGCAGGTGCAGGCCAATGCCCGCGCGCAGGCCGACGCCCTGCAGGCGCGTATCCGCCCGCATTTCCTGTTCAACAGCATGAACCTGATCGCCAGCCTGCTGCATCGCGACCCGGCGGTGGCCGAGCGTGCCGTGCTCGACCTGTCCGATCTGTTCCGCGCCGCGCTGGGGGCGGGCGAGGGCGATTCGACCCTGCGCGATGAGTGCGAGCTGGCCGAGCGCTATCTGTCGATCGAATCGCTGCGTCTGGGCGATCGCCTGCGGGTGCACTGGCAGCGCGATGAACCCCTGCCGTGGGATCTGCCGATGCCGCGGCTGGTGCTGCAGCCGCTGGTGGAAAACGCGGTGCTGCATGGCATCTCGCGCCTGCCCGAAGGCGGCACCATCGAGCTGCATCTGGCCTGTGTGGGCAGCGAACTGCAGATCCGCGTACGCAATCCCGCGCCCGATCCGCAGGTGCCCGGGTTGGCCCTGGCGCAGGGGGCGGGCCATGCCCAGCACAGCATCGGCCACCGCCTGACCTGGCGCTTCGGCCGCGCCGCGCGGATGACGGCTGGCTGGAGCGAGGGCTACTATGCCTGCCAGGTGACAGTGCCGATCCAGTGAGGGGACGATCGTGAGGGTAGTCATCGCCGATGACGAACCGCTGGCGCGCGAGCGCCTGCGCAGCCTGCTGGCCGCGCAGGAAGGCGTGGACGTGGTGGCCGAGGCCGGCAACGGCGAGCAGGCCCTGCACGCGTGCGCCGAACTGCAGCCGGACCTGGTCCTGCTGGATATCGCCATGCCCGGTCTGGACGGGCTGGAAGCGGCCCGCCATCTGGCCAGTTTCGAGCCGCGGCCGGCGGTGGTGTTCTGCACCGCCTACGATGCGCACGCGCTGTCGGCGTTCGAGGCGGCGGCCATCGATTACCTGATGAAGCCGGTGCGCGCCGAGCGGCTGGCGGCGGCGATCGCACGCGCCCGGACCTTCCTGGCCGGCCGCGACGGCCATCCCCAGCACACCGGCGGCCAGGCCCGCAGCATGCTGTGTGCCCGCCTGCGTGGCAGCCTGCGATTGATTCCGCTGGACGACATCCACTATCTGCAGGCCGAAGAAAAGTACGTGGTGGTGCATCACGCCCGTGGCGAGGATCTGATCGAGGAATCGTTGAAGTCGCTGGAGGAAGAGTTCGCCAGCCGCTTCGTGCGCATCCACCGCAACTGCCTGGTGGCGCGCCATGAGCTGGTGGAACTGCGTCGTGGCAGTGGTGGCCAGGTGCAGGCGGTGCTGCGGCATGGCAAGCAGCCGCTGGAAGTGAGCCGGCGCTGCGTGGCGACGCTGAAGCAGGAATTGCGGCATCTGTAGGTTTTCCGCGCGGCCTGCGGCCGCGACTGCTTCGACAGCAACAGCAACAGCAACAGCAACAGCAACAGCGGGTTGGTCGGCTCTGTGCTGTTGCGTGTTGGGTGAGGCGGGATGGGCGGGCGGGACACGCCGTAAACCCATCCATGGGGGCTCGATGGCGCCATCCATGGCGCCAACGGTCCCGCCCGCCCATCTCGCCTCACCCTCGCGAATTTCCCGTTGACGGACGGCAAAGGCATTGTTGTTATCGGGCGGGAAAGAGGGGTCAGATCCCTTTTCCTGCGGAAAAGGGATCTGACCCCGGAAGCCGTCGGCTGTTGCTTCTGCTTTTTTCTTTTTTCTTTTGATCTTCCGTGGCTGACGCACACGGAAACTGTCAGAGGCCGGGAGGGGTGGGCTGCGCAGGGGCGTGAGCCGCATGGGCCCGAGGCATGCCTCGGGCGGGTTGGGCCGGACGCCCAACCCCGGTCTTGCCGTGTGCGCAGGACAGCGCACACGAATAAGCGGCGACCGAGCTTACATGGACGTACTTGCAGCTACCCCTGCGCAGCCCCCCCGACCGGCCAAGCCCAGCTGCTGCTCCCAGCCACGAGGGGCTCCGCCGTTGGCCGTATCCTGCCGATAGGCGCGATAATGCCCGGATGGAAACCGTCCGCATCGCCACCCGCAAGAGCCCGCTCGCCCTCTGGCAGAGCGAACACGTCGCCGACCGCCTGCGCCAGGCACATCCCGATCTGCACGTGGAACTGGTGCCGATGAGCACCCGCGGCGATGAAGTGCTGGATCGCTCGCTGGCGGCCATCGGCGGCAAGGGCCTGTTCCTCAAGGAACTGGAACTGGCCATGCTGCGGGGCGAGGCCGATTGCGCGGTGCATTCGCTGAAAGACGTGCCGATGGAGCTGGATGCGCCGTTCGCGCTGCCGGCGATGCTGACCCGTCACGATCCGGCAGACGGCTTTGTCTCCAATCTGTATGCGTCGCTGGATGCGCTGCCGATCGGTGCGCGCGTCGGTACCTCGTCACTGCGTCGCCAGGCCCAGCTGCGCGCGCTGCGCCCGGACCTGGAACTGCTGGACCTGCGCGGCAACGTCAACACCCGACTGGCCAAGCTCGACAACGGCGGCTACGACGCCATCGTGCTGGCGGTGGCCGGGCTGGAACGGTTGGGCCTGGGCAATCGCATCGTCGCCCGCCTGCAGCCGCCGCAGTGGCTGCCGGCGCCGGCACAGGGCGCGGTGGCGGTGGAGTGCGATGGCGGCAACGCCGCGCTGATGGCGCTGTTCGCAGGCCTGGATGACGCCGCCACGCGCGCCTGTGTGGAAGCGGAGCGGGCGATGAACCGCGCGCTGCACGGCAGCTGCCATGTGCCGGTGGCGGCGATCGCGCAGTGGCAGGGGCAGGATCTGCACCTGCAGGGCCTGGTCGGTAGTGCCAGTGACGGCCGCGCGGTGCGTGCCGACGCCGTGGGCCCGGCCAGCGATCCGGAGGCGCTGGGCCAACGCGTGGCGAAGATGCTGCTGGAGGCGGGCGCCGGCGAGCTGTTGAACGTCTGAGTTCGCTGGATCGTGCCCACCAAGGTGGGCGCCTACCGGAAAAGAAAACGGGCGCCTGGCGCCCGTTTCGCTTACTTGAACTTGTAGACCACGTTCATCGTGGTCAGCGTATCGGTCTTGCGCTTGTCCTCAGCGACGTCGCTGTTGTAACGCGCCTGCCAGCCGGCCTTCAGCGCCAGGTGCTCGTTCATGCTCACCGAGACACCGAAATCGTTCTGGCCGAAGGTGTTGTACGAACCGGATTCGACCAGCAGGGTGTTGATCAGGTCGGTGTTGTCGGTCAGCGAGTACTTCAGGTCGAACAGGCCACGACCGATCAGGCCGGTGCGGGTGCGGTCGTCCTCGGTGCTGTGGGTGCGGCGCACACCGGGGCCGATCTGCGCGTCGAACGAGAAGCGCTCGGTGTTCCACAGCCGGGTGCCGTAACCCAGACCGAACGAGCTCTGGCGATCGTAGGTGGCGAAATCATCACGCTCGGTACGTACCGTGGCGGTCAGCTGGCGATGTTCGCCCAGCTGCAGCGCGCTGCCCGCACTGCCGGTGTAGCGGTTGGCGGTAGTGTTGTTGCGGCGGGTGGTGGTGCCGTCGTCGCTGGTTTCAGTCACCTTGGAGCTGGAGCGCAGGCCGAACAGATCCATGCTGTGCACCCAGTCGCCATCGGTGTAGCGCAGGCGCAGGCGGCCGTTGAAGCTCTCGGTGCTGCTGTTGCCACGTGCCGACGCGAAGCCGAGTTCGCCACCACTGCCGCTCCACGGCGAGGACATCGCCGCCAGTTCGGAGGCATCCTGCGCATACGCCAGCGGGGCGCAGAGCAGCAAGGGGACCAGCAGGGACACGCGCAGGGACATCGAGGCTTCTCCGAAGCGGTTGGCAGCCGGTGATGATACTGGAAGCGTGATGACCGTCCGAATCGCCCGTCCCGCCTGCTTCAGCAGACGTTGTCGGCCGGGCCCATTCAGGGCAGGTCGACCTGCAGGGCAGGATCGTTGAAGCGCGAGTACCGCAGCCGCAGCTGGAAGGGTTTGCCGTTGTTGTGGCCACTGCGCACGATCTGCCGTGGCAGGCCCTGCGCATCCACCCAGTACTCCAGGCGTTCACCGGCGGTGGCGCCACGCAGGCGGTAGTGGCGCGTGCTGACCCCATCCAGCGTCTGCTCGCCCAGGTCTTCGGCCTGCAGGGCCTGGGCGGGGATATCGGCCGGCAGTGGGCTGCGCCATTGTTCCAGCAGCCCCGGCGGGGTCGGCACCTGGCGGATCGCATCGTCGGCCTGCAGGAACATGGTGTCGCCGATGATCACCTGCGGCCCGGCAGGGGTCTGCACCCGGAAGCGATCCGGGGCGACGAAGTCCATCGCGGTGCGCACCGGTTGCTGTGCACCCAGCACCTCCAGCTCGGCGTGGAAGCTGCGCAGGGCCGCAAACCGCTGGCTGGCAGACAGCACCGCCTGTGCCGGATCGGCAGCGGGGACGGGCGTCGCCGCCTCGGTGGGCGCCGGTGCGCGGTCGCAGGCGGCCAGCATCAGGCAGGCCAGCAGGGGCAGGACAGACAACCGGCGCATCGGGCGCTCCACGGGGCAGGGGGCGCCCACGATAGCCCAATCGTCCGCCACAACGCCCGAGACTCGGACATAATCGGGGGCATGGACCGATACGAACGCATCACCGCCCTGCATCGTCTGCTCAAGTCCGCACGCTATCCGGTGACGGTGGCGACCCTGCAGGACAAGCTCGGTTGCTCCCGGGCCACCGTCTACCGCGACCTGGCGTTCCTGCGCGATGCGCTGATGGCGCCGATCGAGGGCGATGGCGAGGCCGGCTTCCGCTACCTGGCCGACGAGAGCGACCGCTTCGAGTTGCCCGGCCTGTGGCTGAGCTCGGAGGAGCTGCACGCCCTGCTGGCCTCGCAGCACCTGCTGGCCCGCACCGGCGGCGGCGTGCTGTCTTCGGTGCTGGCACCGCTGCAGCAGCGCATCGAGAGCCTGCTGGCTGCCCAGGCCGGTGTTTCCAGCTGGCCGGTGGACCGGGTCCGGGTGATTCCGCACCGTGGCCGCAAGTTCGATGAAGCCAGCTTCCGTTCGGTCGCTTCGGCGGTGCTGGAACGCAAGCAGCTGGGCTTTGAGTACCGCGCCCGTTCGACCGACGAAGCGACCAAGCGCACGGTATCGCCGCAGCGGCTGACCCATTACCGCGACAACTGGTATCTGGACGGCTGGGACCATGATCGCGAGGCCCTGCGCAGCTTCGCGGTGGACCGCATCTACAAGGCGCGGGTGATCGACAGCACCGCCCGCGATGTCGCCGACAGCGAGCTGGACGAGCAGCTGGGCGCCAGCTACGGCATCTTCTCCGGTGCGCCGAAAGGCTGGGCAACCATCCTGTTCAGCGCCAAGGCCGCGCGCTGGGTGGCCGACGAACACTGGCACTCCAAGCAGCAGGGCCGCTTCCTCGCGGACGGCCGCTACGAACTGAAAGTGCCTTACAGCGTGTCGCGCGAACTGTTGATGGACGTGTTGCATTACGGGTCCGATGCCGAGATCGTCGAGCCGATGATGCTGCGCGAGCAGGCCAAGGCACTGCTGGAACTGGCCCTGACCAACTACGAAAAATCCTGACAACTCCCCCCGAGATCGATTGCGCCCATGAAGAAGACCCTGTTGCTGCCCCTGTTCGCCGCTGCGCTGGCACTGACCGCCTGCGGCAAGTCCGGCGAGCCTTCGCAGAAGCTGGTGGTGGCCGCCACCGCTGTGCCGCATGCCGAGATCCTGGAAGTGGTCAAGCCGATCCTCAAGCAGGAAGGCGTGGAGCTGGACGTGCGCGTGTTCAACGACTACGTGCAGCCCAACGACCAGCTGGTGCAGAAGCAGGTGGATGCCAACTACTTCCAGACCGAGCCGTACCTGGATGCCTACAACCGCGATCGCAAGACCGACCTGACCAAGGTGGTGGGCGTGCACATCGAGCCCTTCGGTGCGTACTCGCGCAAGATCAAGTCGCTGGCCGAGCTGCGTGACGGGGCCGATGTGGTGATCCCCAACGACCCGAGCAACAACAGCCGTGCGCTGATCCTGCTGCACAAGGCCGGCGTGATCGAGCTGAAGGACCCGACCAATGCGCTGGCCACGCAGCGCGACATCGTCTCCAACCCGAAGAAGCTGAAGTTCCGCGAGCTGGATTCGGCGATGCTGCCGCGCGTGCTCGACCAGGTCGACCTGGCCCTGATCAACACCAACTATGCGCTGGATGCCGGCCTGAACCCGACCAAGGACGCGCTGGCGATCGAGAGCAAGGACTCGCCGTACGTGAACTTCCTGGTTGCCCGCCCGGACAACAAGGACGACGCCCGCGTGCAGAAGCTGGCCAAGGCGCTGACCAGCCCGCAGGTGAAGACCTTCATCGAGACCAAGTACAAGGGCGCGGTGCTGCCGGCGTTCTGACCGCGCTGATCCGCTGACGATGCCTGTGGTGGGTGTCGACCTGGGTCGACACCGCCCTTCCTGTAGAGCCGAGTCCACGCTCGGCTCTGCTGTTTTCGGCATTCCACCAACGGCAGCCGAGCATGGCTCGGCTCTACAATGTCAATCGACGTGGAAGGCGAGGGTGGCGGCCACGGCCTGCTGCCACCCTGCGTAGAGTTTCTCGCGCCGGGCCACCGCCATCTGCGGTTCGAAGCGGCGATCCAGCCCCCACTGTGCCGCGATCTGCTCGCGGCTTTCCCAGAAGCCGACCGCCAGCCCCGCCAGGTAGGCCGCCCCCAGCGCGGTGGTCTCGGTCAGCCGCGGACGCAGCAGCGGCACGCCGAGGATGTCGGCCTGGAAGCCGGCGAGGAAGTCGTTGCCGATCGCGCCGCCATCGGCGCGCAGTTCACTGAGCGAGATGCCCGCGTCGGACTGCATCGCGTCCAGTACGTCGCGGGTCTGGTAGGCCATCGCCTCCAGCGCCGCCCGCACGAAGTGGGCCTTGCGGGTGCCACGGGTCAGGCCGAACATCGCACCGCGCACGTCGCTGCGCCAGTACGGTGCACCCAGGCCGACAAAGGCCGGCACCAGATACACCCCGGCGCTGTCCGGCACCTGTGCGGCCAAGGTCTGGCTGTCGGCGGCACGATCGATCATGCGCAGGCCATCGCGCAGCCACTGCACCACCGAGCCGGCGACGAAGATCGATCCTTCCAGCGCGTATTCCACCTTTCCGTTCAGGCCCCAGGCAATGGTGGTCAGCAGGCCATTGCGCGAGCGTACGGCCTGCGTGCCGGTGTGCATCAACATGAAGCAGCCGGTGCCATAGGTGTTCTTGACCATGCCCGGCTGGAAGCAGGCCTGGCCGAACAGCGCGGCCTGCTGGTCGCCGGCGATGCCGGCAATCGGGATCGGGTGGTCGAAGAAGAACTGCGGGCGAGTGTGCGCATACACCGAACTGGAATCACGCACCTGCGGCAGCATCGCGCGCGGAATGTCCAGCAGGGCCAGCAGGTCATCGTCCCATTCCAGGGTATGGATGTTGAACAGCAGCGTGCGCGCGGCATTGCTGTAGTCGGTCACGTGCGCCTGGCCGCCGCTGAGATTCCACACCAGCCAGCTGTCGATGGTGCCGAACAGCAGCTCGCCACGCTCGGCGCGTTGCTGCGCGCCTTCGACGTGATCGAGGATCCAGCGGATCTTGGTGGCCGAGAAATAGGCGTCGATCAGCAGGCCGGTGCGCTCGCGGATCAGCGCCTCGTGGCCGCCGGACTTCAGCCGCTCGCAGATGGCCTGGCTCTGCCGCGACTGCCAGACGATGGCGTTGTGGATCGGCTGGCCGCTGGCGCGGTCCCAGACCACAGTGGTTTCGCGCTGGTTGGTGATGCCCAGCGCCGCGATATGGCGGGGATCGATCTGTTCGCGGCTGAGCAGTTCGGTGATCGTGGCGTAGACGCTGGTCAGGATCTCGCGCGGGTCATGCTCGACCCAGCCCGGCTGTGGAAACAGCTGGGCGAACTCGCGCTGCGCACTGCCGACGGTGTCGCCGGCGCGATCGAACAGGATCGCGCGCGAACTGGTGGTTCCCTGGTCGATGGCCAGCACGTAGCGGGGCGTCATGCAGCGTCTCCAGTGGCGATGTTGAAATCGTAATGCATCGGCGGCGCCGGGCTGCGCCTGGCACTACCGGCAATGTGAATCCATCCACGCCTGCAGCCGTGCCGCGTGCGCCGCATCCATCTGCAGCCCCAGCTTGCTCCGTCGCCACAGTACATCCTCGGCGCTGCGGGCCCACTCGTGGTCACACAGGAACGCCACCTCGCGTGCGTGCAGGCCTGCGCCAAAGTCTTCGCCCAGATCGAACAGGGTGCGCGCGCCGTGCAGCAGATCCAAGCTGCGGCTGCCATAGGCGCTTGCCCAGCGCCGCAGTAGGGCCTCGGGCAGCCAGGGGGCCTGCTGCTGCAGGTGCTGCCGGGCCTGCCCGGCAGCGCCCCAGTCGCTGCCGGGCAACGGGTCGCCTGCCGCCGTCCAGGCCGGGCCTGCGTGCGGCAGATGGGGGCGCAACAGATCCAGTGCTTCCTCGGCCAGCACCCGATAGGTGGTCAGCTTGCCGCCGAGCACGTGCAGCGCGGGCGCACCGTCGGCGTCCAGTTGCAGGCGGTAGTCACGGCTCAGTTTCGCCGCGCGCGGGTCCGGGTCGGCCAGCAACGGGCGCACGCCGGCAAACTGCCAGACCACCTCGGCCGCTGCGATCGGATCGCGCAGGTAGCCATTGGCAGCGCTGCACAGGTAGTCCACCTCCGAAGGCAGCACACTGCAGCGTGCGGGGTCACCGCGATAGTCGGTGTCGGTGGTGCCGACCAGCAGATGGTCGTGGAAGGGCAGCAGGAACACCACGCGGCCGTCGGGTTGCTGCAGCAGGCAGGCCCTGTCGTTGGGCCAGGGGCGGTGCAGCACGATGTGGCTGCCCTGCACCAGGCGCAGCGCAGGTCTGCCGCTGCGGGCGTGCATGCGCTCCAGCAGGCCGCCCGCCCAGGGGCCTGCGGCGTTGGCCACCGCCCGTGCCTGCACGGTCTGCTGATCGCCGGACGTGTCTTCCAGAACAACGCGCCAGCGCCCGTGCTCGCGCCGCAGGTCCACGCAGCGCGTGCCGGTCAGGATGCGTGCACCCCGTTGCGCAGCGTCGAGCGCGTTGAGGACGACCAGCCGCGCATCGTCCACCTGCGCATCGGCGTAGCTGAAGGCCTGCCGCAGCTGTGGCGACAGCAGCGCGCCGAGCGGATCGTCGTGCAGATCCATGCTGCGCGATGCAGGGAAGGCGGGGCTGCGCCGGCCCAGGTGGTCGTACAGCCAGAGCCCCAGGTGCAGCATCCAGCGTGGACGCAGGTGCGGTTGCCACGGAAGCACGAAGCACAGCGGCCGCACCAGGAACGGCGCCTGCCGGCGCACCACTTCGCGCTCGCCCAGCGCTTTGCGCACCAGGCCGAACTCGCTCTGCTCCAGGTAGCGCAGGCCGCCATGGATCAGCTTGCTGCTGGCGCTGGAAGTGTGCGCTGCCAGGTCGTGCTGTTCGCACAGCAGTACCTTCAGGCCACGGCCACTGGCATCACGGGCGATGCCTGCACCGTTGATGCCACCGCCGATCACCAGCAGGTCGACCTCGTCCATCGCGCCTCCGCATCTTGTTTATGTAGAGCCGAACCGCGCCTCCATTGACCGTGGGCGCCATTGAACGTAACGCATCGCAGTGCGCGCGGAGCCCGCCGCTCGACTCGGGATAGGGGGCTTGGCTCGACTCTACAAAAAAGCAGCCGAGCATGGGCTCGACTCTACAAAAAAGTAGCCGAGCATGGGCTCGGCTCTACAGGCGGAACCCGGGTGACGGAAACGACGACGGGCCCCGAAGGGCCCGTCGCGGTACAACAATGACGCAGAAGCGCTTAGAAGCGGGCGCCGATGCCGAAGCCGACGGTCCACGGATCCATCTTCGCTTCGCCGATCTTCTCGCCGCCGACCTTCACGTCCGGACGCGAGCGCATGTAGCGGGCGTCGGCACGGGCGAACCAGGTCGAGTTGATGTTCATGTCCACACCGACGGTGCCGATCACGCCCTTGGCATCCTTCAGGCGGATGTCGGAGTCGCTGCCGTCGGCCAGCGTTTCATTGCTGAAAGCCGACTGGAAGTAGCCCACGCCCACGAACGGACGGAACACGTTGTCGGCCTGGCCGAAGTGGTACTGGCCGCTCAGTGCGACCGGCTGCTGCTCGACGCTGCCGAGGCGGGCATTGCCCGGGCCCTTCACCTTGTGGTCGAACTTGTCTGCAGCGCCCCACAGTTCAACGGCCCAGTTGTCGTTGATGTAGTAGCTGAAGCTGACGGTCGGTGCCGGGCCGCCATCGACCTTCTTGATGCCGTCGATCGGGTCATTCTTCGGCTGCAGCAGCGAGACGCCGCCAACCACGGCAAAATGCTTGCCCGAGGCGGTGTCGGTGGTGCTGCTGTCCTGCGCGAAGGCAGCCGGTGCGAACGCGGCGGAGGTCAGCAGGGCGAGGCTCAGGATACGGATGGAGCGCATGGGGGAATCTCCTAATGTTTCTTGTTTTGGGCCCCCGGTTGCGGGGCGAGCACACCGTAGTCGCCCCAACATGAATCGAATCCGACGCGCGTTAAAAATTAGTTCGCATTGTTCAGCGAACAGCGCGAAACGCTTGTTCTCACGTGGTTTCTGCCCTTCCGGAATATTCATGCAGTTGGAGAAGATGTGAGCGCCGCAACGTTGTGCATCGGCCTGCCTGCGCAGGTGAACGCGGATTGCCGGGTGTTGCTGCTGGGTTCAATGCCCGGTATCGCGTCATTGCAGGCACAGCATTACTACGCGCACCCGCGCAATCGTTTCTGGCCGTTGCTTGGCGATCTGTGCGGCTTCGATCCGTCGTTGCCGTATGCGCAGCGACTGCAGGCGCTGGCAGCCAATGGTGTGGGCCTGTGGGATGTGATCGGCCGCTGCGAGCGGCGCGGCAGCCTGGATGCGGACATCGTGCGTGGCACGGAAGTGGCCAATGCACTTCCCGCACTGATCGCCGCGTTGCCTGACCTGCAGCTGATCGGCTGCAACGGTGGCGCGGCGATGCAGACCTTCCAGCGCTGGGTGCAGCCGCAGCTGGCCGCCTCGCCAACCGTGCTGGCGCTGCCGTCCACCAGTCCGGCCAATGCAGCATGGTCGTTGCCGCGCCTGCGCCAGGCCTGGCAGCCGGTGGCCGTCGCACTGGCGACATCAAGCGGACATCGACAGGACAATACGCTACCGACTGGAAGCGCCGGCAGGCCATGAGCAACAACGTGTCCCGGCTGCGTGCGTACTGAAAACACCTGTAACGGTTGGCGCAGGCCCCCGCTGGCCGCACAATAGACGTTTCCCTACACCAGATTGCCGGAGTTCTCCCCATGGCCGAAATCAAGGAAGCACGTGTCCCCGATATCGGTGACTACAGCGATATCCCGGTAATCGAGGTGCTTGTTGCCGTCGGCGATACGGTGAAGAAGGACCAGGGCCTGGTCACGCTGGAAAGCGATAAAGCGACCATGGAGGTGCCGTCCTCGGTGGCCGGCGTGGTCAAGGAAATCAAGGTCAAGCTGGGCGACAGCCTGTCTGAAGGCAAGGTCGTGGCGCTGATCGAAGTGGCCGACGGCGAGGCTGCCCAGCCGGCCGCTGCTGCCGCTGCGCCGGCACCGGCCAAGGCCGCTGCTCCGGCCGCTGCCACCCAGGCGGCTCCCGCTGCCGCTCCGGCTCCGGCTCCGGCCGCTGCCGCCCCCGCTGCCAGCGGCGGCGCGGTTGAAGCGCTGGTGCCGGATATCGGCGACTACAGCGGTATTCCGGTCATCGAAGTGCTGGTCGCCGTGGGCGATACGGTGAAGAAGGACCAGGGTCTGGTCACGCTGGAAAGCGACAAGGCCACCATGGAAGTGCCGTCGTCGGTCGCCGGCGTGGTCAAGGAAATCAAGGTCAAGGTCGGCGACAACCTGTCGCAGGGCAACGTGGTCGCCATCATTGAAGCCGAAGGCGCTGCCGCCCCGGCCCCGGCCAAGGCCGCCGCCGCTGCCGCCCCGGCCGCCGCCGAGACGGCCACCAAGGTCGAGCCGGTCGCCGTGCCGGCACAGCCGGACAAGCTGGCTGCCCGCGAGATCGCCAGCGCCCCCTCGGCCGGCGCGCCGAGCAGCCCGCCGGTGCAGTTCAACGCCGATGGCGTGCTGCCGGCCAAGGTGCCCTACGCATCGCCGGTGGTACGCGTGTTCGCCCGCGAGCTGGGTGTCGACCTGCTGCAGGTCAGCGGCAGCGAGAAGGGCGGCCGCATCACCAAGGCCGACGTGCAGAAGTTCGTCAAGGCTGCGCTCAGCGGTGGAGCCCCGGCGGCTGCCGGTGGCACCGTGGCCGCCGGCGGTGGCCTCAACCTGCTGCCGTGGCCGAAGGTCGATTTCAGCAAGTTCGGCGACGTTGAAGTGCAGCCGCTGTCGCGCATCAAGAAGATCTCCGGTGCGAACCTGGCCCGCAACTGGGCGATGATCCCGCACGTGACCCAGTTCGAGCAGGCCGACATCACCGACCTGGAAGGCCTGCGCGTGGCCTTGAACAAGGAGAACGAGAAGGCCGGCATCAAGCTGACCATGCTCGCCTTCCTGATCAAGGCCAGCGCTGCGGCGCTGAAGCAGTTCCCGGAGTTCAACGCTTCGCTGGATGCAAGTGGCGAGAACCTGACCCTGAAGAAGTACTTCAACATCGGTTTCGCGGCCGATACCCCGAACGGCCTGGTCGTTCCGGTCATCCGCGATGTCGACAAGAAGGGCGTGGTGCAGATCGCGCAGGAAACCGGCGAGCTGGCCAGGAAGGCGCGCGACGGCAAGCTGGGCCCGGCCGACATGAGCGGCGGCTGCTTCTCGATCAGCTCGCTGGGCGGCATCGGCGGCACCGCGTTCACCCCGATCGTCAATGCCCCGGAAGTGGCCATCCTCGGCGTCTCCAAGTCGTCCATCCAGCCGGTCTGGAACGGCAAGGAGTTCGCACCGAAGCTGATGCTGCCGCTGTCGCTGAGCTACGACCACCGCGTCATCGATGGCGCCCTGGCCGCACGCTTCACCACGTACCTCTCGCAGGTGCTGGCCGACATGCGCCGCGTGCTGCTGTAAGGCACCGCTTCGCCCCCACCGTGCGGCCGCTGCCCCTGGCGCGGCCGCCTGTCGAAACGCAGTGACAGCCCACCGGCCACGCCGGTCGGGCACGAGGAAAACCCACCATGGCCACGATTGAAATCAAGGTTCCCGACATCGGCGATTACAGCGATGTACCGGTGATCGAAGTGCTGGTCGCCGTTGGCGATACGGTGAAGAAAGACCAGGGTCTGGTGACCCTGGAGTCGGACAAGGCGACCCTGGAAGTGCCGTCCTCGGCCGCTGGCGTGGTCAAGGAAATCAAGGTCAAGCTGGGCGACACCCTGTCCGAAGGCGCCGTCGTCGTGCTGCTGGAGTCCGACGGCACCGCTGAAACGCCTGCCAAGGCCGCTGCGCCGGCCCCGGCTGCAGCCGCTCCGGCCAGCAAGCCGCCGGTGACCCCGTCGCACCGCGCCCCGGCCGAGCCTGCAGCGCCGAAGCCGGCGCTGGCCAGTGGCAAGGCCGCCGACATCGAATGCGAAATGGTCGTGCTGGGCTCGGGCCCGGGCGGCTACACCGCCGCCTTCCGTGCCGCCGACGTCGGCCTGGATACGGTGCTGGTTGAACGCTATGCCAGCCTCGGCGGCGTCTGCCTCAACGTGGGCTGCATTCCGTCCAAGGCGTTGCTGCATGCCGCTGCGGTGATCGACGAAGTCGCCCACGCCGGCGATTTCGGCGTCGAGTTCGGCAAGCCGACCATCACCCTGGACAAGCTGCGCCAGTACAAGGAAAAGGTCGTCAACCAGCTGACCAAGGGCCTGGCCGGCATGGCCAAGCAGCGCAAGGTCCGCAACGTGCAGGGCGTTGGCACGTTCGTGTCGGCCAACGAACTGCTGATCACGGCTGAAGACGGCAGCACCCAGCTGCTGCGCTTCCAGAAGTGCATCATCGCCGCCGGTTCGCAGGCGGTGAAGCTGCCGAACTTCCCGTGGGACGACAAGCGCGTGATGGACTCCACCGACGCACTGGAACTGGCCGAAGTGCCGGGTTCGCTGCTGGTCGTCGGTGGCGGCATCATCGGCCTGGAAATGGCCACCGTGTATGGCGCGCTGGGCAGCAAGGTGACCGTGGTCGAGTTCATGGACCAGCTGATGCCGGGCGCCGACAAGGACCTGGTCAAGCCGCTGGCCGACCGCCTGAAGAAGCAGGGCATCGAGGTCCATCTGAAGACCAAGGCCTCCGGCGTGACCGCCGACGCCAAGGGCATCACCGTGACCTTCGAAGCCGCCGAGGAAGGGCAGACGCCGGCATTGGCGCAGGGCACCTTCGACCGCGTGCTGGTGGCCGTGGGCCGCTCGCCGAACGGCAAGAAGATCGACGCGGACAAGGCCGGCGTGCAGGTCACCGACCGCGGCTTCATTCCGGTCGACCGGCAGATGCGCACCAACGTGCCGCACATCTTTGCCATCGGCGACATCGTCGGCAACCCGATGCTGGCCCACAAGGCCACGCATGAGGGCAAGCTGGCGGCCGAAGTGGCTGCCGGCCACAAGAAGGAATGGGTGGCCCGCGTGATTCCGTCGGTGGCCTACACCAACCCGGAAATCGCCTGGGTCGGCGTGACCGAGACCGAAGCCAAGGCCAAGGGCCTGAAGGTCGGCGTGGCGAAGTTCCCGTGGGCCGCCAGCGGCCGCGCGATCGGCATCGGTCGCACCGAGGGTTTCACCAAGCTGATCTTCGACGAGGACAGCCACCGCATCATCGGTGGTGCGATCGTCGGCGTGCATGCTGGTGATCTGCTGGCCGAGATCGGCCTGGCCATTGAAATGGGTGCAGAGGCCGAGGACATCGGCCACACCATCCACGCGCACCCGACGCTGAGCGAATCGGTGGCGATGGCCTCGGAAATCTACGACGGCACGATCACCGATCTGTACATGCCGAAGAAGAAATAAGGCGCTCGCGCCTTTGCGAATAAAAAGCCCCGGCATTGCCGGGGTTTTTTTTTGTTTCTCCGCTTCGGATTTTTGCGAGCTGTAGGGCCGCTGCGTGGGCGGCAGGCGTTTCGACAAATGTCCCCCGTCGTCCGCCTGCGGCGGTCGCCTCCTCCTTTACTTTGTCGAAACGCCTGCCGCCCGCGCAGCGGCTCGGCTTGCGGACAGTCGAGAGCCAGTGCCAAAGCCGCCCGGATGTCTGACACGCGGAGGGAGAGGGGGCTGGGTGCGAAGTAAAGGAGGAGGTGACGGCCGCAGGCCGGCGCCGGGGGACATTCGCACCCAGCCCCCTCTCTCTCCAGCGCTCGAGCAACCTGCTCTTGCCCCTGCACGGAACAACAGCACAAAAAAACGCGGCCCCCGATATTCCGGAGGCCGCGCCAGGAGAGAGCGTTGTGGAAGAGGCGCAGGGCTTAGAAGGTGACGCTGATACCGGCCACCGGGCCCTTGAATTCCTGCTTCAGGCCGATGGTGCCGTCGCTGCCCTTCTTGTCCGCATCCAGCTTGAACCAGTCGTAGCCGGCGAACACACCGAAGTTCGGGGTGAAGCGGTAATCGACGATCGCGTTGGCGCGGCTCAGGTCACCCTTGTAGTCGTCGAAGCTGCCCCAGCGCGTGTTGAGGTACTGGCCCTGCAGCGTGATCATCCACTTTTCGGACGGGGTGAAGCTCAGGCGTGCACCGACCACCGGCGCCACGCCGTCGGTCTTCTCGTCCAGGAACTGGCCTTCATACACCGTGCCCAGATCGGCGTAGCCCTTGGTGCTGACCTTGGCGTATTCGGCACCCAGCTGCAGGCCGAGGTCGAACTTCTCGGTGTCCACCACCGAGTAGTCATACACCAGGCTGGCCACCTGGTACTTCAGCTCGGCCTTGACGAAGCTGTCGGCCGGCACGTTGACGTTGCCGAAGGAAATATCCTGGCCGAGCGTCTCGCGGCGGTCCTTGTCGTACTTGAAGTAGTTGAACAGCAGGCGCTGGCGGTTGCTGATGCGGAACATGCCGTCGATGCGCGGCTCCCATTCCTTGCCACCCAGCTTGAAGTCCTCGGAGAAGCCGATGTCCTGGCCGGCGACATTGGTGTTGCCGCGCAGGGTGTTGTCCGAGTCGATGTTCATCGCACCCAGGCGCAGGGCGAAGCGGTCATCGCCTTCGGCGGCATGGGCGGCGGAGGCGAACGACGCGCCGGCGGCGAGAAGCGAGAGGGCGAGCAGGGTGGGAACGGAGCGCATCGAAGAGTCCTTGCAGTGGTTCATCGGAATGAAGGCCACTTTGCCGGACGTCGCTGTCCACCATTCGTGAAAGTATGGTCCACGCGATGTGGACGGTTCAGCGCTGTCGGTGCCGCGCGAAAAGATGGCCCCGGAGCGGCGCTTCGGGGCCATCATGGGGACCTGCAGGCGAAGCGTCGACGAGGTAGCTGCAGGCAGGTCGCAGGATCGGACCATCACCGTCGGCGGAAAGTTCCATCGTCTGCGACCAAAGTTCAATACGTTGCGGCGCAACATCGCGCAGTTGTCATTGTCCCCGTGGTGGGCTGCAAAACCGCAGCCCTTACCGCAACTTGCGCTGTTCCGATATGAACAGGCACCGGTTGTCTCGCAAATTGTCCCATTGCTATAATTTGGCGGCTCGATGAGGCCCCCCTGCTGTAGTCGCCTCAGCCATCCACTTGTAACCACGCGGGACGTCCTGTGCTGAACTCCGTAGAAACGGGTCGGCGACTGATGCTGCGCGCCGCGGTCTACCCGCTGGCCGCAGTGGCTGTCCTGGCTCTGGCCTTCCTGCTGGTAGGGCCGAAGTATGCCCTTGGTGCCCTGGCATCCGGTGTGGCGGTTTCGGCCGGTGGTTGGGTGGCGGCACGGATGGCATTGGGTGGTGGTGCGCTGGGGGCCGGTTCGGCCATGGCACGCCTGATCGTTGCGATCGTGGCCAAGTGGGCGCTCGTTTTTGGTGTCCTGATGGTGGGGTTCCTGGTCTTCAAGCTGCCTGCATTGGCGCTGTTGGCCGGTATCGCCGTCGGGCTGATGTTCCAGGTCCTGGCCATGGCCAGGCGCTAATCGAATTCATTTAACTTAAGGTTCCGGACACATGGCAGGCGAGGCGCTTACACCCACCTCCTACATCCAGCATCACCTGCACAATCTGACGGCAGGTCATGGCTCTCCGTGGGCAATCCACGTGGACACGCTGGTGACCTCGCTGCTGATGGGCCTGGTGATGGTCGTCGCCTTCTGGCTCGGCACCCGCAAGGCCACCTCCGGCGTGCCGGGCAAGTGGCAGGCGTTCGTCGAGATCTGCCTGGAGTTCGTTGACCGCCAGGCCAAGGACACCTACCACGGCACCAGCAAGCTGGTGACCCCGATCGCGATCACGATCTTCTTCTGGATCCTCCTGATGAACCTCATCAAGATGATCCCGGCCGACTTCATCGCCAAGCCGCTCGAACTGATGGGCGTGCCGTACTGGAAGCCGGTCCCCACCGCCGACGTCAATGCCACCCTCGGCATGTCGATCAGCGTGTTCTTCCTGATGCTGTTCTTCGCGCTGCGCGCCAAGGGCTTTGGCGGTTTCGCCAAGGAATTCCTGACCGCACCGTTTGGCAAGTGGATGATGCCGTTCAACCTGATCCTGAACATCGTCGAGTGGCTGAGCAAGCCGATCTCGCTGGCGATGCGACTGTTCGGCAACATGTTCGGCGGTGAAATCGTGTTCCTGCTGATCTGGGTGCTGGGCGGTGCAGGTATCGCCGGCATGTTTGCAGGCGCGTTCGCCGGCTTCGGCTGGATGCTGTTCCACCTTCTGGTGATTCCGCTGCAGGCCTTCATCTTCATGATGCTGTCCATCGTGTACCTGAGCCTGTCGGAAGACGCTCACTGAGTTTCGCTTCACCCTTCATCCGTTTGTTTCTAAACCCTTAGCAATCAAGTTCCTGGAGAAAACCATGTACTTCGCCGTCCTGACCAATCTCGCCCAAGTTCAGAGCTCCACCGTCCTCGCCGTCGGCATCATGATCGGCCTGGCCGCGCTGGGCGCCGGTCTGGGTCTGGCCATCATGGCCGGTAAGTTCCTGGAGTCGGCCGCGCGCCAGCCGGAACTGATCCCGGTCCTGCAGGTCCGCATGTTCATCACCGCCGGCCTGATCGACGCCGCCTTCATCATCTCGGTCGCCGTGGGCCTGCTGTTCGCCTTCGCCAACCCGATGGTCGGCGAGTTCGTCTCGCGCCTGCCGGCAATCGCTGGCTGATCCAGCGAAAGCGAAACGACCAGGCGCCGCAGGTGCCTGGTCGCGGATGAAGGTTCGGAGGCGCCGCCCGTGTGGCGGCGCTTCCATCCCGTCACAACCGACTGAGCGAACCCCATGGATATCGGTTTTACCCTCATCGCCCAGGCCCTGGCCTTTGCCGCCCTGATCTGGCTCATCGCGACCAAGATCTGGCCGCCGCTGATGAACGCGATCGAAGAGCGCCAGCAGAAGATCGCTGAAGGCCTCGCTGCTGCCGACCGCAGCCAGAAAGATCTGGCCCAGGCGCAGGACAAGGTCAATGAAGCGCTGAAGGAAGCCCGCACCAAGGCCAACGAGATCATCGACCAGGCCCACGCGCGTGCCAACCAGATCGTCGACGCGGCCCGCAACGAAGCTGTTGCCGAAGCCACCCGTCAGAAGGACCTGGCCCAGGCCGAAATCGACGCCGCCGCCAACCGTGCCCGTGAAGATCTGCGCAAGCAGGTGTCCGCGCTGGCCGTGACCGGTGCCGAAAAGCTGCTCAAGCGCGAAATCGACGCCAACGCCCACAAGGCGCTGCTCGACGAGCTGGCCTCGGAGATTTAAGGATGAGCCAGGCCCTCACGCTTGCCCGCCCGTACGCCCGCGCCGCCTTCGCGACCGCGCGTGACGAAGGCGCGTTCGCGCCGTGGTCGGACGCTTTGGCGTTCTCCGCCCACGTCGCCGCCGACCCGCGCGTGGCGGCCCTGCTCGCCAACCCGGAGCTGGGTCGCGATGACGCCGTCGCCCTGCTGGCGCCGGAGTCCCGCGGCGAGACCTACTCGCGCTTCCTGGCTGTGCTTGCCGAATCGCATCGTCTGCCGCTGCTGCCGGAAATCGCCGGCATGTTCGACGCACTGCGCGCCGAGGCCGAGCACGTGGTCAAGGCCACGGTGACCTCCGCGGCCGAGCTGTCGGTTGCCGAGCTGGACGCGATCAAGGCCGCGCTGCGCAAGCGCTTCAACCGCGAGGTCGAAGTGGCTACTGCGGTCGACGCCTCGCTGATCGGCGGCGCTGTGATCGACGCCGGTGACGTGGTCATCGATGGTTCGCTGAAGGGCAAGCTGGCCCGTCTGCAGACCGCGCTCGCTAACTGAATTCATTTAACGTCCGGCCCCGCTGCCGGCACTAGGACTTGACGATGGCAACCACGCTCAACCCCTCCGAAATCAGCGAACTGATCAAGAACCGCATCGAGAAGGTCAAGCTGGCCGCGGAATCGCGCAACGAAGGCACCGTGACCAGCGTGTCCGACGGCATCGTGCGCATCTTCGGTCTGGCCGACGTGATGCAGGGCGAAATGATCGAACTGCCGAACAACACCTTCGCCCTGGCCCTGAACCTGGAGCGCGACTCGGTCGGCGCCGTGGTCCTGGGTGGCTACGAGAAAGTGCGCGAAGGTGACGTCGCCAAGACCACCGGCCGCATCCTGGAAGTGCCGGTCGGTCCGGAACTGCTGGGCCGCGTCGTCAACGCGCTCGGCGAGCCGATCGACGGCAAGGGCCCGCTGGGCACCGACCTGACCGCTCCGGTGGAGCGCGTTGCTCCGGGCGTGATCTGGCGCAAGTCGGTCGACCAGCCGGTGCAGACCGGTTACAAGTCGGTCGACTCGATGATCCCGATCGGCCGTGGCCAGCGCGAGCTGGTCATCGGTGACCGCCAGACCGGCAAGACCGCGCTGGCCATCGATGCGGTGATCAACCAGAAGGGCACCGGCATCAAGTGCGTGTACGTAGCGATCGGCCAGAAGGCCTCGACCGTTGCCAACATCGTGCGCAAGCTGGAAGAGAACGGCGCCCTGGCGCACACCATCGTGGTGGCTGCCACCGCGTCCGAATCGGCCGCGATGCAGTACATCAGCGCCTACTCGGGCTGCACCATGGGCGAGTACTTCATGGACCGCGGCGAAGACGCGCTGATCGTGTACGACGATCTGTCCAAGCAGGCCGTGGCCTACCGCCAGATCTCGCTGCTGCTGAAGCGTCCGCCGGGCCGTGAAGCCTACCCGGGTGACGTGTTCTACCTGCACTCCCGTCTGCTCGAGCGCGCTGCCCGCGTGTCCGAGGAATATGTCGAGAAGTTCACCGAAGGCAAGGTCACCGGCAAGACCGGTTCGCTGACCGCGCTGCCGATCATCGAAACCCAGGCCGGCGACGTCTCCGCGTTCGTTCCGACCAACGTGATCTCGATCACCGACGGCCAGATCTTCCTGGAAACCGATCTGTTCAACGCCGGCATCCGCCCGGCCGTGAACGCCGGTATCTCGGTGTCGCGCGTCGGTGGTTCGGCACAGACCAAGATCATCAAGAAGCTGTCTGGCGGCATCCGTATCTCGCTGGCCCAGTACCGCGAGCTGGCTGCGTTCGCGCAGTTCGCCTCGGACCTGGACGAAGCCACCCGCAAGCAGCTGGAGCGCGGTCAGCGCGTCACCGAGCTGATGAAGCAGAAGCAGTACGCGCCGATGTCGATCGCCAACCAGGCGCTGTCGATCTACGCCGTCAACGAGGGTTACCTCGACGACGTGCCGGTCAGCAAGCTGCTGGCGTTCGAAGAAGGCCTGCACGCGCACTTCGCCAACACCCAGGGCGAGCTGATCGGCAAGGTCAACGCCACCGGCGGTTGGGACAACGACATCGAAGGTGCCTTCAAGAAGGGCATCGTCGAGTTCAAGACCACCGGCAGCTGGTAATCGAGGTCCTGTAGAGCGGAGCGATGCTCCGCTGGACCAGACGATCAAACGGTTGAACAACGCGGGGCCCAGGCCCCGCGCCACGGGAATAAAAGATGGCAAGCGGACGCGAAATCAAAACCAAGATCAAGAGCGTGCAGAACACCCGCAAGGTGACGCGCGCCCTGGAAATGGTCTCGGCCTCCAAGATCCGCAAGGCGCAGGATCGGATGAAGACCTCGCGTCCGTACGCGCAGGCGATGAAGCAGGTGATCGGCCACCTGGCGCAGGCCAGCACCGACTACCAGCATCCGTTCCTGGTCGAGCGTGAGCAGGTCAAGCGGGTCGGTTTCATCGTGATCTCCTCCGATCGCGGTCTGGCCGGCGGCCTCAACAACAACCTGTTCCGCAAGATGCTTGGCGAAGCCAAGGCCTGGCAGGACAAGGGCGCCGAAGTGGACCTGGTGACCATCGGCCAGAAGGCATCGACCTTCTTCCGCCGGGTCAAGGTGAACATGGTCGGCACGGTGACCCACATCGGCGACACGCCGAAGCTGGAATCGCTGATCGGTGTGATCAAGGTCATGCTCGACGCCTTCACCGAAGGCAAGGTCGACCGCGTGTATCTGGTCTACAACCGCTTCGTCAACACCATGGTGCAGAAGGCCAGCTTCGATCAGCTGCTGCCGCTGCCGGCCGCGGAGAAGCAGGTTGCGCACCACGACTGGGACTACCTGTACGAACCCGATGCCGCGACCGTGCTCGAGCACGTGATGACGCGTTACATCGAGTCGCTGGTGTACCAGGCGCTGCTGGAAAACGTCGCTTCCGAGCATGCCGCGCGCATGGTGGCGATGAAGTCGGCCAGTGACAACGCCAACAAGCTGATCGGAACCCTGCAGCTGGTCTACAACAAGGCCCGCCAGGCAGCGATCACCCAGGAAATCTCCGAAATCGTCGGCGGCGCGGCAGCAGTCTGACCGCGTTCGTTAAAAGCACACATTTAGAGGATGCAGCAATGAGTCAGGGCAAGATCGTTCAGATCATCGGCGCCGTCGTCGACGTCGAATTCCCCCGCGAGTCGGTGCCGAAGGTGTACCACGCGCTGAAGGTGGACAACACCGAAATCACCCTGGAAGTGCAGCAGCAGCTCGGTGACGGCGTGGTCCGCTGCATCGCGCTGGGCTCCACCGATGGCCTGAAGCGCAACCTGGTGGCCACCAACACCGAGCGCGGCATCTCCGTGCCGGTCGGCGCTGGCACCCTGGGCCGCATCATGGACGTGCTCGGCCGTCCGATCGACGAAGCCGGTCCGGTCGCCGCCAGCGATACCTGGGAAATCCACCGCGCTGCTCCGTCGTACGAAGACCAGTCCCCGGCCACCGAGCTGCTGGAAACCGGCATCAAGGTCATCGACCTGATGTGCCCGTTCGCCAAGGGCGGCAAGGTCGGCCTGTTCGGCGGCGCCGGCGTCGGCAAGACCGTCAACATGATGGAGCTGATCAACAACATCGCCAAGGCGCACAGCGGTCTGTCCGTGTTCGCCGGCGTGGGTGAGCGTACCCGTGAGGGCAACGACTTCTACCACGAGATGAAGGACTCCAACGTCCTGGACAAGGTCGCGATGGTGTACGGCCAGATGAACGAGCCGCCGGGCAACCGTCTGCGCGTCGCCCTGACCGGCCTGACCATGGCCGAGTACTTCCGCGACGAGAAGGACGAGAACGGCAAGGGCAAGGACGTGCTGCTGTTCGTCGACAACATCTACCGCTACACCCTGGCCGGTACCGAAGTGTCGGCACTGCTGGGTCGTATGCCGTCGGCAGTGGGCTACCAGCCGACCCTGGCCGAGGAAATGGGCGTCCTGCAGGAGCGCATCACCTCGACCAAGAATGGTTCGATCACCTCGATCCAGGCCGTCTACGTGCCGGCCGATGACTTGACCGATCCGTCGCCGGCGACCACCTTCGCCCACCTGGACTCGACCGTGACCCTGTCGCGTTCGATCGCTTCGCTGGGTATCTACCCGGCGGTCGATCCGCTGGACTCCACCAGCCGCCAGATGGACCCGCTGGTCATCGGCCACGAGCACTACGACACCGCCCAGCGCGTCCAGCAGACCCTGCAGAAGTACAAGGAACTGAAGGACATCATCGCCATCCTGGGCATGGACGAACTGTCCGAAGAAGACAAGCAGGCCGTGTCGCGCGCCCGCAAGATCGAGCGCTTCTTCAGCCAGCCGTTCCACGTGGCCGAAGTGTTCACCGGCTCGCCGGGCAAGTACGTGTCGCTGAAGGACACCATCCGTGGCTTCAAGGCCATCGTCGATGGCGAGTACGACCACCTGCCGGAGCAGGCGTTCTACATGGTCGGCAGCATCGAAGAAGCGGTCGAGAAGGCCAAGAAGATGGCCGAGAAGGCCTGATGCGGCGGGGACGGGCACACGCCCGTCCCGACCGTGACACGGGGTGGGCCTGCGCCCACCGCTGCGGAATCCCTGCGGTGGGTTCGACCCGCCCCCTAGCGAAGAGAGTTACATGAGCACCATCCGTTGCGACATCGTCAGCGCCGAGCAGGAAATCTTCCGTGGCGAAGCGACCCTGGTCGTGGCCACCGGTGAGCTGGGCGAACTGGGCATCGCGCCCAAGCACGCACCGCTGATCACCCGCCTGAAGCCGGGCAAGGTGGTAGTGACCACGCCGAGCGGCGAGCAGCTGGATTTCGCCATTTCCGGCGGCATCCTGGAAGTGCAGCCGCAGGTGGTGACCGTGCTGGCCGACACCGCGATCCGCGCACAGGACATCGACGAAGCCTCGGTCCGCAAGGCCAAGGAAGAAGCCGAGCGCATCCTGGCCAACCGTGGCGAAGCGATGGAAGTGGCCGAAGCCCAGCAGAAGCTGGCCGAAGCCGTTGTCCAGCTGCAGGCGCTGGAGCGCCTGCGCAAGACCCTCAAGCACTGAGGTCCAGCGCCATCAAGCAGGAACGCCGGCCACGTGCCGGCGTTTTTGTATGTGCCGACGACGCAGCGGAAACGCCGTTACCGGTACACGACATGGCGCAGCAGCAGGAAAGACACCACCGCCAGGCCCGCTTCCACCAGCGGCTTTGCCAGCCAGGCGTCCTGCAGGCCCAGCGCATGGTCGGCGGCGGCCACCAGCAGCGTGCTGGCCGTGGTCAGCAGCAACCACAGCGGCAGGAATCGCGCGAAGCGGCGCCACCCCAGGCGTTGTCCGTTGGCGTCGGCGAAGGTGATGCGTCCATTGAGCCAGAAACCCAGCAGCATGCCGGCCACGCGTCCGCAGACGTTGCCGGGCGCAGCAGGCATGCCGGCGGCCGTCGCCAGGACGAATACCGCCCAGTCCAGCAGCAGCTGCAGCACGCCGATGATGAGATAGGAACGGCCTTGGCGGAGCAGGCTCATGGCGCCGGGGTCATGGTGGGGGCTCCATGTTAACGGCCCTCGTTCTAGAATCACCGCCATCGAATCGTGGACCGCCCGCATGACCCAACCCCTGCACGTCATCATCCTCGCCGCTGGCGCCGGCAAGCGCATGAAATCGGTGCTGCCCAAGGTCCTGCAGCCGATTGCCGGGCAACCGATGCTGGCGCATGTGATCGCCACCGCGCGCGAACTGCAGCCGGCTGCCATCCATGTGGTGTACGGCCACGGCGGGGACCAGGTGCGCAGCTATTTTGCCGACCAGCCGGACCTGTTGTGGGCTGAACAAGCGCAGCAGCTGGGTACTGGCCACGCCGTGGCCCAGGCCATGCCGGAGGTGCCCGACGCCGCACAGGTGCTGGTGTTGTACGGCGATGTGCCGTTGATCCGTGCGCAGACCCTGCGCGAGCTGCTGGCCCAGCCGGGCCGGCTGGCCGTGCTGGTTGCCGACGTCGAGGATCCCACCGGCTATGGTCGCGTGCTGCGCGATGCCGAAGGCAAGGTGGGGGCGATCGTCGAGCAGAAGGACGCCGACGATGAACAGCGCCGGGTGCGCATCATCAACACCGGCATCATCACTGCCGAGTCGACGGCGCTGCGTCGTTGGCTGTCACAGCTGTCCAACAGCAACGCGCAGGGCGAGTACTACCTGACCGATGTGTTCGCCTTCGCCGCCCGTGAGTTCACTCCGGCGGAGATGGCCCTGGTGGCCGATGCGCAGGACGCGGAAGGCGCGAACGATCCATGGCAGCTCTCGCAGCTGGAACGGGCCTGGCAGCGGCGCGCGGTGCGCGCGCTGTGCATCCAGGGTGCGCGCGTGCGGGACCCGGCACGGGTCGATATCCGTGGTGAGGTGATCGTCGGCAGCGACGTGATGATCGATGTCGATGTGATCCTGGAAGGCAAGGTGGTGCTGGGCGATGGCGTGACCGTCGGCCCGTTCACCCGGCTGAAGGACGTCACCCTCGGTGCGGGCACTGAAGTGCGTGCGCACTGCGATGTCGAAGGCGTGATCAGCGAGGGTGCGGCACAGATCGGCCCGTTCGCGCGGCTGCGCCCGGGCACGGTGCTGGCCGATGGCGTGCACGTGGGCAACTTCGTGGAAACCAAGAAGGTCACCCTGGGCGTGGGCAGCAAGGCCAACCACCTGACCTACCTGGGCGATGCGGTGATCGGCAGCAAGGTCAACATCGGTGCGGGCACCATCACCTGCAACTACGACGGCGTGAACAAGTCGACCACCACCATCGGCGACAACGCCTTCATCGGCTCGAACAGTTCGCTGGTGGCGCCGGTGCTGATCGGTGAAGGGGCGACGATCGCTGCAGGTTCGGTCATCACCCGCACTGCGCCGGAGGGCAAGCTGACCGTGGCCCGCGCGCGCCAGGAAACGATCGATGGCTGGCAGCGTCCCATCAAGAAGAGCTGAGCCGAGGCCACCGCGCGTCGACGAGCTCGACGCGTTGCGCCGCATCGAACAGCGTGCGGGCGAACTGCTGCGCGGGCACGAGGCGTACCCGGTGTTCGCCGGTCATGGACTGGACCTTCCGACGTTGCAGGCTGGACTGCAGCGTGGTCTGTTGTGGATCATCGAAGGCGCCGATGGCGGCATCGCCGGCTACCTGCTGGGCGGTGCGCTCGACGGTGATTTCCATGTGCTGCAGATGGATGTGGATCCCAGCCACGCGCGGCGTGGCTACGGACGCGCGCTGCTGCGGCATGCGCTGGCCGAGGCCAAGGCGCTTGGCTACCCGGCGGCAGTGCTGACCACGTTGTCGGATGTGCCGTGGAATGCGCCTTTCTACGGCAGCGAAGGATTCAACGTGCTGCCGGAGGCGGAGTGGAGCGCGGGCCTGCGAGTGGTGATGGCCGAGGAAGCCGCGCTGGGATTCCCGATGCAGTTGCGGGTGGCGATGCGGCGGGTGCTTTAGTTTTTGCTTCTTCTGTTGATTGCTGATGGTTGCTCATCTTTCATGGGTGTCACTTTTCTTTTCGCGCGAAAAGAAAAGTAACCAAAAGAAACGTTCCGCCGGCCGCGAGCCGATGCTGCGCATCGGTGCCCTGCGCTCCTCGGCGAATCAGGGGCCGGTGCCGAACTCGCTGCGCTCAGACATCGGCACCTCTTCGCCCCTGATTCCCCTGCGGTGCTCGGCTCGCTTCAAGGCGGACCCAAGTCAAACCCCACAGCTGCACCCAGTAGATCCACGCCATGCGTGGATGCTTTTGCTTTGCTTCTCGAGTCCGCCTTGAAGCGAGCCGAGCACCGCAGGGCCGGCGAGGGCGAAGAGGCGCGGGTGTCTGAGCGAAGCGAGTTCCCGCGCCGTCCCTCGACGGACCGAGGAGCGCAGGGTACCGGCGTGCGCAGCACGACGGCTCGCGGACCGGCGGCGCGTTTCTTTTGGTTACTTTTCTTTTCGCGCGAAAAGAAAAGTGACACCCATGAACAATGATCAACCTTCAGCAATCAACAGAAGAAGGAAGAACAAACCTACCCCACCGGCAACAGGATCGACACACACAGCCCGCCGTCGGTGCGGTTCTGCAGCGACACCCTGCCACCGTGCGCCTCGACGATCTCGCGGGTGAGTGCCAGCCCCAGGCCGGTGCCATTGCGCTTGGTCGAATAGAACGGCATCAGCGCATTCTGCAGCACCTGCTCGTTCATGCCCTTGCCACGGTCCAGCACATCCAGCCGCAACCACTGCGGCAGCCGGGTCAGCTGCACCTGCACGTCGTCGTTCGGCGGATCTGCTTCGGCGCAGGCCTCGTGCGCGTTCTTCAGCAGGTTGAGCAGGGCCTGGCCGAACTGGGCGATGTCGATCCGGCTGCTCAGCTCCTCGTCGGGTTCACGCTCCATGGTGAACGGAATCTGCTGGCACAGGCTGGACAGGAACGGCGCCCACTGCACGGTCTGCAGTTGGGGCTGCGGCAGCTTGGCGAAACGCGCGTAGCCGCGGATGAAGCCTTCCAGGTGGCGTGCGCGGTCTTCGATGGTGGTGAAGATCTCCGGCAGCCGGTCAAAGCGCTCGCGCTTGACCAGTTCGCCACCGGAGTGCGCCAGCGATGCGATCGGCGCCAGCGAGTTGTTGAGTTCGTGGCTGATCACCCGGATCACCTTCTTCCAGGTCTGCACTTCCTGCCGGCGCAGTTCGGCAGTGAGCTGGCGCACCAGCAGCAGGTCATGCGGACGGCCGTTGAGCTGGAACGCGCGCCGCGACAGGTGATAGACCTGTTCGTCATCCTCGTCGCCCTCCACACCGTCTTCGTTTTCAGCTTTCACCGCGAACAGGCTGTCGCCGCCGCGGCCGATGGCATCGCGCAGCTCCACCGGCAGCTGCTCGAGTACGTCCTCCATGCGCTGGCCTTCCAGCTTCCAGCCGCCGTGCAGCAGCTTGCGCGCCGCCAGGTTGGAGAACACCACGCGGGAAATACCATCGCCACCGGCCGCAATCAGCAGCATCGCCACCGGTGTGTTCTGCACCATGGTGTCCAGCAGCAGTTCGCGCTGCACCAGGCCCTGGCGTTGTGCGCGCAGCACTTCGCCCAGTTCGCGGTGTGCCTGCACCAGGTCACCCAGTTCGTCATTGCCGGGCCAGTAGATGCCGAAGTTGTACTCACCGTCGCGGTAGCTGCTGGTGGTCCCGGACAGCGCCCGCATCAACGAGCGCACCGGTGCGGTGGCGCGGCGCAGCGTCCACCACATCAATGACAGCAGGATGATCGTGGAGACCGTGGTCACCACCCAGCCATGGTCCATCCAGTACGCCAGCAGCCACGGCAGCGCGGCAGCCAGCGCCAGCACCGGCAGCAGGCGCAGGAACAGGCGGAAGGTGAAGGAGCGTCGCTTCATTCGCGTGGGATACCGTGACGGTCCATGCGCCGGTACAGCGCCTGCCGGCTCAGTCCAAGTTCGTTGGCCGCCTGTGCGATGACCCCGTGGTTGCGCGCCAGCACTTCTTCGATGCGTGCGCGGTCGGGATCATTGCCGGCGCTTGGCGTCGGGCGCGGTGCCGCAGGCGCACGCGGCAGGTTGAGATCGGCCACCTCGATGCGGTTGCCGGTGGCCAGCAGTTCGGCACGCTGGATCACGTTGCGCAGCTCACGCACGTTGCCCGGCCACAGGTGCCGCTGCAGTGCAGTGGCGGCCGTGCTGGACAGCGGCTTGCCGATGCTGAGGAAATGCTCGGCCAACGGCACGATGTCGCCGGGCCGGTCGGCCAGCGGCGGCAGCGCCAGTTCCACCGTGTTGAGCCGGTAGTAGAGGTCTTCGCGGAACGTACCCTCGCGGATCATTGCCGGCAGGTCGGCATTGGTCGCACTGACCACGCGCACCTTGACCTGGCGTTCGCGGTTGGAGCCCAGGCGCTCGAAGCGTCCTGTCTCCAGCACGCGCAGCAGCTTCATCTGCCCGCCCAGCGACAGGTTGCCGATTTCATCCAGGAACAGCGTGCCGCCGTCGGCCGCCTCGAACTTGCCTTCGCGCGCCTTGTTGGCGCCGGTATAAGCGCCGGCCTCGGCACCGAACAGTTCGGCCTCGATCAGTTCGGAGGGCAGCGCACCGCAGTTCACCGCCACGAACGGGCCCTTGGCCACCAGCGAGTTGGCCTGGATGATCTGCGCGATCTTCTCCTTGCCCGCGCCATTGGGGCCGGTGATCAGTACCGGCAGCTCCGAGCGCGCGACCTGGCAGGCAAGGGCGATCACCCGCTCGCTGGCGGGGTCGGCGAACACCGCGCCACACAACGCGTACTTGTCTTCCAGTGCATGGCGCTGGCGCTGTTCGCGCTGGCGTCGCTGGTCCAGTTCGCGCCGCGCTTCGGACAATTCCAGCAGGTTGTTGACCGTGGTCAGCAGCTTGCGGTCATCCCAGGGTTTGGCCAGGTAGTCGGCGGCACCGGCCTTGACCAGGTCCACCGCGCTGCTCAGGTGGGTCCAGGCCGTCAGCAGGATCACCGGCAGATCGGGGTGGCGTTCGCGGATCTGCGCGAACAGCGCCTCGCCTTCCTCGCCGGAGGTGGTGTCCTCGCTGAAGTTCATGTCCTGGATCACCAGGTCGACCGCCTGCGACTCCAGCAGTGCCAGCCCTTCGGCCGGGCTCTGCGCCAGCAGGGTGTCGATGTCGTGCAGGGAGAACAGCACGTCCAGCGCGGTTCCCACGCTGGCGTTGTCGTCGATGATCAGGATCGCAGGCATTCGGCGGCTTCTGGGAGGGCAGGGAAGCGCCGGAAAGCGTCGGCGCCGCGCACGGAAAAGGGTGGATGACGCCGGAGCTTTCGGCGCCACCCACCAAGCATAGCCAAACCGATGGCGGCGCAGGAGCCGCCGGGCCTCAGCGCCGCGGCGGAGGCGGAGGCGCGGGAGCCGGCGGCGGTGGTGGCGGCGCCAGTGCGGGGCGCCACTGGGCCACGTTCACCGGCACGGTGAGCATCCGCCCATCGCGCCGCAGCAGCAGGTGGACGGTGGCCGTCGATGCCGCCTGCACGGCGTCGGCGAGCTGCTCGATCTGCCGCACCGGCGAATCGTCCACGCGCAGGATGCGGTCGCCGCTGCGCACACCGAAGCGGGCTTCCGGGCTGGCCACATCCACCCGCACCACGCCCTCGGTCGAGCGCAGCGCCAGCCGCGCATCGTCCTGGCGCCACTCCAGCGTCTGTGCGCTGCTGCTGCCGGCGAGTACCGGCAGCGGCAGGGCCAACAACACCAGCAGCAGGCCGGCGCGCATCTCACGCCCCCCGCGTGGCGACGGCCGGCGGCACGGCAGCGGCGCGGCGGGCCGGGCCGAACACCGCGATCTGGCCCAGCATCCACAGCAGTACCGCGCCCAGCGGCAGGTACAGCAGCGGCATGCGCGGCAGCTCGTACATGTTCATCAGCGCCAGGTTGATGGCGTAGGCCGCCAGCATGCCCAGCACGATGCCCAACGTAGCCAGCAGGAAGTTCTCGGTCTGGAAGTAGCGCAGGATCTGCCCACGGGTGGCGCCCAACGCGCGACGGATGCCGATCTGCTTGCTGCGCTGCTGCACCCAGAAGCTGGCCAGGCCGACGATGCCCAGTGCGGTGACCACCAGCAGCGCGATGCACACGGTGACCAGCAGGCCGACCATGGAGCGGTCGTTCTTGAAGTAGTCGGCGCGCTGTTCCTGGTAGGTCAGCTTCTCGCGCACCAGACGGTTGGGGTCGTTATGCTCCAACGCGGCCAGCGCGCCCTTCAACACTTCATCGCGGCGTTCCGGTGAGGTCCGCAGCATGTACGGCCCGCGGGTGAAGTCGGTACGCACCGGCAGGATCATCGACAAGGTGCTGTTGTCGTTGTAATCGGTCGGAGTGGCCAGGTGGGCGACCACGCCGACCACATGCAGCGCCTGGTTGCCCATGTAGAACGTCTTGCCCAGCGCGCTCTGGTCCGGATACATCTTTGCAGCGACCTGCTGGTTGATGATTACCGGCGCGGCGCGGTCAGGCTTCGGGTTCTTCTGCGCTACCTCCAGGTCGATGTACTCGCTGGGCAGGAAGTCTCGCCCGGCGACCAGTTGCAGGCCCAGCGTGGACAGAGCGTTCTCACCAACCATGTACTGCGACACGAAGGCCGTCGGGCGTTCCTGCTCCCGTTCGCGCGAGATGCTGGTGTTGCTCGAGTTGCGGCGGAACGGCAGCTGGTTGACCTTGGCCACGCTGGTCACGCCGGGGATCGCGCGCAGCGACGCCAGGTCTTCGTTGGTGCGGGCCATGGCGTTGGTCTGCTTGCCGATGCCGTTGACCCGGACCATCACCAGTTCGTTCTCGGCCAGCCCGCTGGGCTGGCTGATCTTTTCCACGCGCTGGGTGACCAGGAACAGGGCATTGCAGACGATGGCGCAGGTCAGGGCGATTTCCAGCACGATCAATGCGGCTGCGGTCTTGTGCCGGCGCAGGGTGCTGAGGATGGGGCGGATGTCCATGGGAAGTCCTCGTTCTCGTGCTTACTGCGACTTGAGCTGGATGGCCGGGGTGACCTGCATCGCGCGCCAGGCGGGCAGGAAGCCGGCAGCGATGCTGGCCAGCAGGGTCAGGCCGAGCGAGAGCAGCAGCATGCTGCCGTCCAGGTGGGCCAGCTTGGCGTAGTCCACCGGCTGCTGGCGTACCGCGTACAGGCCCAGCAGCGCCAGCCCGATACCGAGCACGCCACCGACCACGCCCACCGCACCCGCTTCGACCAGGCACTGCAGGAAGATCTGCCCGCGGCTGGCACCCAGTGCGCGACGCACACCGATTTCACCGCTGCGGCGCAGGAACTTGGCCAGCAGCAGGCCGACGGTGTTGACCAGACAGACACCGAGGAAACCCAGCGCCAGCCACATCTGCAGGCGCACGTCGCTGGGCACTGCGTTGTTGAAGGTCAGCCACTCCATCACGCTGCGCAGGCGCACGTTGGCAGGGCGTTCGAAACGGCCGGCAGCACGCTGCTGGTCCGAATAGTTGACCAGGTAGCGGCGATAGTCTTCGACCTTGGACGGGTCAAGCTCCACCCAGTACTGGATCCAGGTGCACGGTGCGTTGATCGAATTGCTGTCGTCGTCGGGCGCGCCGTCGCGGAAGCAGTTCATGTTGCCGTTGCTGCCAAGCTTGAGGTCCATCGCGGTGGACAGCGGCATCATCAGGTCCTCTTCGCGGCCGTAGTTGCCGACGGTCAGGTCGAAGAAGTGCGGTTCCGGATTCCAGGTGTCCATCACGCCGATCACCCGCAGCGAATGGCCATCGGCACGGATCTCACGGCCGACACTGTCGGCACCCTGGAACAGCTTGTCGTTGATCACCTTGGACAGCACCACCACGCGTGCGCGACCGTCATCGTCGCTGGCTGTCCAGGCACGGCCATACAGCATCGGCACGTTGAACATCGGGAAGAAGTCGGCCGAGGTCCAGCGCGTGTCGATGTTGAACGGTTTCAACGTGCTGCCTTCCGGCTCGACGGTCACATCGCCGGCACTCATCATCGCCTGGCGTTCGCCACGTTTTTCGCGCAGCAGCGTCTCGGCATCGAAACGGGTCATCTGGGTTTCCGGCTCTTCGCCGGTCAAGTAACCCGAGCGCGGGCGCGGATCGACCTGCACGTAGAACAGGCGGTCGCTCTTGTCAGGGATCGGGTCGCCGGACAGCACATGGAACACGGTCAGGGTGGTCATCGAAGCACCGATGCCCAGCGCGATGGCCACCACCATCAGCGCGGTCAGTACCTTGTTGCGGCGGAAGCTGCGCACCGCCAGTCGGGCGTAGTAGGCGAACATGGTCGTGCCCTCACTCGTTGACGGCGACGATGCGACGTGGGGTGGCCAGCACCGGCTCGCGTACCAGATCGGTGACCTGGCCATCGACGATGTGTACGTTGCGCTGCGCGCGCGCGGCCAGTTCCGGATCGTGGGTGACCATGACGATGGTGGTGCCGGCGGCGTTGATCTCCTCCAGCAGTTCCATCACCCCGCGCGCCATCTGCGTATCCAGGTTGCCGGTCGGTTCGTCGGCCAGCAGCAGGCGCGGACTGCCGGCCAGGGCACGGGCGATCGCCGCGCGCTGCTGCTGGCCACCGGAGAGTTCGTTCGGGTAGTGCTTCATGCGCGAGCCCAGACCCACCTGGCTCAGCGCCTTTTCGATGCGCTCGCGGCGCTCGCCGGCGCTCATCTTGCGGTAGCGCAGCGGCACGTCCACGTTGTCGAACAGGTTGAGGTCCGGAATCAGGTTGAAGCCCTGGAAGATGAAGCCGATCTTCTGGTTGCGCAGGCGGCTGCGCGCATCGTCGCCGAGCTTGCTGACGTCCTGGCCATCGAGCATGTAGGTGCCACTGGTGAAGGTTTCCAGCAGGCCGGCGATGTTGAGGAAGGTGGTCTTGCCGGAGCCGGACGGGCCGGTGACGGCGACGAACTCGCCTTCCTTGACCTGCAGTTCCAGTGAACGCAGCGCGTGGGTTTCCACCTGTTCGGTACGGAAGACCTTGGCGACCGAACGCATTTCGAGCATGTACATGGGGTGTCCTCTCTCCAGGATGTATGAGTTGTCAGTTGACGGAGACGCGTTCGGCGTCCTTGAACAGGTCGCTGCCCGAGACCACGATGCGGTCCCCCGGCTGCACACCCGACTTGATTTCCACTTCGCCCAGGCTGCTGACGCCCAGTTCGACCGGACGGCGCACCGCGGTGCGGCCATCCATCACGTACGCCACGCCATTGCCCTGTTCCACGAACGGGCCGCGTTCTACCTTCATGACATTCCTGCGGGTATCCAGCAGCACGCGCACCGACATCCGCTGGCTCTGGCGCAGGCCTTCCGGCTGGGCCGCGGCAAAGCGGACGCGCGCGTTGACCTCGCCATTGACCACTTCCGGCGACACTGCGCTGATCTCGCCCGGGAACGGTTGGCCGTTGCCGCCGGTCAGTTGCGCCGGCATGCCGATCGCCAGATCGCGCGCGAAGCTTTCCGGCACCTTGATCTCGACCTCGAACTTGGACAGGTCGACCACGCCCAGCACCGGCGCGTTGGCGGCCAGGTTGGTGGACTGAACAGCCTGCACTTGGCCGACCTGGCCATCGAACGGTGCGCGCAGGGTCAGTGCGTCGACCTGGCGCCGCACTTCGGCCACCACGGCCTTCTGGCGGTCGGCCAGCAAGCGCTTGTTGCGTGCGTCCAGATCCGCGCCCTGGCTCTGCAGCCGCGCATCGGTGGTGGCATTGGCCAGGCTGATGTCGGCCTTCTTCAGGGTGTCCTGGGCCTTGGCCAGATCGATCTGCGGCACCGCACCGCCATCGAAGCCACGCTGGTAGCGCTGCAGGTCGCGGTCGGCGGCCTGCCGCTCGATGTTGGCCTGGTCGGTTTCCTTGCGTGACTTGGCCCGGGCCAGGGTGGCATCGAGGTTGGCGCGGCTGGCCTCGGCTTCCAGGCCCGCCAGGGTGGCCTCTTCCTGAGCGAGCTTGCTGCGCAGCTCGGGGCTGTCGATGATCGCCAGCTCTTGGCCCTTCTTGACCACGTCGCCGGCCACTACCTTCAGGTCCACCGTGCCGGCGGAGATCGCATACAACACCGGGCTGTTGGCGGCGATCACGCGGCCGTCGGCGGCGATGTCGCGCACCAGGTCGCCGCGCTGCACTTCGGCCACGCGCACCCGGCTGCTGTCGAACGAGCGGCTGGCGTTGGACCAGGCATGCACGGCCCAGCCGATGCCGGCGAGCAGGGCGATGCCCGCCAGGGCCGGCCAGCGGTAACGGTGCCACGCGGCCTTGGGAGCACTGGCCAAAGCGGGGGAAACGATCTGGTCCTGGGCGGAGGTGTCGCGGATCATCGGGTTCGTGCCTGTCGGTGGTGCCAGAGTGGTGCCCTACACAAAGCACACAGCGTGCCAACTTTATTTCCTTTTCCATCAATGATTTGCAGGGACGGCACTACTGTCCGGGTGTCCGCGGACACCTTTCCGGACACTTTCATTAAGCGGACAGGAGGGGGTTGGCGGACACGCAGGCTAGAATGCGGCGATCGTCTTCAAGGAAATGCGTGACATGTGTGGAATCGTAGGTGCGATCGCCGGGCGCGACGTGGTGCCGCTGCTGATCGAAGGACTGAAGCGACTGGAATACCGCGGCTACGATTCCTCCGGCATTGCGGTGATCGATCAGGCCGAACGGCCCGACGTGCGCCGCGTGCGCCGTACCGGTCGTGTCTCGGAGATGGCCACTGCGGCCGAGGCTGAGGGCTTCAATGCCAGCCTGGGCATCGGCCACACGCGCTGGGCTACCCACGGTGGCGTCACCGAGGCGAACGCGCATCCGCACATCAGCCATGGCGTGGCGCTGGTGCACAACGGCATCATCGAGAACCATGAAGAGCAGCGCGAGAAGCTGCGCGCGCTGGGCTATACCTTCGAGTCGCAGACCGACACCGAAGTGATCGCGCACCTGATCCACCATCACCTGAAGAACGGTGATGACCTGCTGGTCGCGCTGCAGCACACGGTCAAGGAACTGACCGGTGCCTATGCACTGGCTGTTGTCAGCCGTGCCGAGCCGGAACGTTTCGTCTGCGCCCGCATGGGCTGCCCGCTGCTGGTCGGCCTGGGCGAGGGCGAGAACTTCGTGGCGTCCGATGTGTCGGCCGTGCTGTCGGCCACGCGCAAGGTGATCTTCCTGGAAGAGGGCGACACCGCCGAGATCCGCCGTGATGGGGTGAGCATCTTCGACGGCAACGATCAGCCGATCGAGCGCGATGTACATCTCTCCGATGTCTCGCTGGCCTCGCTGGAGCTGGGCCCGTACCGCCACTTCATGCAGAAGGAAATCCACGAGCAGCCGCGTGCACTGGGCGATACCATCGAAGCGGCGATCGACGCCGGTGGCTTCCCGGCCGAGCTGTTTGGCAAGAATGCCGAAGCGGTGCTGTCGGGCATCGAGGGCGTGCAGATCCTGGCCTGCGGTACCAGTTACTACTCGGGCCTGACCGCGCGCTACTGGATCGAGGCCATCGCCGGCCTGCCGTGCAGCGTGGAGATCGCCAGCGAGTACCGCTATCGCGCCGCGTATGCCAATCCCAAGCACCTGATCGTGACCATCTCCCAGTCCGGCGAAACGCTGGATACGATGGAGGCGCTGAAGTACGCCAAGTCGCTGGGCCACAAGCACACGCTGTCGATCTGCAACGTGCCGGAAAGCGCGATTCCGCGCGCCAGCGAACTGGTCTGCTACACCCGCGCCGGCGCCGAGATCGGCGTGGCCTCGACCAAGGCCTTCACCACCCAGCTGGCCGCGCTGTTCCAGCTGACCGTGGTACTGGGCAAGCTGCATGGTCGCGTCGATGCGGCGCAGGAAGCAGACTACCTGGAGCAGCTGCGTTTCCTGCCGGGCAGTGTGCAGCATGCGTTGAACATGGAGCCGCAGATCGCCGCGTGGGCCGAGCGCTTCGCGCGCAAGAGCAGTGCGCTGTTCCTGGGCCGTGGCCTGCATTATCCGATCGCCCTGGAAGGCGCGCTGAAACTGAAGGAGATCTCGTACATCCACGCCGAGGCCTACCCGGCCGGCGAGCTCAAGCACGGGCCGCTGGCGCTGGTGGACGAGGACATGCCGGTGGTGGTGATTGCGCCCAACGACAGCCTGCTGGAGAAGGTCAAATCCAACATGCAGGAAGTGCGTGCGCGTGGCGGCGAGCTGTTCGTGTTCGCCGACCAGGACAGCAACTTCAACGAGTCCGAGGGCGTGCACGTGATCCGCACCCCGCGCCATGCCGGCGTGCTCAGCCCGGTGGTGCACACCATCCCGGTGCAGCTGCTGGCGTACCACACTGCACTGGCGCGCGGCACCGACGTGGACAAGCCGCGCAACCTGGCCAAGAGCGTGACGGTGGAGTAAGGGGTTGCCGGAAACGGGCTAAAAGGTGAAGGACGAGGGCGTTTCTGCTCTCGTCCTTTCGCTATCCGGGTGTTGTGGAGGCTGCGCTCAGGACGGCCTCAGGCGCGGCATGTAGCTCAGTTGAAGCTGTGGGATGGCGTGGACCCAACTATCTACGCATCTCGAAGACTCGCGATTTTGTCATTTTTGCGTGGCATTCGATGATGTTGATGCGATCAAAGATGTCTTCCGAATCATACGGTTCGAGATTGATCTCCCCGCATTTGTCTGTTTTAGACTTTATCCAGCTCCGCTGGGAGTCACGTTCAGCCGCCTGCAGGTAATTCGGCAAATTCTCCCAAATCAAGTTGAGGTTGGCGTCCTGAGTTCTATATTGCCTAAGTGCATCCTCCAGCATCAGGTGCCGGCCATTGACGGCAAGTGTCGTGATGACATGTAACGACCACGGCCCGTCGTAGTTCGAAACCTCTGCTTTGATTGAGTCGCCATCAATCTCATGTGCTCTGAACCCGACGTTCTCGAAATGGACGCTCCTGTCGCCAAATTTTCCCTTGGCATTATCCAGGACGCGCATTTTTTGGTGCTGATTTATCTTCATTACGTCCGCGACCGCGGCCGGGATTTCAATCCTGAGTGTTGCATTGCAATTCAGGACGCTTCGGCCGGATCCGTCGCTCATCTTCTGGACAGAGATTGTTTCAATTTTCTCCAGTGCGATAGGGATTGAGCTCTGCTTGTCCGAATAGGCAGCGAAGGGCTTGTTGTCGAGCTTTGCAGGGGGGTATATGTAATCGCTGTAGGTGTAGCCGCTGGCTCTGTGTCGAATGTCTTTGATCGCGGCCATGACAACATCATCGCGATTGCATTTGAATTCTTTGGAGAGGTCACCTGTCCCTGCACATCCAGACGAGAGGATTGAGCCTGCGATGCTGATCGATAGGAATAGTTCACGGGTCTTCATGGTCTAAGTGTTGGTCTCCTTCGCATTAGTACATTCGAATTTGCTGGCCATTCGCATCTTTTCCAGTGGACAGTGCTGATCCCAAGGTGGTGCATCGTGCTGGAGTGTTTGTGCGGTTGGCCACTTGATGCATTCTTTTCGAATGGCGTGTGCTGCACCTTGCCTCTCGTGGCGTGCTTTCTCCACATGCGGAGCAATCGGGACACGGCGTTGAGCGATGCTTCGGTGTTCAGGGAGCTGGCCTACCGCCCGGCTGAGTCAGTGACGTTGCGAGCGGCGACCAGTGGTCTTGCGTGCTGAAAGCGACAGAATGCGCAGCTCGTCGGGGCCATCCTCAGCACAAGCGGGCAGCGAGAGGGTGCCGGCGAAGCAATGGCTACGCCCCTGCATGACGCCAGCCTCCCAGATGACGTACCCGGTCATAGACAAATGAACTCTCGGGATACGCGGTCTTACTTGATGCTCTTCGCTCCGCGCCTTGAGCTACGGACGTCGGTGCTTAGTTGCCAAGGCCATCGCCTTAAGCCAAGTCTGGCCCTCGTCCCTGCGGGGGCGGTCGGGTTGAACTCGCTTGGCCGTGCCTGCGCCTGAAAGTGGTCCTGGCAAGGCCCCTCACCGACGTACAGACACGCAGTCTCGGACCGTCGAAGAGAAAAGATCATGTCGAGACCCTGGCCTATCGCGGAGCTTTTTGGATAGCTGAGGAAGATCGCGGACGGCGTGCGCGGCTGAGCTAGAGGGCAGGGCAGTGCTCCAGCTATTCGGCTCGCAAAGTGTAGCTCCAACCCTTCCCCTCGAACTTTGCACTGTTGGATTCGGGGCGGCCGAAGAGTACTACTCGAGTGCGGAATCGCTCGGTTTTGGGCGGCATTGAAGGCTGATCCACAAGTGCCATGGGGATGGATTGTGTCCCGATCTTTGCCACATGGCTGAATTCAAGCTGCACTCTGTCGCCCGAGCAGACGGCGGCGACTTGGTAGCCAACAGTTTCGGCATCCGTCGTGCGCTCGGTGCCAACAGCCTTGCCCTGCGCATCCAGTCCGACGACGGCGCGTCGGGTGAAGGGAGCTAGGTCGGTTTCATTGAACGAAGCATCGCCTTGACTGATGTCTAGAACAATTTCCCTTGCAGCGATGCCGTGCTGCGCAACATCGATGGTCACAGTGGACAAGGTGCAGGGGACTGCTTGAGCAGTCGCGCTGCCCAACAAGAGGGTGCCGGTTAGCACGTAGGACGTTCGATGAAATTTCATGTCGCTCCCAATCAAAATCAGGATTCTATGCTGATTGAAGATGGGTGGGCTTGATCTTGAAGGACGGAGCCCCTTCCTTAAGCAATGCCCAGCGCATCAGACGATGTCCTGCGCCCGTTAGTGGGACGCTCGGGGCTCCACCTGACTTGAATCCGATTCTTGCGTTGCTGCAAGCGAAGGGGCCCCATGTTGCCTCTTTCGTTTGCATCGGTAGCGGTGGCAAGTGGGACAGCCGCCGGGTGTTCTGTCCGCCTTCGGCAGGGCGCACTCAATCTTTAACGCGTGGCACCGCCAGCATTCAGCGGCGGTTTCACCCACGGTGCCATTCTCTGGATCGTTGGCCGGTTCCCACGACAATCTGTCCCATCGATGCCGCTAGTGACCGATGGACGCAGTCGTAGAATCAAGTTGACCGAGATCCGGGTTGAGCCGTTGAATCCGCCTCGTTCGCGTTGCAGCACCTAGCCCGCCTGCTGGCGAAATGCCAGATCCGGCAAAGTGCGCCAGACGTGCGCTGAAGGGTCTGTTCCCGGGGAGGGGGCGAATCGGCAGAGCACACTTTTTTGACTTCAGTGACCTGCACCAGGAAACAAGAATGAACGTCCGCGAGCTCCTGCAATCCAAGAAAGAAGCTGTCATCACCATCGACACGGAAGACACGATCGGTGCCGCCGCGCACAAGATGAGCGCGAATAAAATCGCCGCACTGGTAGTGATGAAGGATGATGCCCCGGTCGGCATAATTTCCGAGAAGGACATCGTCCGCAGCCTGGCCGATGATGGTCCGCAGGCCGGCCGACGGGTGATTTCCAGCCTGCCGTCCACCGGTCTGGAAGGCATTGCGCCGGACGCCACGTTGAAGCAGGCCATGTCCCTGATGACCTACTCGCGTCGTCGCCACCTGATGGTCACCGATGGCAACCAGCTGGTCGGCATCCTCAGCCTGGGTGACATCGTGAAGAACCTGCTGGGCGAGCTGGAGCTGGAAAAGGCCGTGCTGCAGGACATCTACATGGCGGCCCACTGAGGCCTGCGCAGTGCGATGAGATGAAGCCGGGCATTGCCCGGCTTCTTCGTTGGTAGCGCCGGGCCATGCCCGGCGAGCGCGTAGCGCAGGAATCAGAAGCTGACCGTCACCGAATCGGCGCTGTAGTTCGCCGGGCCGTGATAGACCACCTCGATGTTGTTGCCATCTGGATCCAGCACGAATGCGCCGTAGTAGCCGGGATGGTAAGGGCGCTCGCCGGGCGCGCCGTTGTCCTTGCCACCCGCCGCCAGCGCAGCGCTGTGGAAGGCATCAACGGTGGCGGTATCGCGCGCCTGGAAGGCCAGGTGGTGGCGGCCGGTCAACTGGCCGGCAGCGGCCTCGCTGTTGGCACTGGAAATGAATAGTTCGTCGGCCCAGAAGTAGTCATCGCCTTCTCCGGCCACCGGGATGCCGATCGTGTCGAACACCGCCTGGTAGAAGCGGCGGCTGGCGGCCAGATCACGTACGACCAGCTGGATGTGGTCGATCAATCGCCCGCGGTGCAGTTCCATCGTTTCCATACGAACCTCGCAAAAAAGGGGGGCGGAGTCGGTAGCGCCGGGCCGTGCCCGGCGAGCGCGCAGCGCGGCCTGCTCAAGGCCGCCGGGCATGGCCCGGCGCTACCGGAATTGTGCGCCTTTCTGAGTCAGGCGTTGGAGATGATCTCGACCCAGTAGCCGTCCGGGTCCTTGATGAAGGCGAGGTTCTTCATGCGGCCGTCGGTCAGGCGCTTCTGGAAGGTCACGCCCAGGTACTCGAAGCGCTGGCAGGCGGCCTCGATGTCCGGCACCGATACGCAGATGTGGCCGAACCCGCGCGGGTCGCTGTTGCCGTCGTGGTAGACCGGTCCGTCCTGGGTCTCGGTGCCGTGGTTGTGGGTCAGTTCCAGCACGCCCGGCAGACCGGCCATCCACAGGCGGCGGCTGTCGTCATCTTCCGGCACGGTAGTGCCAGCCGGGACGTAGGCCAGGAAGTACAGGCTGAACTGGGCTTCGGCGAAGTCGCGCTTGTCGATCAGCTGGTAGCCCAGCACGCGGGTGTAGAAGTCCAGCGAGGCGGTGGCGTCCTTGACCCGCAGCATGGTGTGGTTGAAGACGAAACCGGTGGTTTCGGCCGGGGCCTGGGCGGCGACGCCGGGGACATCGCGCAGGGCGGGAATGGTCATGGGGGAGGTCCTTCAGACAGGGCCGTTGCCGGCCGGATGGGTGCCATTCTACGGGGCGGCAGCTGACGGCACCGCGACGTACAATGGCCGGATCGCACCGTTCCGTCCTGATGACCATTGCCCGCCATGTCGCAGCGTGAATGGGTGGCTGCCGCCATCCGCAAGATCGAAGCCGATTTCAACCGTTCCGCCGATACCCACTTGATCCCGCTGGCCTTGCCCGGGTTCGAGGGCATCGAGGTGTACCTGAAGGATGAATCGAGCCATCCCACCGGCAGCCTCAAGCATCGGCTGGCGCGCTCGCTGTTCCTGTACGCGCTGGCCAACGGCTGGCTGCGCGAAGGGCGGCCGGTGATCGAAGCGTCCAGCGGCTCCACCGCCGTGTCCGAGGCCTACTTCGCGCGACTGCTCGGCCTGCCGTTCATCGCGGTGATGCCGGCCACGACGTCGCCGGAGAAGATCGCGGCGATCGAGTTCCACGGTGGCCGCTGCCACCTGGTCGAGCGCGCCTGCGACCTCAACTGCGATTCGGAAAAGCTGGCCCGCGAAACCGGCGGCCACTTCATGGACCAGTTCACCTATGCCGAGCGCGCCACCGACTGGCGCGCCAACAACAACATCGCCGAATCCATCTTCAAGCAGATGGCCGAGGAGCCCAGCCCGATTCCGGACTGGATCGTGTGCAGCCCCGGCACCGGCGGTACGGCCGCAACGCTCGGCCGCTACGTCAGCTATCGCCGGCACGACACCCGCATCCTGTGTGCGGACCCGGAAGTGTCGGTGTTCTTCGACGGCTACCAGGCTGCCCTGGCCGGCGGCAATGAGTGGCGCGGCATGACCTGCAGCGGCGGCTCGCGGGTGGAAGGCATCGGCCGGCCGCGGGTGGAGTCGAGCTTCATTCCGACCAGTGTCGACGCCATGGTGAAGGTGCCAGATGCCCTGAGCCTGGCCGCGATGCGCCACGTCAGCCGCCAGCTGGGGCGCCGCGTCGGTGGCTCCACCGGCACCAATTTCATCGGCGTGCTGCAGGCCGCGCAGTGGATGCGCGAGGCGGGTCGCAAGGGCAGCATCGTCAGCATCCTGTGCGACAGCGGCGATCGCTATGCGCACAGCTATTACGACCCGGCCTGGTATGTGCGGCAGGGCATCGATGTGGACGCGGCCGACGTACAGGTAGCAGCGGCGGCGGCCGGGCAGGGCCTGCCTGGATTGCCGTGGTGCAGCCTGGAAGCGCTGTAAGCCCGTCAGGCATCCGCCGGGCATGGCCCGGCGCTACCAGGACAGGTCGGTAGCGCCGGGCCATGCCCGGCGAGCGCAGCGGCGCATTGGATCGCGCTCAATACCCCGCGGCCATGAAGGCATCCAGTACCGCATCGCGCAGGGCATCGGGCAGGGCCTCGATCTCCACGGCGCGGTCGTCAAGGTGCAGGCGCGGGTCCAGGCTGCTGGCCCGGCCCTGGGCCAGGGCCTGCAGCCACAGCAGCACGCAGATGACGAACTCGCGCTCGTGGCCCAGCCGCACCTGGCTGGCACCGCGTTCGATCACCTCGAACGGATACCATTCCTGCTCGTCGCTGAACCTGCCGCCCTGGTGCTGCAGTGCCTGCAGCTGCTGCAGGTGGCGCGGCGCATCGTCGCCCGCATCGCACAGCGCGGCGATCCAGGCCAGTTCGGTGGGGCTGGCCGACAGCGCCAGCGATGGTGAGCGTACTGAGGATGGAGCTGGAGCCAGACCTTCCATGTGGGGCCTCCTCGACACGTTCCGCTGCGGTCTCCCCCGCGCCGCAAGCTTCAGACGAGGGCCGTAAGGCCGACGTGAACAATGGCCCGCCGCCCCTTGTCTGCCAGCCCGGCAAGCGCCATATCGATCTGGCTGCCCGCGTTGCCGGGCCCGTACCCTGGAGACCTGCCGTGACCGTTGCCAACCCCCTGCTCGATTTTTCCGGCCTGCCGCGCTTCGAGGCGATCCGCCCCGAGCATGTCGCGCCGGCGCTGGACGTGCTGCTGGCGCAGGCCGAGGCGGCGGTCAGCGCTGCCGAGCAGGTGCAGCCGGTCAGCTGGCAGACCTTCGTTGCCCCGCTGGACGATGCCACCGAACGCCTGTGGCGCGCCTGGGGCCTGGTCGGCCACCTGCAGGGCGTGGTCAACACCCCCGAGCTGCGCGAGGCGTACAACAGCAACCTGCCGCGGGTGACCCGCTTCGCCAGTGCGCTGGGCCAGAACCTGGCGTTGTACCGCCAGTACCAGGCCCTGGCGGCCAGCACCGAGGCGGCCGGTTTCGACGAGGCGCGCCGCAAGGTACTGGAAAACACCCTGCGTGATTTCCGCCTGGGCGGTGCCGAACTGGATGCGGACGCGCAGCAGCGTTTCGCGGCGATCAAGGAAGAGCTCTCGGCGCTGTCGGCGAAGTTCTCGCAGAACGTGCTCGACGCCACCGATGCGTGGTCGCTGATCGTCGAAGACCCGGCGCGCCTGGCTGGCGTGCCGGACGACGTGAAGGCTGCGGCACGCGCTGCTGCGGAGAAGGACGGCAAGACGGGCTGGAAGCTGACCCTGCAGATGCCGTGCTACCTGCCGGTGCAGACCTGGGGCGAGGATCGCGACCTGCGCGAGATCCTGTACCGCGCCAGCGCGCAACGCGCCTCCGAGTTCGGCGACGATGCGCTGGACAACGGCGGCAACATCGATCGCATCCTTGCACTGCGTGCCGAGTTGGCCGCGTTGCTGGGCTTTGATTCCTACGCCGACTATTCGGTAGCCACCAAGATGGCCAAGGACCCCGCCGAAGTGCTGGGCTTCCTGCGCGACCTCGCCGCACGCGCCAAGCCGTTCGCGGCCAGGGACCGTGCCGAGCTGGAGCAGTTCGCCCGCGAGCATCTCGGTATCGACAGCCTGCAGGCCTGGGATCTGGCGTTCGCCGCCGACCGCCTGAAGCAGGCACGTTACAGCTACTCCGAGCAGGAAGTGAAGCAGTACTTCACCGAACCCAAGGTGCTGGGCGGCCTGTTCGCGGTGATCGAACAGCTGTATGGCCTGCGCGTGCAGGAAGACAGCGCGCCGGTCTGGCATGAGGACGTACGTTTCTTCCGCTTGGTGGATGCGCAGGACAAGCTGGTGGGCCAGTTCTACCTGGACCTCTACGCGCGCGAAGGCAAGCGCGGTGGCGCGTGGATGGACGATTGCCGAAATCGCCGCGAGCGTGCCGATGGCAGCGTGCAGACGCCGCTGGTGTACCTGGTGTGCAACTTCGGCCGTGGCGCCGACGGCAAGCTGGCGACCTTCAGCCACAACGAAGTGACCACGCTGTTCCATGAAATGGGCCATGGCCTGCATCAGTTGCTGACGCGCATCGGCGAACTGGGCGTGGCCGGCATCAACGGCGTGGAATGGGATGCGGTGGAGCTGCCGAGCCAGTTCATGGAGAACTTCTGCTGGGAATGGGAGCACCTGCAGGGCATGACCGCGCATGTGGACAGTGGTGAGCCGCTGCCGCGCGCGCTGTACGAGCGCATGCTGGCCGCACGCAATTTCCACAGCGGCATGGCGACCGTACGCCAGCTCGAATTCGGCCTGTTCGACATGCTGCTGCACAGCCAGTTCGAAGCCGCGCAGGACAGCGTGCTGGCACTGCTTGAGCGCGTGCGTGCGGAGGTGGCGGTGAACCATCCGCCGAGCTGGAATCGCTTCCCGCATCAGTTCAGCCACATCTTCGCCGGTGGCTACGCCGCCGGTTACTACAGCTACAAGTGGGCCGAAGTGCTGAGCGCCGATGCGTACGCCGCGTTCGAGGAAGCGCCGCAGGCGCTGGCCGCAACCGGCGCGCGTTTCCGCGACGAGGTGTTGTCACGTGGTGGCAGTCGTTCGGCCGCCGAGAACTTCAAGGCGTTCCGCGGCCGCGCGCCGCAGATCGACGCGCTGCTGCGGCATTCCGGCATGGCGTAAGCACGCTGCCGCCATCCACGCATGGCGTGGATCTACTGGAATGCTCCGGCATGGCGTAAACGAAAAAAAGAGCAGCGCTCCGGTAGCGCCGGGCCATGCCCGGCGAGCACGTAGCGCGGCGTAGGAAAGCCGCCGGGCATGGCCCGGCGCTACCGGGGCGTCCCGCTTTCACTCGGCGTAGATCATCTTCCGGGTCATGCCGCCGTCGACGATGAAATCCTGGCCGGTGCTGAAGCCGGACAACGAGGACAGCAGGTACACCGCCAGCGCGCCGATATCCTGCGGTTGCCCGACCCGACCCACCGGATGCTGGGCATGGTCGCTGGCCGAATACTGCGGCTCGTGCCGGCGCGATGGTGCCTGCCAGGCGTCGGTGCTGATCCAGCCGGGGCTGATGCTGTTCACCCGCACCGCCGGTCCGGCACTGATCGCCAGCGCATGGGTGAAGGCCACCAGGCCACCCTTGGCCGCTGCGTAGGCTTCGCTGTGCGGTTCGGACTGCCAGGCGCGCGTCGATGCGATGTTGATGATCGCGCCTGCACTACTGGCCGACAGCGCCGGCAGTGCATGCTTGCTGCACAGGAACGCACCATGCAGCGACGAAAGACGGCGCTGCCATTCTTCCCAGTCCATGTCCTGCAGCAGGGTGCCGTGCGGCCCGGCGATGCCGGCATTGTTGACCAGGCCGTCGATGCGGCCGAAGCGTTGCAGGGCCACCGCGATGAAGTCGCGCACGCTGCTTTCGTCGGTGATGTCCAGCCGCTGGAACGCGGCATCATCGCCGCGCTGCCATTCGGCGAGGCAGGCCTGGCCCGCCTCCACATCCAGATCGCCGATCAGCACCCGGCCGCCGGCCCCGAGCACCGCCTGGGCGATGCCGCGGCCGATGCCATTGGCACCGCCGGTGACCAGCACGACCCTGCCGTGCAGCGGCGCAACCGGCCAGGTGGCAATCGGCGGCGCTGCGCTCATGACAGGTCTTCACCACGCAGGCGACGGTGCCAGCCCTCGACACCGATCCGGTCCAGGGTCTGGATGTTGCGCTCGACGATCACGTCCGGGTCCGGGTAGACATCCACCGCGCGTGCCACGCTGTCTTCGCGCAGCAGGTGCAGGGTGGGGAAGGGCGCGCGGTTGGTGTAGTTGCTGGCGTCATCGGCGGCGACGCCATCGAACTGGTAGTCCGGGTGGAAGCTGGCCACCTGCAGGATGCCCTGCAGGTCCAGCGCCTCGATCGCCGCATCGGCGTTGTCGAGGAAGTCGTTGTAGTCGAGGAAGTCGGTCAGCACCTGCGGGTGCACGATCAGGGTGGTATCGATCTGCTCGGCCGGCGTGTCGCGCAGCAGCACCAGTTCTTCGGCCAGTTCTTCCACCAGGGCTTCCGGTGTGGTCGCGTCGCTCAGCACGATGCGGACCTGGTCCTTCACGTACACCGCCTTGGCGAACGGGCACAGGTTCAGGCCGATGACGATGCGCTCCAGCCACAGGCGGGTGGCGGCGATCGGGTCATCGGTGGGCAGGGGGGTGTCGGTCATGGCGGGCGCATCGGCTGGCGGGGGGGCCATTGTAGGCGTGCCGGTGCGGGGTGCCGTTCACTGTGCAGGAACTGGACAACGGCGATGCTGGAAATTCCCATCGATTCAATCCCTTGCCGATATCACGCCAATGGCCGATTGCCGACGCTGCGGGCCAGGCGTGCAATGGCGGCACGACACAGGAGGACTTCACATGACTGCATCTTCCCCATGGCTGCCGGACACACTCTGGTCAGGCGCCTTCTTCGATGGTCAATGGAGCGCTGCCGCGCAGCGCCAGCCGGTGATCGAGCCCGCCACCGGGCAGTCGCTTGGTGAGATCGGCCTGGCCGACGCGGCGCAGGTCGCGCGTTCGGCTGCCGCTGCGGCGCAGGCGCAACAGGCATGGGCGGCGGCGCCGTACGAACAGCGCGCCGAGGTGCTGCGCAAGGCGGCGCGCCTGGCCGAGGAAAACATCGACACGCTGGTCGACTGGCTGGTCCGCGAAAGCGGCTCCACCCGCCTGAAGGCCGGCTTCGAGGCCAAGGTGACTATCAAGGCGCTGCATGAGGCCGCTGCACTGCCCTCGCGCAGTGTGGGTGAGATCCTGCCGTCCGAGCCCGGGCGACTGAACCTGGCGCGGCGCCGTCCGCTGGGTGTGGTGGGCGTGATTTCACCGTTCAATTTCCCGCTGTACCTGGCGATGCGCGCGGTGGCCCCGGCCATCGCTCTCGGCAATGCCGTGGTGCTCAAGCCCGACCCGCGCACGGCGGTGTGCGGTGGTGCGGTGATCGCGCGCCTGTTCGAGCAGGCCGGTCTTCCGCAGGGTGTGCTGCACATGTTGCCCGGCGACAGTGCCGCCGGTGCCGCGCTGACCAGTGATCCGCATGTGGCGATGATCCAGTTCACCGGCTCGACGGCGGCGGGACGCAAGGTCGGCGAAGCTGCCGGCAAGCACCTGAAAAAAGTGTCGCTGGAGCTGGGCGGCAAGAACGCGCTGATCATCCTCGATGATGCCGATCTGGATCTGGCCGTGGCCAATACCGCGTGGGGCGTGTACCTGCACCAGGGACAGATCTGCATGGCGACCGGCCGCGTGCTGGTGCACCGGAAGATCCACGACGCGTTCCTGCAGAAGCTGGTGGCCAAGGCCAACTCGCTGAAGGTGGGCGACCCGGCACGCGAGGACGTCGCGTTGGGCCCGCTGATCAATGCCGCGCAACGCGACCATGCGGCGCGCGTGGTCGACGACGCGGTGAAGGCGGGTGCGTCCCTTGAAGCCGGCGGCACCCATCAGGATCTGTTCTTCGCACCAACCGTGCTCGGCAACGTCAGTGCCGACAATCCGGCCTTCAATGAAGAGATCTTCGCGCCGGTAGCGGTGGTGGTGCCGTTCGATGACGACGACGAAGCCGTGCGCCTGGCCAATGACAGCGAGTACGGCCTGTCGATGGCGATCGTCTCCCGCAATGTCGGCCGCGCGCTGAAGCTGGGCGAGCGCCTGCATACCGGCCTGCTGCACATCAACGACCAGACCGTGAACGATGAGGTCATCAATCCCTTCGGCGGGGTCGGGGCGTCCGGCAACGGCACCAGCATCGGCGGCCCGGCCAACGTGGAGGAATTCACCCAGTGGCAATGGATGACGGTCAAGGGCGAAGCCCCGGCCTATCCCATCTGATCGAGGAGAACGCAACGATGAGCAGCAACAGTGGATCGCGTGACATCACCGCCGCCGTGGTGCGCGGCAAGGAACAGCCCTTCGTCATCGAGCAGGCGCGCCTGCGCGGCCCGCAGGACGACGAAGTGCTGGTGAAGATCGTGGCGACCGGCCTGTGCCACACCGACCTGATCGTGCGTGACCAGTACTACCCAGTGCCGCTGCCGGCGGTGCTGGGCCATGAGGGCGCAGGCATCGTCGAAGCGGTCGGCCCCAACGTGCGTGAACTGAAGGCCGGCGACCACGTCGTGCTGACCTATGGCCAGTGCGGCCACTGCAATCCCTGCCGGGGTGGACATGGTGCGTACTGCCGCGATTTCTTCGCGCTGAACTTCGGTGGCGACGATGGCCACGGCCATGCCGCCATCACCGATGCACAGGGCCAGCCGCTGCACGATCACTTCTTTGCACAGTCGTCGTTTGCCACGTTTGCGTTGGCGCGCGAGATCAACGCGATCAAGGTGCCTGAGGATGCGCCGCTGGAGCTGCTCGGCCCGCTGGGCTGCGGCATCCAGACCGGTGCCGGTGCGGTGCTCAACTCGCTGCAGGTGCGATCGGGCAGCAGCTTCGCCAGCTATGGCGCCGGTGCGGTCGGCCTGAGTGCGGTGATGGCGGCCAAGGTCGCCGGTGCCACCACCATCATCGCCATCGACGTGGTGCCTTCGCGGTTGGAACTGGCCAAGGAGCTGGGCGCCACCCACGTGGTCAACAGCCGCGAGACCGACGTGATCGAGGCCGTGCGTGCGATCACCGGTGGCGGTGCCGATTTCGCGCTGGAATCCACCGGTCGTCCGGAAGTGCTGTCGGCCGGCATCGAAGCCTTGGCCGGGCTGGGCATGATGGGCGTGGTTGGCGCGCCGAAATTGGGCACGACCGCCAGCTTCGATGTGAACAACCTGCTGCTGGGTGGCCGCAGCATCCGTGGCATCGTCGAGGGCGACAGCGTGCCGCAGGTGTTCATTCCGCAGTTGGTGACGCTGTACCAGCAGGGGCGCTTCCCGTTCGACCGGCTGGTGAAGTTCTATCCGCTGGAGCAGATCAACCAGGCGGCCGAGGACAGTACGCGCGGCATCACGTTGAAGCCGATCCTGCGGATCGCGGCGTGAGGTGAGGGTGGGGTGGGGTGGGTTTGCAGGGCTGCGCCCTGCACCTGCCGGATCAACGGCAACGGCCGAAGCAACAGCAACAGCTGACTATCCGTGGGATGGCGGGGTGGGTCCGGTGGCGGGGGACGCTGCAAGTACGTCCATGTAAGCTCGATCGCCGCATCCATGCGGCTCACGCCCCCGCCACCGGACCCACCCCGCCTTCGACAGGTTCCCGCTGCTGTTGGTAGGTGTCGACCTTGGTCGACACATGAATGCCTGACGGAGACGGAAACGCACTTTCTCGGCATGGCGCGTCGTGGAAGTAGATCCACGCCATGCGTGGATGAACGCCTGACGGAAACTGAAACGTACTTCCGCGTCATGGTGCGGCACTGGGGTGGCCGCTTTTTGCTCCCAGTAGATCCACGCCATGCGTGGATGAACGCCTGACGGAAATGGAAACGCTCCGTTGTTGGCACGTAACGCGGGCGTGGCGTGTGTGGGTGTACGCTGCGTGCATGATGGCCACGACAGTCGGGCAACAGCAATTGGTGGCGGCGCGTGCCGCCTTCGCCGAGGGCGACGTGCAGTCGCTGGCGATGCTGCCCTTGCCGTTGCAGCAGTCCTGGCAACGCTCGCATGCGGCCGGTGTGCGCCCCGGCCAGGAGCCGTATTACCCGCCGTTGCAGGGCAACGGACACCGCTTGGAGTCCCGCGATGACCGCCGCCTGGCGCGTTGCGTGCAGCCCGAGCTGGAGCAGTTGTGGTCCGCGTTCGGAGCGCGTGGGTGGACGATGTTCTGCGCCAACCGCGAGGGCATGGTGATCGTGCATCGCGCCCATGGCCTGGAAGATGCGCCGCTGCTGCGGCCGATCCAGGTGGGGCGGCGGCTGGGCGAGGCCGAGATCGGCACCACCGCGCCTGCGGTCAGCCTGGCCGACGACCTGCCCGCCCTGGTACGCGGCAACGAACACTATCTGCAGCGGTTCGCCCCCGTGTTCTGCCTGAGTGAGCCGCTGCATGACCTGCAGGGGCAGGTCTGCGGTGCGATCGACATCACCGGGTTGGGGGAACGCGATCCGGCATTGCTGCAGGGTTATTTCCGGCAGGCAGCGCTGGCCATCGAGAACCGCTTGATGCACACGCTCAGCGATGTGCATCTGCTGGCGGTGCAGCATGATCCGCGCTGGCTGGCGTCACCGCTGCAGGGCCTGCTGGCGGTGCAGGAAGATGGCCAGTTGCTTGCCGCCAACCGCGTCGCCCGGCGTCTGCTTGGCCTGCCACGGCGCGGGCCGCTGCCGTTGCTCTCGCTGGAAACGGTGTTTGCCGGCGCCAGCACCGCACAGCGACGCCGACTGCTGCAGCCTGGTCCTGCGCATCGGGTGCGGTTGGGCGAAGGCAGCGCGGTCCATCTGCAGCATCTGCAGGCACCGCGCGCCGCACGGACGCGCTCGCCGGCCATGGCCGCGGCGCCCGTGCAGGCGACGCCACTGCGTGACCAGCAGCGCGATGCAGCGCGACGCGCCGCACGTGCCGCGGACGGCAACCTCAGCCTCGCTGCACGCCAGCTCGGAATCTCGCGGACAACGCTGTACAGACTGCTGCGCGAGTGAGGCCGGCAACCGGGGCCGGCGCTACACCCAGGCGTCGATCAATCGCGGAAGTTGTTGAACTGCAGCGGCAGTTCGAACTTGCCGGCCTTCAGCACGGCGATGGCGTCCTGCAGGTCGTCGCGCTTCTTGCCCATCACCCGCAGCTTGTCGCCGTTGATCTGGGTTTCCACCTTCAGCTTGGCTTCCTTCAGCGCCGCAGCGATCTTCTTGGCGATCTTCTGCTCGATGCCCTGCTTGACGGTGATCTTCTGCCGGGCCTGCGCCAGGTTGGTTTCCACGTCGCCATATTCCAGGCTGAGCACGTCGATGCTGCGGGCGGCCAGGCGTGCGCGCAGGATGTCGTTCATCTGCTTGAGCTGGAACTCGCTCGGCGCGGACTGGGTGATCACTTCACCGTCGCGCTCGAACCTGGCGTCCACGCCCTTGAAGTCGAAGCGGGTGGCAAGCTCGCGGTTGGCCTGGTCGAGCGCATTGGTCAGTTCGTGGGTGTCGACTTCGGACACAACGTCGAAGGAAGGCATGGGCGTTACTCCGCAGAAATCAGTGGCGCTCATTCTATCGCGTGGGCCTGGGTGCCCGCTTTCTGTAGCCGGGCCCATGCCGTGGCTGTCGCTTTTCTGTAGAGCCGAGCCCATGCTCGGCTGCGTTGTGAAGAGCAGCCGAGCACGGGCTCGGCTCTACAGGACCGCCAGCCGAGCATGGGCTCGGCTCTACAATCCGGCGCGCTCGGCGATAATGGGCCATGAACCTGCAACGCTCCCCTTCGCGCGCCGTGGCCTGGATGGTCGCCGCCGTCGCCTGTTTCTCGCTGATGGACGCCGGCATGAAGCAGCTTTCGGCCAGCTATCCCTCACTGGAGGTGACCTTCCTGCGGGGTGTGGCGTCGCTGCCCTTCGTGCTGGTCTGGGTACTGGCCAGTGCCGGGCCACGCTCGTTGATCCCGCGCCGCTGGGGCCTGCACCTGCTGCGCGGCGCGCTGGGCATGGCGATGATCGGCTGCTTCGTGTTCGCCCTGCGCGACCTGCCGCTGTCCACCGCCTACACCATCTACTTCGTCGCGCCGCTGCTGATTGCCGCCTTGTCGGTGCCGCTGCTGGGCGAGCGGGTCGGACCGCGGCGCTGGGTCGCCATCGGCATCGGCCTGGTCGGCGTGCTGGTGGTGCTGCGGCCGGGCGTGGGCGGTTTCATCTCGGTGCCGGGCCTGATGGTGCTGGCCGCCGCCACCGCCTATGCCATCGCCGCGATCACCGTCAGCCTGCTGACCCGCACCGATACCTCGCAGTCGATGGTGGTCTGGTTCCTGGTCATCATGGCCATCGGCGCCGGGCTGCTGGCGATCCCCGGCTGGGTGCCGCTGCAGATGGCGCATGCGCCGTTGATCGCCGGTATGGGCCTGGCCGGAGCACTGGGCCAGATTGCGCTGACCAAGGCCTTCCAGCTGGGTGAGGCCTCGATGATCGCGCCGCTGGAGTACAGCGGCCTGGTCTGGGTGATCGGCTGGGATCTGGCGTTCTGGGGGCAGCTGCCGGACGGCTACACCTGGGCGGGCGCGGCGATCATCGTCGCTTCGGGCCTGTACCTGCTGCACCGCGAGCGGGTGAACCGGCAGGAACCGCCGAAACCGCTGGACCATCCCTGAACCGGTGTGACCGGGGAATGGGTCAGAGCCCCTGCGGGGATCCGACCCGGGGTCAGATCCCGCAGGGGCTCTGACCCCGGCCAATACGCGGTTGCGAGCGCCTTAGAACCAAAAGGAATAACATTCTGGCCCATGGCGCGGGCGCGCGAGCGCCGGCGCTGGTAGGCTGCACGCCCCCTTCCATCGCCCTCCCGGTGAGCTGATCCCGTGATCGAGTTCCAGCGCCTGCACAAATCCTATGCCGTTGCCGGCCGCTCAGTCAGCGCGCTGCAGCCGCTGGACCTGACCATCGAGGCCGGTGAGGTGTTCGGCATCATCGGCCATTCCGGTGCGGGCAAATCGACGCTGATCCGCATGATCAACCGCTTGGAAGAGCCCAGCGGTGGTCGTCTGCTGATCGCCGGTGAAGACGTAACCGCGCTGGAGCCGGAGGGCCTGCGCGCGCTGCGCCGCCGGATCGGCATGATCTTTCAGCACTTCAACCTGCTGTCCTCGCGCACGGTGGCCGGCAACGTCGCCTTCCCGCTGGAACTGGCCGGAACGCCGAGGGCCGAGATCGACGCGCGCGTCGCCGAACTGCTGCAGACCGTCGGCCTGCAGGCGCATGCGGACAAGTACCCGGCGCAGCTGTCGGGCGGGCAGAAGCAGCGCGTGGGCATTGCCCGGGCGCTGGCCACCCGTCCGCAGATCCTGCTCTGCGATGAGGCCACCAGCGCGCTCGATCCGCAGACCACCGCCTCGGTGCTGGCGCTGCTGTCGAAGATCAACCGCGAGCTGGGCCTGACCATCGTGCTGATCACCCACGAGATGGACGTGATCCGTCGCGTCTGCGACCGCGTGGCCGTGCTCGATGCCGGCCAGCTGGTCGAGACCGGCCCGGTGACCAAGGTGTTCCTGCATCCGCAGCACCCGACCACCCGCCGTTTCGTCAGCGAATCGGAGCACGTGGACGAAGGCACGCTGCACCGCGATTTCGACGCGGTCGGTGGCCGTGTCGTGCGCCTGACCTTCCTCGGCGCTGACACCTACGAACCCCTGCTCGGCAGCGTCGCGCGGCAGACCGGGGTCGACTACAACATCCTGTCCGGCCGTATCGACCGGATCAAGGACACCCCGTATGGCCAGCTGATCGTCGCCCTGGTGGGCGGTGACCAGTCCGCCGCGCAGGCCGCGTTCGTGGCCGCCGGCGTGCACGTTGAGGAACTGCGTCGATGATCATTGCCACCGCCGGCGGCTTCTTCCGCCACCTGGATGCCGACAAATGGGTGGATATCGGCAAGGCCACCATCGAGACGCTGCTGATGATGGCCGGCTCGCTGCCGCTGACCCTGGCCATCGGCCTGCCGATGGGCGTGCTGCTGTATGTGTTCGGCGCGCCGCAGATGAAGCGGCGGCCGCTGGCCTATGGCGTACTCGCGCTGGTGGTGAACCTGCTGCGTTCGGTGCCCTTCATCATCCTGATGGTGGTGCTGATTCCCGTGTCGCTGTGGTTGATGGGGCAGTCGATCGGCGTACTCGGCACGCTGCCGGCGTTGGTGATCGGCGCGGCGCCGTTCTACGCGCGCCTGGTCGAGACTGCGCTGCGCGAAGTGGACCGTGGCGTGGTCGAGGCCGCGCAGTCGATGGGCGCCACCACCTGGCAGCTGGTTACCCGGGTGCTGCTGCCTGAGGCCCGGCCGGGCCTGATCGCTGCAGCCACGGTCACCACCGTCGCCCTGGTCGGCTTCACCGCCATGGGCGGTGCGATCGGTTCGGGTGGCCTGGGCGACCTGGCACTGCGCGAAGGCTACCAGCGCAACCGCACCGACGTGGCCCTGGTCACCGTGGTGGTGCTGCTGATCCTGGTGCAGCTGCTGCAGATGCTGGGCGACCGCCTGGTCGCGCATTACAGCCGCAAGTAACCGGGGCTTCCGCCGGGCATGGCCCGGCGCTACCGGAACGTTCGCGCGGCAGCGCCGGGCCATGCCCGGCGGCGGCGTCTCAACGCACGTTCGGCACTTCGTAGCCCAGCTTGCCGACCTGTTCGGCGTGCTGCGGCACGCGCTTGAGCTTGTCGGTGTTCACCCCGTACTCGTCACGCAGGCGCTCGGCCAGCTCCTTGTAGAGGCCTTTGTCCATGTCCGGCGTACGCGAGAAGATCCAGGCCATCTCGCGGCCCGGGTAGCCGATCAGCGCCCAGGAATAGTCCGGCGCTACTTCCAGCACCCGCGAATGGGTCGGTACGACCCGGTAGAACCAGGTGCGCCAGCCGTGGTTGCCACTGTCCGGATCAACACTGGCACGCGCGCGGATTTCCTGCAGGGGCTCGCCGAAGCCATCGCGGTAGCGATAGGTGATGGCAACCTTGTGGTCCTCGCGCAGCTCGTACTGGTTGACGCTGGTGACGTGGCCGCGTTCGATGAAGTTCGGCACACGGCCGATCACGTACCAGGTCCCCATGAAGCGCTGCAGGTCGATCGCCCCGTCTGCAGAGGCTTCCGCAGCGCTGTTGTGGGACGAGGGTGGGGTATTGGCAGCCACTGCCGGACCGCCCAGGGACAGGGCCAGCAACACAGCGCAGAGCGGGCGGATCGAGGTCATGCGGGAGCGGGCTCCAGTGGGCTTGCCCGCGCATGGTCACTGTGTGCACGCCATCCGTCAATGGTGTCGCAGCCGGTGAGAAGCCCCGCAGCCAAGCTGGCCCGCATCCACCACCGGAGAATCCGCATGCGCACACGTTCCCGCCACCGCCTTCCAGCTGAACGCGTCAGCGAACGCAGCGATCCACGCCTGCTGCGGGTGGTGCCGCAGCTCGCCTTGGCCGGGCTGGCCGTGGTCCTGGTGTGGCCGGCCGCGCGCGGCAGCAGTGTCTGGCTGGGTTGGTTGCCGCTGTGGCTGGTCGGCATGCCGCTGGCGGCCTGGTGGGCCCTGCTGCGCTGCCCGTTGCCCACGCGGGCAGCGCTGCGCTGGTTGCGACGCGACACTGGGCAGGCCCGGCGCCGCTCGCAGCCACGCACGCGCAAGACGCACACCGCCCCGGCCTGACCTTCGACACGGGGGCGGTCCCGGTGATCCATGCTAGCGTTCCACGGCTAATGACTGCCTGGAGCTGCAATGTCACGATTCGCTTCCGCCTGCCTGCTGGCCGGCATGATGACCGCTGCCTCGGTGGGTACCGCGGTGGCCGCTGAAGACACCGACCGTTACGCCTGGCTGGAGGACGTCACCGGCGACAAGCCGTTGTCCTGGGTCAAGGAACAGAACGCCAAGTCCGAGGCGCGCCTGGCGCAGACCCCGGCCTTCAAGCAGATGGAGACCAGCATCCGCGAGGTGCTCGACTCGGACGCCAAGATTCCCGGCGTGCAGAAGATCGGCGACTACTACTACAACTTCTGGAAGGACAAGCAGCACGAGCGCGGCCTGTGGCGGCGTACCACCCTGGCCGAGTACCGCAAGGCCTCGCCGACCTGGGAGACCGTGCTCGACCTGGATGCGCTGAACAAGGCCGAGAACGAAAACTGGGTGTGGCACGGCGCCGACTGCCTGCGTCCGGACTACAGCCGCTGCCTGATCGCGCTGTCGCGCGGCGGTGCCGACGCCGATGTCACCCGCGAATTCGACCTGGCCAGCAAGAGCTGGATCAAGGACGGCTTCTTCCGTCCCGAATCGAAGGGCGGCCTGAGCTGGATCGACCGCGACACCGTGTTCGTCTACACCGACTTCGGCAGCGGTTCGATGACCACCTCCGGTTACCCGCGCGTGGCCAAGCTGTGGAAGCGTGGCACGCCGATGTCCGCGGCCAGCGTGGTCTATGAAGGCAAGCCGGAAGACATGTACATCGCGGCGATGCACGATGACACCCCGGGCTTCGAGCGCAACCTGGTCAGCCGCACGCTGGCCTTCTACAACAACGAGATCTACCTGCGCGGCGACGATGGCAAGCTGACCCGGATCGATGCGCCGAACTCGGCCGAGAAGGGCCTGCACAAGCAGTGGCTGACCCTGGAACTGCGCGATCCGTGGACCGTGGGTGGCAAGACCTACGCCTCCGGCGCACTGCTGGTGACCAAGCTGGATGATTTCCTGGCTGGCAAGCGCGACTTCGAGGTGCTGTTCACCCCGACCGCGACCACCTCGCTGGCCAGTGCCTCGTGGACCAGGAACCACCTGGTGCTGAACGTGCTGGACGACGTCAAGAACCGCCTGTCGGTGCTGACCCCGACCGCCAAGGGCTGGCAGAAAAGCGACTTCGTCGGCGCGCCGGCCTTCGGCACCTTGGGCGTGAGTGCGGTCGACAGCAATGACAGCGATGCAGTGTGGCTGACCGCCACCGACTACCTGACCCCGACCACCCTGGCCATCGCCGACATCGGCAAGGCGCCGGAAGTGCTGAAGACCATGCCGGCGTTCTTTGATGCCGACGGCAAGGTCATCGAACAGCACTTCGCCACCAGCAAGGACGGCACCCGCGTGCCGTACTTCGTGGTGCACGACAAGGCGATGAAGCTCGATGGCTCCAACCCGACCCTGCTGTACGGCTACGGTGGCTTCGAGATCTCGCTGACCCCGTCGTATTCCGGTGGCATGGGCCGCGCCTGGTTGGAGAAGGGCGGCGTGTATGTGGTCGCCAACATCCGCGGTGGTGGCGAGTACGGCCCGCGCTGGCACCAGGCGGCGCTGAAGCAGAACCGTCACAAGGCCTATGAAGACATGGCCGCGGTTGCCCAGGATCTGGTCACCCGCAAGATCACCTCGGCCAAGCACCTGGGCGTGCAGGGCGGCAGCAACGGTGGCCTGCTCACCGGCAACATGCTGACCCAGTACCCGGAGCTGTTCGGTGCGGTGGTGGTGCAGGTTCCGCTGCTGGACATGAAGCGCTACAGCCACCTGCTGGCCGGTGCTTCGTGGATGGCCGAGTACGGCAACCCGGACACCAGCGACTGGGAGTTCATCAAGACCTTCTCGCCGTACCACCTGTTCGACGCGAAGAAGAGCTACCCGCCGGTGCTGTTCACCACCTCCACCCGCGATGACCGCGTACATCCGGGCCACGCGCGCAAGATGGCCGCGAAGATGATCGATGCCGGCAAGGACGTGACCTACTACGAGAACATCGAAGGCGGTCATGGCGGTGCGGCCAACAACGCGCAGGCCGCGCACATGTCGGCACTGGCCTACAGCTTCCTGTGGGAGCGGTTGGGCGGCAAGTAAGGAAATGAAGAACGCCGCCCTCGGGCGGCGTTCTTCGTTGGGCATTCGTTGAACGGTAGCGCCGGGCCATGCCCGGCGGCTCCCTTGCCGCGCTGCGCGCTCGCCGGGCACGGCCCGGCGCTACCGGAAATGTTTCAACCCGCGCGCGATCCGCTCCACCGCCTCCTGCAACCGCGGCACTTCCTGCGTATAGGCCAGGCGCACGTGCTGGTTTGATCGATGGAAGCCGAAATCCAGGCCCGGGGTGAACGCCACGTGCTCGGTCTCCAGGAAGTGCGCACAGAACGCCTGCGCGTCATCGGTGAACGCGCTGACGTCGGCGTACAGGTAGAACGCACCCTGCGGCTCCACTTCGATGCGGAAGCCCAGTTCGCGCAGGGCAGGCAGCAGGAAGTCGCGGCGCTGCTGGAAGGCCTGGCGGCGCTGTTCGAAGATCGCCATCGCCTCTTCGCTGAAACAGGCAAGGGCCGCATGCTGGGCGATGCTCGAGGCGCTGATGTACAGGTTCTGCGCCAGCTTCTCCAGGTCGGGCACGGCCGCCGGCGGCGCCACCAGCCAACCCAGTCGCCAGCCGGTCATGCCGAAGTATTTGGAGAAGCTGTTCAGCACGAAGGCGCTGTCATCCACCTGCAGCACGCTCGCAGCATCCAGGCCGTAGGTCAGGCCGTGATAGATCTCGTCGACCACCAGGTGGCCGCCGCGCGCATGCAGCGACGCCGACAGTGCCGCCAGTTCATCGGCGGACAGCACGGTGCCGGTGGGATTGGCCGGTGATGCCACCAGCGCGCCGACGCTGTCGCCATTCCAGTGCTGCTGCACCAGCGAAGGGGTCAGCTGGTAGGCCGTTTCGGGGCCTACCGGCACCAGTTGCGCACCGCCTTCCACCAGTCGCAGGAAGTGGCGGTTGCACGGATAGCCGGGATCGGCCAGCAACCAGTGGCGGCCCGGATCGACCAGCAGGCTGCTGGCCAGCAGCAGCGCGCCGGAGCCGCCCGGCGTGACCAGGATGCGTTCGGGGTCGATGTCCAGGCCGTAGTGGCTGCGATAGAAACCGCTGATCGCCTGGCGCAGGGCCGGCAGGCCGCGTGCGGCGGTGTAGCGGGTGTGGCCGGCGGCCAGCGCCGCCTGGCCGGCCCGCACGACCGGTTCGGCGGTGGTGAAGTCCGGTTCGCCGATCTCCAGATGGATCACATCGTGACCGGCCTGTTCCAGCGCCTGTGCGCGGGCCAGCAGGGACATCACATGGAAGGGAGCGATTTCGTGGCTGCGCCGGCTGTAGCCCGGCGTGTGGGGCAGGGTACTCATGCCCCACATGGTACGCCGGGTGCCGGGGTCGGATCCCTTTTGCATGGAAAAGGGCTCTGACCCCAACAGGAACCGCGGCCATGACGATCCGCAGGGTTGCCGCTTCGCCGCGATTGGGGTCAGATCCCTTTTCGGGAAAAGGGATCTGACCCCGTCGAAGACCATTGCATTGAAGCGCCTGGAGCCTTATTTCATGAAATCCACTCTCTGCCTGTTGCTTGCGAGCCTGATGACCAGCACCGCTACCGCCGCCACCCCGCCCGTTCCGCCGGATGTTGAGAAGCGTCCGCACGTGGTCAAGGCGCCGTTCGGCGCGACCCGCAACGATGACTATTACTGGCTGCGCGACGACAAGCGCGAGGACAAGGCCATGCTGGCCTACCTGCAGGCCGAGAACGCCTACGCCGACCAGCTGCTGGCACCGCTGAAGCCGCTGGAGGATGCGCTGTACGGCGAGATCGTCGGCCGCATCAAGCAGGACGATGCCAGTGTGCCGGCGCGCGAGCGCGGCTACTGGTACTACAGCCGCTACGAAACCGGCCAGGACTATCCCATCCATGCGCGCCGCAAGGCCAGCATGGACGCGCCGGAGGAAGTCCTGCTCAACGTCAACACGATGGCTGCCGGCAAGGGCTATTTCAGCGTCGGCTCGATGGAGGTCAGCCAGGACAACCAGCTGCTGGCCTGGGCCGATGATGACGTGGGCCGCCGCCAGTACGTCATCCGCTTCAAGGACCTGCGCACCGGCGCGGTGCTGCCGGACACGATCACCGGCACTTCCGGTGACCTGGTCTGGGCCGACGACAACCGCACCGTGCTGTATGTCGAGAACGATCCGGAAACCCTGCTGACCGTGCGGGTGAAGAAGCACGTGCTGGGCACCCCGGCCAGCGCCGACACCGTCGTCTACGAAGAAAAGGACGACAGCTTCTACATGGGCATCGGCCGCACCCGCGACGATCGCTTCATCACCATCGGCGTGCACAGCACCGTGTCCTCCGAAGAGCGCTACGCGCCGGCCAGCGACCCGACCACGTTCACCGTGCTCGCCCCGCGCCAGCGCGACGTGGAGTACGACGCCGACCACTACGATGGCCGCTGGGTGATCCGCACCAATGATGGTGCGAAGAACTTCAAGCTGGTGACCGCACCGACCGACGCTACCTCGCGCGCGCAGTGGAAGGACTGGATCGCGCACGACGATGCAGTGTTCATCGAAGGCTTCGAACTGTTCGATACCTACACCGCCATCGCCGAACGTTCCGAAGGCCTGGAGCGCATCCGCCTGCTGTTCAAGGATGGTCGCAACGACTACGTGAAGGCCGACGAACCGGCCTATTCGATGGGCCTGGGCGACAACACCGAGGCTGACACCACGTGGCTGCGCTACGTCTACACCTCGATGACCACGCCGACCACGGTGTACGAACTGAACACCGCCAACGGCGAGCGTCGCCAGCTGAAGCAGCAGCCGGTGATCGGCTATGACGCCTCGAAGTACGAAACCGATCGCGTCTGGATCACCGCGCGCGATGGCGTGAAGGTGCCGGTGTCGCTGGTCTACCGCAAGGGCTACCAGAAGGACGGCAAGGGCGCGCTGTTCCAGTACGCCTACGGCAGCTACGGCATGTCGATGGACCCGTACTTCAACCAGACCGCGGTGAGCCTGCTCGACCGTGGCGTGGTGTATGCCATCGCCCACATCCGCGGTGGCCAGGAAATGGGCCGCGACTGGTACGAGAACGGCAAGCTGCTGCACAAGCAGAACACCTTCAACGACTTCATCGACGTCACCCGTGGCCTGGTGGCACAGGGCTGGGCGGCGAAGGATCGTGTCGCCGCGTCTGGTGGCAGCGCCGGTGGCCTGCTGATGGGTGCCATCGCCAACCAGGCGCCGCAGGACTACCGCGTGCTGGTGGCGCAGGTGCCGTTCGTGGATGTGGTCACCACCATGCTCGACCCGACCATCCCGCTGACCACCAATGAGTACGACGAGTGGGGCAACCCCGAGCAGAAGCCGTACTACGAGTACATGCTGTCCTACTCGCCCTACGACAACGTGAAAAAGCAGGCCTATCCGTCGCTGTTCGTGGGTACCGGCCTGTGGGATTCGCAGGTGCAGTACTGGGAGCCGGCCAAGTGGGTGGCCAAGCTGCGTGATGACAACACCGGCCACTTCCCGATCCTGTTCCGCACCAACATGGAAGCCGGCCACGGCGGCAAGTCCGGGCGCTTCCAGCGTTACCGTGAACTGTCCGAGTCGTATGCGTTCGTGCTGCAGCAGCTGGGCATCGAAACGCCCGCTGCCGGCGCTGCGACGGAATGACGCATCGTGGCGGCGGTGATATCGCCGCCGCCACCTGCGCTGGGTATCCTTGCGCGATGAATCTGCCCGAACCACCCGCCAGCAAGGACCTGCCAGCGCCCACCCGGCCGGTGCGGTTCCGTTGGGCGTGGTGGCTGCTGGCCTATGCCAGCCTGGGCACCGGCATCGTCGGCATCTTCGTGCCGGGGCTGCCCACCACCGTATTCATCCTGATTTCGGCCTGGGCCGCCTCGCGCGGCTCCGAGCGCCTGCACGGCTGGCTGCTGCAGCACCCGCGCTTCGGCCCGGCCATCGCCAACTGGCAGGCACATGGTGCGGTCAGCCGCTACGGCAAATGGATGGCCACGATCACCATGGCGGTGTGTGCCGGCATCATGCTGTGGTGCGTGCCGGTGGCCTGGGTGAAGTGGTTCTCCATCGGCAGCATGACCGTGGTGGTGGTCTGGCTGTGGACCCGGCCGCTGCCGCCGGCCGATTGATCTCTCCCGCCGGGCATCCTGCACCAACCGCTCAGCCGCCAATGGCTATACTCGGGGCATGAACATCCCCCATCGCAATGTCATCCTGATTCCGCTGGCAGCGGCCTCGCTGCTGTTCCTCGCCGCATGCGGCAACAAGGGCCCGCTGGTGCTGCCGCAGAAGCCGGTACCGGTGGAAGAAACCGTCGAACCGGCCGCTGATGCCGACACCACGCCCGCGGCCACCCAGAGCACCGGTGACGGCAGTCCGTCGGTCACCCCGGACCCGGTCAAGAAGGTGGACGACGGGAATGAGTAAGGCCGGTAGCAACGGTCTGCGCTTCAGCAAGATGCACGGCGCGGGCAACGATTTCGTAGTGATCGACCTGCGCGACGGCACCCCGCCGCCCACCCCGGAACTGGCCGCGCGCCTGGCCGACCGCCATACCGGCGTCGGCTGCGACCAGATCCTGACCATCGAGCCGCCGCGCGCCGAAGGCTCGGTCGCCTCGTACCGCATCTGGAACGCCGATGGTTCCAATTCCGAGCAGTGCGGCAACGGCGCGCGCTGCATCGCGGCCTGGCTGGTGCGCGAGGGCAGTGCGCAGGGCGATCACTTCGTGATCGACAGCCCGCTGGCCAGCCACGCCGTGGATGTGCTCGGCGATGACCAGTACGCGGTGGCGATGGGCGTGCCGCTGTTCGAGCCGGCGCAGGTGCCGCTGATCGGCTTCGCCCACCCGCGCGAGGAATACCTGCTGCCACTGCAGGGCGAGACCGTGCGCTTCGCGGCGGTGTCGATGGGCAATCCGCACGCGGTGATCGAAGTGGGCCTGGTCGACGCTGCACCGGTTGAGCGCGTGGGCGGGCTGCTGCAGCAGCATGCGTCGTTCCCGAAGTCGGTGAACGTGGGCTTCGCCCAGGTGATGGGCCCGGAACATGCGCGCCTGCGCGTGTTCGAGCGCGGCGTGGGTGAAACCCTGGCCTGCGGCAGTGGCGCCTGCGCGGCTGCGGTGACCCTGATGCATCGCGGCCGCCTGCAGCGCGATGCGCGCATCAGCCTGCCCGGTGGCGACCTGCGCATCCAGTGGCCGGGCGATGGCCAGCCGGTGGTGATGGCGGGCCCGACCGCATTCGTCTTCGAAGGGGAGTGGATCGCATGACTGAGACCGTCGACAAGCTCGGCGCCCATGAAGTCGCCGCCTGGTTGCGGCGTCATCCGGGCTTCCTCAAGCAGTTCCCGGACCTGGCGCTGACCCTGGTGGTGCCACGCGATGACGGCCCGACCGCATCGCTGGCCAGCTACCAGCTGGAAGTGCTGCGCGAGAAGAACCGCGAGCTGGCGCGACGGTTGGCCGACCTGGGCGCGACCGCGCAGGTCAACGAGCGGCTGGCGGTGCGCACGCATCAGCTCACCCTGGCCCTGATGAAGCAGGACAACGCCGCCGACACGCTGCGCGCGATGGCGGCGTCGCTGCAGGAAGACTTCGCCGGCGATCTGGTGCGGCTGGTGGTGCATGCGCCGGTGGCCGGGCTGGAGCAGGCCGAATGGCTGCAGGTGCTGGCCGCCGATGATGCGCAGCTGGGCCCGTTCCGCGACTGCCTGAAGGATGGCGAGCCGATCTGTGGCCGCCTGCACAGCGACAAGAACGCGGTGCTGTACGGCGCGCGCAGTGAGGAAGTGCAGACCACCGCCTTGCTGCCGCTGCCGGGCGTTGGCCTGATCGCGGTGGGCAGCCACGATCCGAACCGTTTCTATCCCGGCATGGGCACGCTGTTCCTGCGGATGATGGGCGAGGCCCTGGTGACCGGGCTCAAGCGCTTCGCGGATTGAGCGGGAAACGACGACGATGAGCGCGGTGCAGGCGTTCCTGCAGCACCTGCAGGTGGAGCGGCGGATGTCGGCGCATACACTCGATGCCTACCGCCGCGACCTGGACGCACTGTCGGCGTGGGCCGAACCCCGCGGCGTGGCCGTGGAAGCGCTGGATACCGACGCGGTGCGCCAGTTCGTTGCCGACGAACACCGCCGTGGTCTGTCGGCCAAGAGCCTGCAGCGCCGGTTGTCGGCGTGCCGCAGCTTCTATGCCTGGCTGCTCAAGCATGGCCGTATCGAGGCCAGCCCGGCAGCCACGCTGAAGGCGCCGCGCGCACCGAGACGATTGCCGCAGGTACTCGATGCCGACGAAGCCGTGCAGCTGGTTGAACTGGAACCGGATGGCGAGCTGGGTCGTCGTGACCGCGCGCTGCTGGAGCTGTTCTATTCCTCCGGCCTGCGCTTGAGCGAAGTCTGTGCGCTGACCTGGCGCGACCTGGATTTCGCCAGTGGCTTGGTCAACGTGACGGGCAAGGGCAACAGGCAACGTCGCGTCCCCTTCGGAAAGCCGGCACGCGAGGCGCTGCTGACCTGGCGCAGCGAAAGCGGCGGTGGTGCCGCCACACCGGTTTTTCCCGGCCGCAACGGGCCGATCAGCCAGCGCGCGGTGCAGATCCGCATCCGCCAGCTGGCGCAGCGCCAAGGCCTGTTCAAGCACGTGCACCCGCACATGCTGCGGCACAGTTTCGCCAGCCACATCCTGGAATCCTCCGGCGACCTGCGCGGTGTGCAGGAACTGCTCGGCCATGCCGACATCGCCACCACGCAGATCTACACGCACCTGGACTTCCAGCACCTGGCCAAGGTCTACGATGCGGCGCACCCGCGCGCGAAACGCCGCAAAGACCCGCCCGACAAGGGAGGGTAGCGCCGGGCCATGCCCGGCGAGCGCGCAGCGCGGGCTGCGTCGCATGCACGACACAGGGATCGCACAGCCGCCGGGCATCGCCCGGCGCTACCGGAACGGCCGCCGCTTGATCTGGATCAGGGCAGCGCAGGGGCGACCGGCGCATCGTGGCCGCAGGCCACGAAGCGATACCGACCATGGCAAAGCCCATTCCGCTGCGTCCCAAGCATCCCGAGCGCATCTGCTGGGGCTGCGACCGTTACTGCGCCGCCGACGCACTGGCCTGTGGCAACGGCGCCGGCCGCACCCAGCACCCCATCGAAACCCAGGGCGAAGACTGGTACATGGCATGGGGCATTGAGCCGAATCCGGACAGGCCATCGCATGCCAAGCGCTGAACGGCAGCTATCGGCACGGGCTTGATCGCTTCGGCGGCTGTCCCCATGTCCCGTGAACAGCTATCGGAGGCCGCATGGACCCCAGTCAGAATCCCACCGTTTTCCACGCCACCACCATCGTCTGCGTTCGTCGCGGCGAGCACGTGGCCATTGCCGGCGACGGCCAGGTCACCCTCGGCCACACGGTGATGAAGGGCAACGCACGCAAGGTCCGCCGCCTCGGCCGCGATGGCCAGGTGCTGGCCGGCTTCGCCGGTGCCGCCGCCGATGCCTTCACCCTGTTCGAGCTGTTCGAGGCCAAGCTGGAAAAGCACGGCCAGCTGCAGCGTGCTGCGGTGGAACTGGCCAAGGATTGGCGCACCGAGCGTCGCCTCGGCAAGCTTGAAGCCCTGCTGGCGGTGGCCGACAAGGAAACCTCGCTGATCATCAGCGGCACCGGCGACGTGATCGAGCCGGAGGACGGCATCATCGCCATCGGCTCCGGTGGTTCCTATGCACTGTCCGCTGCACGCGCGCTGATGGCGCACACCGAACTGGACGCACGCACCATCGCCAGCGAAGCGATCAACATCGCCGGCGACATCTGCATCTACACCAACCGCAACGTGGTGGTCGAGGAGCTGTGACGGGGAACCGTCACAGGCATTCCCGATCCGCCGGGCATGGCCCGGCGCTACCGACAACGAATTCGTGAGCACACCCATGCCGCACAAGATCGAAGTTTCCTCCGCCACCATGACCCCGCGCGAGATCGTGCAGGAACTGGACCGGCACATCGTCGGCCAGCATGACGCCAAGCGCGCGGTCGCCATCGCCCTGCGCAACCGCTGGCGCCGCATGCAGCTGCAGCCCGAGCTGCGCAACGAGGTCATGCCCAAGAACATCCTGATGATCGGCCCGACCGGCGTCGGCAAGACCGAGATCGCGCGCCGCCTGGCCACGCTGGCCAACGCGCCGTTCGTGAAGGTCGAAGCGACCCGCTTCACCGAAGTCGGCTATGTCGGCAAGGATGTCGAGCAGATCATCCGCGACCTTGCCGATACCGCCGTCAAGCTGTACCGCGAGCAGGCCAAGGTGCGCGTGCGCACGCAGGCCGAAGAGCGCGCCGAAGACCGCATCCTCGATGCGCTGTTGCCGCGCCGCAGTGGTGGCATCGGCTTCGACCCGGAGGCGGCGCGCAACGAACCGTCGGCGCAGGACAACGAGACCCGCATCAAGTTCCGCAAGATGCTGCGCAACGGCGAGCTGGACGATCGCGAGATCGAGCTGGACCTGACCGCCAACGTCAGCATGGACATCATGACCCCGCCGGGCATGGAGGAAATGGGCCAGCAGCTGAAGTCGATGTTCGCCAACCTCGGCGGTGGCGCCAAGGCGCACAAGCGCACGCTGACCATCAAGGCCGCGCGCCCGCTGCTGCAGGAAGAAGAAGCCGGCAAGCTGGTCAACGAGGACGATATCCGCACCGCCGCGATCGAAGCCTGCGAACAGCACGGCATCGTGTTCATCGACGAGATCGACAAGGTCGCCAAGCGCGGTGATGCAGGCTCGTCTGGCGGTGATGTCTCGCGCGAAGGCGTGCAGCGCGATCTGCTGCCGCTGGTGGAAGGGTCCAACGTGTCCACCAAGTACGGCACGATCAAGACCGACCACATCCTGTTCATCGCATCGGGCGCCTTCCACCTGGCCAAGCCCAGCGACCTGATCCCCGAGCTGCAGGGCCGCTTCCCGATCCGCGTGGAGCTGGGGGCGCTGAGCAAGGCCGATTTCGTGCGCATCCTGACCGAACCGAAGGCGGCGCTGACCAAACAGTACGAAGCGCTGCTGGCCACCGAGGGCGTCAAGGTCAGCTTCACCACCGATGCCATCGACCGCCTGGCCGAGATCGCGTTCCAGGTGAACGAGCGCCAGGAGAACATCGGTGCGCGCCGTCTGCACACCGTGCTGGAGCGACTGCTGGATTCGCTCAGCTACGAAGCGCCGGACCGCGATGGTGAAACCCTGGCCATCGACAGTGCCTATGTCGATGCGCACCTGGGTGAGCTGGTGCAGGATCCGGACCTGAGCCGTTACATCCTGTAACCGGGAATGCGAAAAGGCCGCCGAAAGGCGGCCTTTTTCGTTGCGGGGTCGGATCCCTCGCTCTGGCGAGGGCTCTGACCCCACCTGCAACGGGTCAGAGCCCTCTCCGGGCGGAGAGGGATCCGACCCTTGTGCCGCTCACGCCTCCGGCAGCGGCTCCGGCACCGAACCCGGTACGAACACGCCTTCCTTCACGTAGGCGGCCAGGGTCATGTCCAGCGCCAGCATGCCATCGCGCTTGAGGTCCATCAGGTCCGGTTCGACCATCGCCCCATGCAGCACGCCGAGCACGGTGGCGTGCAGCATGCGCGCGGCGATCTTCGGGTCGGCGCCGTCGCGCAGCTGGCCGAGGTCCTGGGCACGGCGCAGGGCGCGTTCCATCCGGTCGAGGGCATCGCGGAAGCCGGCCTGCTGCAGTTCGGTCAGTACCCTGGTATCAGCCGAGGCATCGCTGCGCAGCATGATCTCCATGGTCTTGCGCAGGCGCTCGTCCTCGGACAGCTCGATGAACGAGTGGATCATCACCGCGCGCAGATCGTGCACCGGGGTATCGCGCTGGTCGCTGGAGGTGCGCTCCAGTTCCTGCATGAAAGGCAGGTGCACCCGTTCGATCATCGCCGCCAGCACTTCGCCCTTGTTCTTGAAGTGCCAGTACACCGCGCCGCGGGTATAGCCGGCGCGGGCGCCGATCATCTCCAGCGTGGTGCGGGCGACGCCATGCTCGTGGAAGCAGGTTTCGGCGGCGTCCAGGATGCCTTCCCGGGTCGCCTGGGTGTCCTCTTTGGTCTTGCGGGCCATGAGTGGGTACGAGTTAGCGTGAAACGTGGCTGAATTGTACCGGTTTACAAACAAACACGCATGTATGTATATTTCCCTCCCATCATTCCCGTCGTGTGCGTGGCAGGCCTGTCCTGGCTCCCACTCCACCCGGGTGGGCGCTGTCCGCGCGGTCTCCGCTCCTGCAAGGGGAGGGTCCGCCATATCAGCGCCGACTGAGATCCCTCCCTTCAAGAGCCATTCCCATCATGTTGCTGAGCCGAATCCGACCCTTCGCGTTGTCGCTGGCGATCGCTGCCACCGTCGCTGCCTGTGGCGGCCAACCCCAGGCACCCGAACAGGGGCCGGGCCAGGTCAGCGTGGTCACGCTGAAGTCCGAGACCGTCGGCCTCACACGTGAGCTGCCGGGCCGCACCAATGCCTTCCTGGTGGCCGAAGTGCGCCCGCAGGTCAACGGCATCGTCGCCAAGCGGTTGTTCACCGAGGGTGGGATGGTCAAGGCCGGCGAGCCGCTGTACCAGATCGAGGACGCCAGCTATCGCGCCCAGGCCAACAGCGCGCGCGCACAGCTGGCCCGAGCCGAAGCCACCGCCAATGCGGCGCGGTTGAGCGCCAAGCGCATCACCGAGCTGGCCAAGGTCGATGCGGTCAGCCAGCAGGATCTGGAAAACGCCGTGGCCGCGCAGAAGCAGGCCGAGGCCGATGTCGGCGCCGCCAAGGCATCACTGGATGCCGCCAACGTGACCCTCGGTTATGCGCGCATCACCGCGCCGATCAGCGGTCGCATCGGCAAGTCCAGCGTCACCCAGGGCGCGCTGGTCAGCGCCGGCCAGGCCACGGCGCTGGCGACCGTGCAGCAGCTGGACCCGATCTACGTCGACCTCACCCAGTCCTCGGCCGAGCTGCTGCAGCTGCGCCGCGAACTGGCCGCCGGCCGCCTGCAGGACAACCAGCAGACGCCGGTCAGCATCCTGATGGAAGACGGCAGCACCTTCGAACACAAGGGCACGCTGGAGTTCTCCGAAGTCAGCGTCGATCCGGCCACCGGCAGCTTCGCGCTGCGGGTCAAGGTCGACAACCCCGACGGCCTGCTGATGCCGGGCATGTACGTGCGCGCGGTGATCGGCGGCGGGGTGCGCAGCGATGCGGTGCTGGTGCCGATGCAGGGCATCGCCCGCGATCCGAAGGGTGATACCAGCGCGATGGTGGTCGGCAAGGACAACAAGGTCGAAGTGCGCCCGGTCAAGGTCAGCCGCACGGTTGGCGACAAGTGGCTGGTCGAGGACGGCCTGAAGGCCGGCGACAAGGTCATCGTCGAAGGCCTGCAGAAGATCGGCCCGGGCATGCCCGTGAATGCCACCGAACAGGGCGCCGCCCCGGCCAAGCCGGCCGCCGCCCAACCTGCAGCTGCGGCCGCAGGCGCGAAGTAAGCGGAGAACCCCATGGCACGTTTCTTCATCGATCGACCCATCTTCGCGTGGGTCATCGCGATCATCATCATGCTCGCCGGCGGCCTGGCCCTGTTCAAGCTGCCGATCTCGATGTACCCCAACGTCGCACCGCCGGCGGTGGAAATCAGCGCCAGCTACCCGGGTGCTTCGGCCAAGGTGGTCGAAGACTCGGTGACGCAGATCATCGAGCAGAACATGAAGGGTCTTGATGGCCTGATCTACTTCTCCTCCAACAGCTCGTCCAACGGCCAGGCCACCATCACCCTGACCTTCGAGAGCGGGACCAACCCCGACATCGCCCAGGTGCAGGTGCAGAACAAGCTGCAGCTGGCGATGCCACTGCTGCCGCAGGAAGTGCAGCGGCAGGGCATCAACGTGGCCAAGTCCAGCTCGGGCTTCCTGAACGTCATCGCGTTCGTGTCCGAAGACGGCAGCATGGATGCCAACGACATCGCCGACTACGTCGGCTCCAATGTCGTGGACCGTCTCAGCCGCGTGCCGGGCGTGGGCAACATCCAGGTGTTCGGTGGCAAGTACGCCATGCGCATCTGGCTGGACCCGAACAAGCTGCACACCTACGGCATGTCGGTGCCGGAAGTGGTTGCTGCGGTGAAGGCACAGAACGCGCAGGTGGCCATCGGCCAGCTGGGTGGTGCGCCGTCGGTGAAGGGCCAGCAGCTCAACGCCACCATCAATGCGCAGTCGCGCCTGCAGACCCCGGAACAGTTCCGCAACATCATCGTGCGCGGTGCGCAGGATGGTGCCGAACTGCGCTTGGGCGACGTTGCCCGCGTCGAACTCGGCGCCGAGTCGTACGACTTCGTCACCCGCTACAACGGTCAGCCGGCCAGCGGCCTGGCGGTCACCCTGGCCACCGGCGCCAACGCGCTGGATACCGCGGCCGGTGTCGATGAAACCCTGAAGGAACTGGAAGGCTTCTTCCCGGCCGGTTTGAAGGCCGAGATCCCGTACGACACCACCCCGTTCGTGCGCGTGTCGATCAAGGGCGTGGTGCAGACCCTGCTCGAAGCGATCGTGCTGGTGTTCGTGGTGATGTACCTGTTCCTGCAGAACTTCCGCGCCACCCTGATCCCGACCATCGCCGTGCCGGTGGTGCTGCTGGGCACCTTCGGCGTGCTGTCGGTGCTGGGCTTCTCGGTGAACATGCTGACCATGTTCGCGATGGTGCTGGCGATCGGCCTGCTGGTGGACGATGCCATCGTGGTGGTGGAGAACGTCGAGCGCATCATGTCCGAAGAGGGCCTGTCGCCGCTGGAAGCCACCCGCAAGTCGATGAGCCAGATCACCGGTGCGCTGGTGGGTATCGGCCTGGTGCTGTCGGCGGTGTTCGTGCCGATGGCCTTCATGAGCGGCTCCACCGGTGTGATCTACCGGCAGTTCTCGGCGACGATCGTGTCGGCGATGGCATTGTCGGTACTGGTGGCGATCGTGCTGACGCCGGCGCTGTGCGCGACCATGCTCAAGCCGCTGAAGAAGGGCGAGCACCATGTCGCCCACCGCGGTTTCGCCGGTCGCTTCTTCAACGGCTTCAACCGCGGCTTCGACCGTACCAGCGAAAGCTACCAGCGCGGCGTGCGCGGCATCCTGCATCGCCCGTGGCGGTTCATGGGCATCGTGGCCGCACTGTTCCTGCTGATGGGCGTCCTGTTCGTGCGCCTGCCCAGCTCGTTCCTGCCCAATGAAGACCAGGGCGTGCTGATGGCGCTGGTGCAGGCGCCGGTGGGCGCAACCCAGGAGCGCACGCTGGAATCGATCGCCGCGCTCGAAAAGCACTTCATGGAAAACGAGAAGGGTGCGGTCGAATCGGTGTTCTCGGTGCAGGGCTTCAGCTTCGCCGGCATGGGCCAGAACGCGGGCATGGCCTTCGTCAAGCTGAAGGACTGGAAGGATCGTGACGCCGACAATGGCGTGATGCCGATCACCGGACGCGCGATGGCTGCACTGGGGCAGATCAAGGATGCCTTCATCTTTGCCTTCCCACCGCCGGCCATTCCGGAGCTGGGTACGGCGTCGGGCTACACCTTCTTCCTGAAGGACAACAGCGGCCAGGGCCATGAGGCACTGCTGGCGGCCCGCAACCAGCTGCTTGGCCTGGCGGCCGGCAGCAAGAAGCTGGCCAACGTGCGTCCGAACGGCCAGGAAGACACCCCGCAGTTCCGCATCGATATCGATGTGGCCAAGGCCAGCTCGCTGGGCCTGTCGATCGATCAGGTCAACACCACCCTGGCCACCGCGTGGGGCAGCTCGTACATCGATGACTTCATCGATCGCGGCCGCGTCAAGCGCGTGTTCGTGCAGGCTGACCAGCCGTTCCGCATGGTGCCGGAGGACTTCGATCTCTGGTCGGTGAAGAACGACAAGGGCGAGATGGTTCCGTTCAGCGCGTTCGCAAGCAAGCATTGGGATTACGGTTCGCCGCGCCTGGAACGCTACAACGGCGTGTCGGCCACCGAAATCCAGGGCGAACCGGCCCCGGGCGTGGCCTCCGGTGATGCCATGGCCGAGATCGAACAGCTGGCCAAGCAGTTGCCGGCGGGCTTCGGCGTCGAGTGGACGGCGATGTCCTACCAGGAACGCCAGGCGGGCTCGCAGACGCCGCTGCTGTACACGCTGTCGCTGATGATCGTGTTCCTGTGCCTTGCTGCGTTGTACGAAAGCTGGAGCGTGCCGACCTCGGTGCTGCTGGTGGCGCCGCTGGGCATCCTCGGCGCGGTGCTGGCCAATACCTTCCGTGGCATGGAGCGCGACATCTATTTCCAGGTGGCGATGCTGACCACGGTGGGCCTGACCAGCAAGAACGCGATCCTGATCGTCGAGTTCGCCAAGGAGCATCTGGAGAAGGGCGCAGGGCTGATCGAAGCGACGATGCATGCAGTGCGCGACCGTCTGCGCCCGATCATCATGACCTCGCTGGCCTTCGGCATGGGCGTGCTGCCGCTGGCGATCTCCAGCGGTGCCGGCTCCGGCGCCAAGCAGGCGATCGGTACCGGCGTGCTCGGCGGCATGGTGGTCGGCACCGTGCTCGGCGTGTTCTTCGTGCCGCTGTTCTTCGTCGTGGTGCAGCGCGTGTTCAAGAAGCGCAACGCCACCGAGTGATGACAACCGGTAGCGCCGGGCCATGCCCGGCGAATGCCTCACCGCGTAGTCGCCGGGCCCGGCCCGGCGCTGCCACCGTGACCCCCAAGGTGTCGCTATGAAATTCTCTTCTCTTGCAGTATCCCTTGCCACCGCGCTGGCGCTCAGCGCGTGCGGCACCCTCGCGCCGAAGAACACCGCAGTGGCCCCGGCCATTCCGTCGCAGTGGCCGGCGGAAGCCGCGCAGGGCGAAGTGGCCGATGTGGCCGCGGTCGGCTGGCGCGACTTCTTCACCGATGAGCGCCTGCAGCAGGTGATCGGCCAGGCGCTGGACAACAACCGCGACCTGCGCGTGGCCGTGCTCAACGTCGAGAAGGCGCGTGGCCAATACCGCGTGCAGCGAGCTGACCGGGTACCGGGTGTGGCCGTGACCGGGCAGATGGACCGCCGCGGTGGCGACGTGCCGGTGACCGAGCAGTTCAGCGCCGGCGTCGGCGTGGCCGAGTTCGAACTGGACCTGTTCGGCCGCGTGCGCAACCTGAGCGAAGCCGCGCTGCAGCAGTACTTCGCCGTAGCCGCCAACCGCCGCAACGCACAGCTGAGCCTGGTGGCCGAGACTGCCACCGCGTGGTTGACCTACGGTGCCGACCAGCAGCGCCTGGCGATCGCCGAAGCCACGGTGAAGACCTATGAGGATTCGCTGCGCCTGGCCGAAGCACGCCATGAGCGTGGTGGCAGTTCCGCACTGGAACTGACCCAGACCCGCACCCTGGTCGAGACCGCGCGCACCGATGCCGCGCGTCTGCGCGGGCAGCTGGCCCAGGACCGCAACGCGCTGGCGCTGCTGGCCGGTGGCCAGCTGGATCCGGCGCTGCTGCCGGACAGCATCGCGCCGCAGGTACTTGCGCTGGCACCACCGCCGGCCGGCCTGCCCAGCGACGTGCTGCTGCAGCGCCCGGACATCATGGCGGCCGAACATCAGCTGCTGGCCGCCAATGCCAACATCGGTGCCGCACGCGCTGCGTTCTTCCCCAGCATCTCGCTGACCGGCAGCATCGGCAGTGGCTCGAATGAACTGTCGGGCCTGTTCGACAGCGGTACGCGGGTGTGGAGCTTCCTGCCGAAGATCACTTTGCCGATCTTCCAGGGCGGCAAGCTGCGCGCGAACCTGGCGGTGGCCAACGCCGATCGCGATATCGCACTGGCGCAGTACGAAAAGTCGATCCAGAGTGGTTTCCGCGAAACCGCCGATGCGCTGGCATTGAATGTCAGCCTGGATGAGCAGGCCGCCTCGCAGCAGCGACTGGTGGAAGCGGCCGAGCAGGCCAACCGCCTGTCGCAGGCACGCTATGACGCCGGCCTGGACAGTTTCGTCACCCTGCTGGATGCACGTCGTACCGCCTACAACGCGCAGCAGACGCAGCTGCAGACGCAGCTGGCGCAGCAGTCCAACCGCATCACGCTGTACAAGGTGCTGGGCGGCGGCTGGCACGAGCGCGGGTAAGCGCGCTGATTCCGGTAGCGCCGGGCCATGCCCGGCGGCTCTTCCACCCAATATTCAGGGCGCCTGAAGCAGACCGCGCTTCGCGCTCGCCGGGCATGGCCCGGCGCTACCAGAGGGTCGCGATCATCGGAGATCGTGCAGTTGCCGGCCAGCGGCAAGCACCACCGGTCACACCGCTTCGTCATCGCGCCGCTCGCTGCGGCAGGAGCGTACCCGGGTCAGTGCGTCGCCGGCTTCGCGCGCCATCCTCTCGTACTCGGCGCGGATCTCTTCCAGGCGCTCTTCGTCCAGCTCTTCCAGGTCCAGCAGTTCATTGTTGGCCTCGGCGGTGGCGCGGATCAGTTCATCCAGCTTGATCTGCATCGCCGCCGTGTCCGAGTTCTGCGTGTGCTGGATCAGGAACACCATCAGGAAGGTGATGATCGTGGTGCCGGTGTTGATCACCAGCTGCCAGGTATCGTTGAACTTGAATATCGGGCCGCTGATGCCCCACAGCACGACGATCGACACCGCAGCCAGGAAGGTCCACGGCGAGCCGGTGGCAGCCGCGGCCTTCTTGGCGATCGTATTGAACAGGTTCCTTGCGCTCATCGTCATCGTTCCACTGGAATGATGACGATCATCGGCACGTGGCCGTGCAGGTGCCGTGCAGTCGAGCGTGGGCTCAGGCGCGCAGGCGCGGTGCTTCCTGGCTGCGCACCGGGCTGGCCAGGTAGACGTGCTGCCAGCAGCGTTCGACGAATTCGCGGGCCTGCGCTTCGGTCATGCGCGGCATGATCTGCAGGGCGTACTGGGTCTGGAACAGCTCATCGCGCTGCGCATTGCTGGCGCGTGGTTGGGTGATCAGTGAATCACAAGCGAACTTGATCCACGGCACATAGGTGCCGAACGAGGTGTGCGCGAGTGCGCCATCGGCGTGCTGGCGGCGCCAGTAATCCAGCTCCGCATCGACATTGATGACCGGGGGAATGGCGGGAACTTCAGCGTGCATGACGATCCAATCGGTTTGAGGTGAAGGGAGTGGGGCCCGTTACAGTGTGGCCCGGACGGTGGTGCATGCGGCGTCAGCGCGATGTGCAGCCAGCGTGGCGATGGCGCAGCAGCTGTGCGTGTTCAACCGCACCCAGGCGTTCGGCCATGGCGGCCATCGCATTGCACAGGCGCACCAGATCGCGGGGATGGTCGTGCAGCAGATCCTGCTGCATGTCCTGGTAGGCGCTCCAGAACGGGGCACTGCGCTGGTGCAGTGCGTATTGCTGCTGTAGTCGGCTCCAGATCGCGGCCAGGGCCGGGTCGCTGGGAGGACGTACGGCATGCGCTTGCATGGTCGGCTCCAACCCGGGGCGGGGGCCCCGGTTGCATTCCACCCTAGACGTGGCGGCGCAGCAGGATGTTAGTGGCGCGTGTGCACTGCACGCAGCTGACTGCGCAGCAGTTCACTTTGAAGCAGGCAGACGCTGCCGGCACAAGGCTGTGCCGGCACTGAAGCGTTCATCAAGGCGGGCTCATCAGCCGTGGCAGATGCTCATTCGCCGATGTCTTCGTTCCAGATTTCCGGATGTTGCGCAATGAAACCGCCCAGCAGGTCGACGCATTCCTGGCTGTCCAGGTCGATCACGTTGACGCCGTTCTCGCGCAGCCAGTCGATGCCGCCCTGGAAGGTGCGCGATTCGCCCACCACCACCGTGCCGATGTTGAACTGGCGGACCAGGCCCGAGCAGTACCAGCACGGGGCCAGGGTGGTGACCATGATGGTGTCCTGGTAGCGGCGCTGGCGGCCGGCCTTGCGGAAGGCGTCGGTCTCGCCATGCACGGACGGGTCGCCTTCCTGCACGCGGCGGTTGTGGCCGCAGCCGAGCAGGCGGCCGTCGTTGTGGTACAGCGCCGCGCCGATCGGCACGCCGCCTTCGGCCAGGCCCTGGCGGGCTTCGGCGATGGCGGTCTGCAGCAGGGCCTGGTAGTCGGGCGTGGTGATCATGCGGGGCTCCGGTAGGTCGTGGGGCGCCATGATACGGCCAGCGTTCCCCGCAGGGGCCCGGCGGTGCGATAATCGGGGCATGAGCGAATCCCCATACAAATCCGGTACCACCCATTTCGGGTTCCGCGACGTTGACGCCAAGGACAAGCAGAAGCTGGTCGGCCAGGTGTTCACGTCGGTCGCGCGCAACTACGACCTGATGAACGACCTGATGAGCATGGGCGTGCACCGGGCATGGAAGCGCTACTACGTAGCCACCGCGCAGGTGAAGCCGGGTGACCGCGTGCTCGACCTGGCCGGTGGCACCGGCGATATCGCCGCGCTGCTGAAGGAGCGGGTCGGTGCCGAGGGTTCGGTGGTGCTGGGCGACATCAACGCCGGCATGCTGTCGGTCGGCCGTGACCGCCTGACCAACCGCGGCCTGGTGCTCGGCCTGGACTACGTGCAGTGCAACGCCGAAGCCCTGCCGTTCCCGGACAACAGCTTCGACCTGGTGACCATCGCCTTCGGTCTGCGCAACGTGACCGACAAGGACGCCGGCCTGCGCGAGATGTATCGCGTGCTGAAGGTGGGCGGCCAGGCCCGCGTGCTGGAGTTCTCCGAAGTCACCGCGGACTGGTTCAAGCCGATCTACGACTTCCACTCGTTCAAGATCCTGCCGAAGCTGGGCAAGCTGTTCGCCAACGATTCGGACAGCTACCAGTACCTGGCCGAGAGCATCCGCAAGCATCCGCCGCAGGAAGAGCTGAAGGCGATGATGGGGCAGGCGGGCTTCGAGCGCTGCCACTACAAGAACCTGACCGGCGGCATCGTCTCGATCCACTCCGGCTACAAGCTGTAAGCCTTGCTTTGGTAGGTGCCAACCTTGGTTGGCACACGCCCGCCGCGAGCGGTGATGGATCCGTGCCAACCAAGGTTGGCACCTACCAGAGGCAGGCCAAGGTGGGCCCAGGGCCCGCCCGCGAGCGATGACGCAGCAATCCGCCGTGGTAGATGCCGACCTTGGTCGGCACAGGTCCTACCGCGCGCGATGATGGATCCGTGCCAACCAAGGTTGGCACCTGCCGGGCCATCGCGGGGCCGGTCATTACCCCGCACCGCGCCAAGAACCTGACCGGCGGCATCGTCTCGATCCACTCCGGCTACAAGCTGTAAGCCTCGCTTTGGTAGGTGCCAACCTTGGTTGGCACACGCCCGCCGCGAGCGGTGATGGATCCGTGCCAACCAAGGTTGGCACCTACCTGTAGATGCGGACCTTGGTCGGCATGGGCCCCCACCGCGCGCCCGCCGCCATTACCCCGCACCGCGCAACGCTTCCCGGCCGGGGGAGAGGTACCATTGGGGTTTGATCCCCGTAACGGTCCCGATTCATGCGCAATCCGCTGATGCTCCTTCCGCTGGCCGTGGCCCTGGCCGCCGGCTGCTCCCAGGAGGCGGCCGCACCCGCCGCCGCCCCGACTGCCCAGAAGGCTCCCGCCGCCCCCGTGAACGCCGAAAACCGCAGCCACGATGAAAGCTCGTACGCCGAGCCGGACAAGGTCGTCGTCAAGGACATCGCGCTGGATCTGAAGCTGGACTTCGACCAGAAGCAGATCGGCGGCACCGCCACCTACACCCTGGAATGGAAGCAGAAGGATGCCAAGCAGCTGGTGCTGGACACCCGCGAGCTGAGCATCGCCAAGGTCGAAGCGATCGCCGCTGATGGCGCGCGCAACCCGCTGAAGTTTGAGCTGGCCCCGGCCGACAAGGTGTTCGGCAGCAAGCTGACCATCGAAACCCCGGAACAGCCGGCCAAGGTCGAGGTGACCTACCACACCGCACCGACCGCGTCGGGCCTGCAGTGGCTGGCGCCGTCGATGACCGAGGGCAAGAAGCTGCCCTTCATGTTCAGCCAGTCGCAGGCGATCCACGCCCGTTCCTGGGTGCCGCTGCAGGACACCCCGAGCGTGCGCTTCACCTACAGCGCGCACGTGGTCTCGCGCCCGGACGTGATGGTGCTGATGAGCGCCGACAACGATCCCAAGGCCGCGCGTGACGGTGATTACACCTTCAAGATGCCGCAGCCTATTCCGTCCTACCTGCTGGCCATCGCCGCCGGCGACCTGGTGTTCGAGCCGATTTCCGGCCGCTCCGGCGTCTGGGCCGAGCCGACCATGGTCAACAAGGCCGCCAAGGAATTCGAAGACACCGAGAAGATGATCGGTGCCGCCGAAAAGCTGTACGGCGAGTACCGCTGGGGCCGCTACGACATGCTGGTGCTGCCGCCGTCGTTCCCGTTCGGCGGCATGGAAAACCCGCGCCTGACCTTCGCCACCCCGACCGTGATCGTCGGCGACAAGTCGCTGGTCTCGCTGGTCGCCCATGAACTGGCGCACAGCTGGTCGGGCAACCTGGTGACCAACGCCAGCTGGAAGGACATCTGGCTCAACGAAGGCTTCACCACCTACGTCCAGGGCCGCATCACCGAAGCCCTGTACGGCAAGGAGATGGCCGAGATGGAGAAGCAGATCGACCAGACCGATCTGCTGGCCGAAGTGAAGGACATGAGCCCGGCCGACCAGGCCCTGGCGCTGCCGCCGCTGAACGAGCGTGACCCGGACGAAGCCCTCAGCCAGGTGGCCTACGTCAAGGGTTCGTGGTTCCTGGAATTCCTGGAACAGCGTTTCGGCCGCGAGACCTTCGACCCGTTCCTGCGCGGCTGGTTCGATGACCACGCCTTCCAGAGCGCCAACACCGACCAGTTCGTCGAGTACCTGAAGAAGAATCTGCTGCCGAAGAATCCGTCGGCGGTCACCGAGGCCGAACTGAAGGCGTGGCTGGACGAGCCGGGCATTCCGTCGTTCGCGGCCAAGGCGCAGTCGCGCAACTTCAGCAGCGTCGATACCGCGCGCATCGCGTTCGCCAGCGCCGGCACCGTGCCGAGCAGCCAGGTGATCGCCGAGTGGAGCACCCAGGAGTGGGTCCGCTTCATCGACGGCCTGGGCGCCACCCAGCCGCTGGACAAGCTGGCCACGCTGGACAAGGCGTTCCACTTCACCGGCACCCCGAATGGCGAGATCGCCATGCGCTGGTACCCGCTGACCATCCGCAGTGGTTACGAGCAGGCCAATGAAGCGGCGGCTGCGTTCATCGAGCGTGTCGGTCGTCGCAAGCTGATCCTGCCGATCTACGCCGAACTGGTGAAGACCCCGAAGGGGCTGGAGCTGGCCAAGCAGGCGTTCGAGAAGGCCAAGCCGGGCTACCACCCGATCACCACCGCCTCGGTGCAGGACATGCTGGCCAAGGCTGAAGCGAAGTAAGAAAAAGCGCCGGGCACTGCCCGGCGCTTTTTTTGTAGAGTCGAGCCATGCTCGACGGGCTTTTCAACAGCAGTCGAGCATGGCTCGACTCTACAAAAAAGCGCAAACACGAAGGACCTCCGCCATGAAACGACTGATCCTGCTCACCGCCTGCACGCTGGCCCTGGCCGCCTGCAGCAACCCCGAGGAAGAACGCAAGGCGCAGGAGGCCGCCGCTGCCGCCGTACAGGCGCAGAAGGAAGCCAAGGCCGAGGATGTGGCCAAGCAGTACGACATGGCCGTGGCCGCGCAGGACTGGGAGCGCGCGCGCCTGCATGGCGCCTCGCTGCTGGACCAGTACAAGGACACCGCCGCCGCCGAGCGCATCGCCGCCGGCTTCGACGAGGTCAAGGCCAAGGGCGACGCCGCGCGCGACCTGCGCCGCATGCAGGCGCTGTGGCAGTACAACCAGATTCCGGTCGGCAGCAAGGGCAACCAGGTGTCGGCACAGATCTTCAGCAAGGAGCGGGTGGACGTGGATGGCAGTGGTGCCAAGCCGGTGCAGCTGGTGTTCCGCGATCATCCTGAATGGATGCGTCATGCCTACCTGGTGCTGCAGGCCGGCGATTTCCGCTGCCCGCAGTGCACGGTGAAGGTCACGGTGGACGATGGCAAGCCGATCTCCATGGCGGCCTGGCGGCCGAAGACCGACGAGGCGATCGCCCTGTTCATCACCGACCAGAAGGCGCTGTGGAAGCTGGCAGCCAAGGGCAAGTCGATCCGCATCGAATTCCCGGTCAAGGCCGGTGGCACCCGCACGGCGGTGTTTGAAACCGGTGGCGTGGACGCCAGCCGCATGCCGGCGTGGTGGCATTGACCATGGATGCACGGGTGGCTGCGCCGGCACTGTCGACGATCCGCCACTGGGTGTTCGACATGGATGGCACGCTGACCGTGGCGGTGCATGATTTCGCGCGGATCAAGCGCGAACTGGCGATTCCGCAGGAGGATGACATCCTCACCCACCTGGCCGGGTTGCCGGCCGCGGAGGCCCGCGCCAAGCATGCCTGGCTGCTGGCGCACGAGCGTGCGCTGGCCGCTGCGTCGCAGCCGGCGACGGGCGCGGTGGCGCTGGTGCGCGCGCTGCAGGGCGCCGGCTGCCGGCTGGGCATCCTGACCCGCAACGTGCGCAGCCTGGCGCAGGTCACCCTGCAGGCCATCGGGCTGGGTGACGTATTTGCCGAAGACGCCATCATCGGCCGTGACGAGGCCGAGCCGAAGCCGTCCCCCGCCGGGCTCCAGTACTTCCTGCGGCGCTGGCAGGTGGAACCGTCGCAGGTGGTGATGGTGGGCGATTACCGCTTCGATCTGGAATGCGGCCGCGCGGCAGGCAGCCGCACGCTGCTGGTCAATGCCCCGGACAACCTGTGGCCGGACATGGCCTGTTGGCATCTAGCCGATTGCGCGGCAGTGCTGGAGCGCTGGCGAGGCTAGTGCGGCGCTCTCGACGCGTTGTGGCGGGAACCTGGGGACCGCGCCGGCGGTCAACGCTCGACTGTCATCACAGTGTATTGTGCGAGGCCGCCTGGACGCGCTTCGAATGCCCGGCAGGGGTTGAAGCGCAGGCGGTTGCGGAACCGTCGCCGCTCACTGCCGCAGCCTGATCAACGCTGCGGCGGGCGTTGGCGGTGCCGGCGGGTGGTCCTGCCGCGCTGGCGGTTGTGTCGGGTTGCACGTTGTACGGTGTGGCCCGCTGCCAAGGATGGGGCATGGGTGTCCTTTGCTCCATTTCTGGATTCCTTTCATGCTCCGAGCTGTGTGGGTGTCGCTGTACCGGCGTCTGTGTCCGATTGCCGCCTTCTTCCTGTTTGGCCTGGTCGCCCTGTTGTTGTCGCGACTGGGATTGGCGCTGTGGCACGCCGCGCGGGTCAGTGCTGCCGACGGCTGGGCCACGGTGCTGCTGCAGGGCCTGCGGGTGGATGTAGCCACCCTGTGCCTGCTGTACGGCATCCCGGCGGTGCTGGCGCTGCTGTTGCCGCTGGAAGGGCGCATGGGCCGCGCGTGGCGCCATCTGCTGCGGTGGTGGCTGATCCTGGCGAGCGTGCTGCTGGTGTTCATGGAGCTGGCCACGCCGAGTTTCATGGCCGAGTACGGCCTGCGCCCCAATCGCCTGTTCCTGGAATACCTGATCTATCCCGAAGAAGTCGGGATGACGCTGCTGCGCGGCCATCTGCTGGCCGTGGTGATCGAAGTGGCCGCGGTGATCGTGCTGTTCTGGGCATTGCTTCGCGGCTCGCGGCGCTGGGTCGGCAACAGCCCGATGGCCACAGTCGAAGCCGGATGGCTGTGGCGGCTGCCGTTGGCGTTCCTGGTGCTGCTGCTGGCGGCGCTGGGCGTGCGTTCCAGCCTGGGGCATCGGCCCTTGAATCCGGCGCTGGTGGCGTTCTCGACCGACCCGACCATCAACGCGTTGCCGCTGAATTCGCTGTACACCGTCGGCTATGCCGCGCGGCAACTGGCGACCCGCAGCGAAACCTCGCGCGTCTACGGTGACCTGTCGCTGGCCGAGGTGGTCGGCGAACTGCGCGCCAGCAGCGGCCTGCCGGGATCGGCGTATGTCTCCGACGCATTGCCGAGCCTGGCGCTGCGTCCGCCGCAGTACCAGGGCAAGCCGCGCAATCTGGTGATCGTGCTTGAAGAAAGCCTGGGCGCGCAGTTCATCGGCAGTCTTGGCGGGCGGCCGTTGTCGCCCAATTACGACCGCCTGAGCAGGCAGGGCTGGGCGTTCGAGCGTCTGTATGCGACCGGCACGCGTTCGGTACGCGGCATCGAGGCGGTACTGACCGGGTTCCCGCCGACCCCGGCCGAATCGGTGGTCAAGCTGCCCGCCAGTCGCCAGCGCTTCTTCACCCTGGCCGATGTGCTTGGACGGCATGGCTACGACACCGGCTTCTATTACGGCGGCGAAAGCCACTTCGACAACATGCGCGAGTTCTTCCTCGCCAACGGCTTCACCCGCATCGTGGACCGCAAGGATTACCGCAAGCCGGCATTTGTCGGCTCCTGGGGTGCGTCGGATGAAGACCTGTTCGGCCGGGCCGACCAGCAGTTCCGGCAGCTGAAAGCACAGGGCACGCCGTTCTTCGGCCTGGTGTTCACCTCCAGCAACCACGATCCGTTCGAGTTCCCGGATGGCCGCATCGACCTGTACGAGCAGCCGAAACAGACCCGCGACAACGCCGCCAAGTACGCCGACCATGCGCTGGGCGAGTTCTTCCGCAAGGCGATGGCCTCACCGTACTGGGAGGACACCGTGTTCCTGGTGGTGGCTGACCATGATTCGCGGGTGTTCGGCAAGAACATGGTGCCGATCGGCAACTTCCATATTCCCGGGTTGATCCTCGGCGGCGGCATCGAGGCGCGCCGCGATACCCGCATCGTCAGCCAGATCGATCTGCCGCCGACGCTGTTGTCACTGCTGGGCATTGCCGATCCCACCCCGACGGTGGGGCAGGACCTGACCGACCTGCAGCGGCTGCAGCCGGGACGCGCGCTGATGCAGTACGACCGCAACCTGGCGTGGATGGAGGGCAACGACGTGGCCATTCTGCAGCCGGACAAGCCCGCGCAGGGCTTCCGCTACGACCCGGCCAGCGACCAGCTGCAGCCGCAGCCGCTGCGGCCGGAACTGGCGCGGCGCGCACATGCCTACGCGATGTGGGGCACGCTGGCCTACGAAAAAGAGCTGTACCGCCTGCCGGAGAAGGCCAAGCCCTGAGCCGGAGGTGACGCCGGGCCATGCCCGGCGAGCGCGCAGCGCGGGCTGCATCCGGAATCGAAAGTGTCTGGTCGGAAAGCCGCCGGGCATGGCCCGGTGCTACCAGAGCGGTGCCGGCCGCTGGCCGGCAGTGTCGACCAAGGTCGACACCCACCGAGCGGGTGCGCGGGCAGTTCGTTACGCGTTCAACGCGTAACCGAACTGCTGCTTGAACTGCTCGTTGAACTCATCGAAGGTGAAGCGCTGGTTCTGGGTGCCCGGGTGCTCGACCTTCAGCGCGCCCATCAGGTTGCCCATGCGGCCGATGGTCAGCCAGTCGAAGCCCTTCTGGATGCCGTAGATCAGGCCGGCGCGGAAGGCGTCGCCACAACCGGTCGGATCGACCACGCGGCGCTCGTGCGCCGGCGGGATGTCGTAGCTCTTTTCCGGGGTGTGGATCACCGCGCCCTTCGGGCCACGGGTGGTGATGTAGGCCTTGACCCGGCTGACGATCTCTTTTTCGTTCCAGCCGGTGCGTTCCTGCAGCAGGTTCGACTCGTAGTCGTTGACCACCACGTAATCGGCCTGCTCGATGAACTCGCGCAGTTCCGGGCCGTTGAACAACGGCATCGCCTGGCCCGGGTCGAAGATGAACGGCACGCCGTCTTCGTGGAACTCCAGCGCGTTCTGGATCATGCCTTCGCGGCCGTCCGGGCCGACCAGGCCCAGGCTGACGCCCGGCACGTCGCGCACGTGGTTTTCGTAGGAGCGCATCATCGCGCCCGGGTGGAAGGCGGTGATCTGGTTGTTGTCGTGGTCGGTGGTGATGAACGCCTGCGGGGTGAACAGCTCATCGATCACGCGCACGCGGGTGAGGTCGATGCCCAGTGCATCGAAGTGCTCGCGGTACGGGCCGAAGTCCGAGCCCACCGTGCCCATCGGGATCGGATCGCCACCCAGCAGGTGCAGGTTGTAGGCGATGTTGCCGGCGCAGCCGCCGAACTCGCGGCGCATGCGCGGCACCAGGAACGACACGTTCAGGATGTGCACCTTGTCCGGCAGGATGTGATTCTTGAACTGGTCCGGGAACACCATGATGGTGTCAAAGGCAAGAGAACCACAGATCAGAGCGGACATCGATGTAAGCCTATGCGGTGAATTTTGGGGTGGGCCGGCCCACTTCGGCAGGCAAGCAAACGGCGCCCTTGGGCGCCCGACGGCGCAAAGGTTACCCGCTGGTGCCGCTCAGGGCCAGAACCGGGTGATGCCCGATCAGGCCGAAAGCCTGTGAAGGCGCGGGTTCAGCTGGATTTCTCCTTGCTCGGCGGCAGGCAGGTTGCTAGGCTTGTCGACCTCGATTTCTGCCCATTTTTTCGCCATCCCGCGTTGGGCGCGACACCCCTCAGGATCAACTCCCAGATGTTCAAGAAACTGCGCGGCATGTTCTCCAATGACCTGTCCATCGACCTGGGCACGGCCAACACCCTCATCTATGTGCGTGGGCAGGGAATCGTGCTGAACGAACCGTCCGTGGTCGCAGTGCGCCAGGATCGCGCCATTGGTGGTACCCGGTCGGTGGCAGCCGTTGGCGCCGAGGCCAAGCAGATGCTCGGCCGTACCCCGGGCCACATCACCACCATCCGCCCGATGAAGGACGGCGTCATCGCCGACTTCACCTACACCGAGGCGATGCTCAAGCACTTCATCAAGAAGGTGCACAAGTCGCGCTTCCTGCGCCCGAGCCCGCGCGTGCTGGTCTGCGTGCCGGCCGGCTCGACCCAGGTCGAGCGCCGCGCGATCAAGGAGTCGGCCGAGGAGGCCGGTGCCCGTGACGTGTTCCTGATCGAAGAGCCGATGGCGGCCGCGATCGGCGCCGGCATGCCGGTCACCGAAGCCCGTGGCTCGATGGTCATCGACATCGGCGGCGGCACCACCGAAGTGGCGGTGATCTCGCTCAACGGCATCGTCTATTCCGCTTCGGTACGCATCGGCGGCGACCGCTTCGACGAATCGATCACCAACTACGTGCGCCGCAACCACGGCATGCTGATCGGTGAAGCCACCGCCGAGCGCATCAAGGTCGAACTGGGCTGTGCCTACCCGCAGGCGGAAGCGATCGAGATGGAAATCTCCGGCCGCAACCTCGCCGAGGGCGTGCCGAAGATGATCAAGATCAGCTCCAACGAAGTGCTTGAAGCGCTGCACGAGCCGCTGTCGGGCATCGTCAGCGCGGTCAAGCTGGCACTGGAACAGACCCCGCCGGAACTGTGCGCCGACGTCGCCGAGCGCGGCATCGTGCTGACCGGTGGTGGCGCTCTGCTGCGCGACATGGACCGCCTGATTTCCGAGGAAACCGGTCTGCACGTGCAGGTGGCTGACGACCCGCTGACCTGCGTGGCCCGCGGTGGCGGTCGTGCGCTGGAACTGGTCGACATGCACGGCAACGAGTTCTTTGCGCCGGAATAAGCCGTCCCGGCTGCCTGCGCCCGCAGCGCCCCTCCGGGGTGCGGCCCGCCACATCGGTGGGTCGGCACCGGCGGGGCGCCCGCGTGTTTCCCATCCGCCTTCTGCCAGTTGAATCGCTGCCGTGCCGCCCTACGCCGGACCTCCCGTCGCTTCCCGATCCGGTGATGCCGCCAGCCCGCTGCGGCTGCTGGCCTATCTCGCACTGGCAATCACCTTGATCGTCCTCGACGACCAGGCCGGCTGGCTGGCGCGTCTGCGCGAGCAGGCCAACAGCCTGGTGCAGCCGGTGTGGGCGCTGGCCGGTCTGCCCGGCAAGCTCGGCGGGCAGGTGCGCGACTCCGCTGCCAGCCACGGCCAGCTGGTGAGCGAGAACCGCGAGCTGCGCAACCAGCTGCTGCTGGCCAACGCCCGCCTGACCCGTCTGCAGACCGCCGCGCTGGACAACGCCCAGCTGCGCGAACTGCTGAACGTGGCCGAGCGCAGTGGCCTGGACGTGCAGCTGGCGCCGATCCTGGACATCGACCTGGACCCGGTCAAACAGCGCCTGGTGCTGGATGCCGGCAGCCGCGAAGGCGTGCACGTCGGCCAGGCGGTGATCGATTCCGGCGGCCTGATGGGCCAGGTGATCAACGTGACTGCGGGCAGCTCCACCGTGCTGTTGCTGACCGACCCCGACCACGCGGTGCCGGTGACCGTGGCCCGCAACGGCGTGCGCCTGATCGTCTATGGCCGCGGCGACAAGCTGGAACTGCGCGACATCCCGCTCAGCGCTGGTGTGGAAGTGGGCGACGAGATCGTCACGTCCGGTCTTGGCGGTCGCTTCCCGGCCGGATTCCCGGTGGGCACCATCACCGGGCTGCGCCCGGACGACACCCATGCCTTCCTGGTGGGCGAACTGAAACCGGCCGCGCAGCTTGATCGCGGCCGCGACGTGCTTCTGCTGCGCCCCGGCGCAGCGATCCGTATTCCGCCGAACCTGCGCCTGCAGATGGAGCAGGGCGCTCCCGGTGGCCCGGCCGATGCCACCGCGCTGCCGAGCGGCACCACGCCTGCAGGTGCGCAGCCCACCCCGGTAGTGCCGGCTGCTGGCCAGCAACCGTCCTCGTCTGCGACGAGGCCGGCTGCCCCCGCATCCTCCCTTAACCCTGCGCCTTCGGCGCGCCCCCTTGAACAACAAGGGGGCTCTCCCCCAGCCAGCTCTACGGTGGTGCCGGCCGCTGGCCGGCAACCGCAGCCGACCCAACCGCAGCCGGAGGCGCAACGATGAGCCGCCTTCGCGACAACCGCTGGGTGCTTCCGGCCAGCGTGGTGGTGGCCCTGCTGCTGGGCCTGCTGCCGTTGCCGGCGCTGCTGCAGCCGCTGCGTCCGTATTGGCTGGCTCTGGTGCTGGCCTACTGGGTGATCGAAGCGCCCGAGCGCGTCGGTCTCGGCATCGCCTTCGCCAGCGGCGTCGTCGCCGACCTGCTGTATGGCGGCGTGCTGGGCGAACAGGCGCTGCGGCTGGTGATGCTGGCCTTCATCCTGCAGCGCTTCCGCGCGCGCATCCGCTTCTTCCCGATGTCGCAGCAGATGCTGGCCATCGGCGGCCTGCTGTTCAACGACCGCATCGTCAGCGCGCTGGTCCACATCATGGTGGGCGAGCCGACCCTGCCGTGGTCGTACTGGTGGGCACCGCTGCTCGGCATGGGCCTGTGGCCGCTGGTGTTCGTGCTGCTGGATGCGGTGCGCTTCGGCAAGCGCGGGCGCTGAGCCATGCTGCCGCGCCGCCAGGTCAAGAATCCGCACGCCGAAGCCGAACAGTTCCGGCGCCGCGCGGCGCTGGGCTTCTTCGGCGTGCTGGTCTGCCTGCTGGGCCTGGGCGGCTGGTACTTCAAGCTGCAGGTGCTGGACCACGACATCTACGCCACCCGCTCCGAAGCCAACCGCATCAAGCCGCGGCCGGTGGTGCCCGGGCGCGGCATGATCTATGACCGCAACGGCCGGCTGCTGGCCGAGAACGTGCCGGCGTTCCGCCTGGATGTGACCCCGGACAAGGTCAAGGACATGGATGCCACCCTGGAAGGGCTGGCGAAGATCATCCAGATCAGCCCGGAAGAACTGGAGGCGTTCAACAAGTCGCGCAAGGCGCGCCGCAAGTTCCTGCCGGTCACGCTGAAGCTGCGCATGAGCGATGAGGAAATGGCGCGCTTCGCCGTGGACCGCTGGCGCTTTCCCGGCGTCGAGCTGGAACCCTACCTGACCCGTCGCTATCCCTATGGCGACCTGTTCGCGCACATCATCGGCTACGTCGGCCGCGTGGACGACAAGGATCTGGAGATCCTCGGCGAAGGCAATGCTGCGCTGACCCATATCGGCAAGTCCGGCCTGGAGCGCTATTACGAGCAGGAACTGCGCGGCAAGGTCGGCTACGAGCAGGTCGAGACCAACGTGCAGGGCCGCGCGATCCGCACCATCGGCCGTGTCGCCGCACAGTCCGGCGCCGACCTGCGGCTGTCGATCGATGCCGACCTGCAGCGGGCGATGGTGGCCGCCTTCGGCGAGTTCGAAGGTGCCGCAGTGGCGATGGACCCGCGCACCGGCGAAGTGCTGGCGATGGTCAGCCTGCCGTCGTACGACGCCAACCTGTTCGTCAACGGCATCTCGCACGCCGACTTCAAGGCGCTCAACGAGAATCCCTCGCGGCCGCAGTTCAACCGCCTGGTGCTGGGTGGCGTGGCCCCCGGTTCGACCATCAAGCCACTGATCGGCCTGGCCGGCCTGGACAGCGGGGTGCGCCGGCCCGAAGACAAGATTCTTTCCACCGGCATGTTCTACCTGCCCGGCACCTCGCGGGGCTGGGGCGATGCCAACCGTGGCGGCCATGGCTGGACCGATCTGCGCAAGTCGATCACCCAGTCGGTCAACACGTACTACTACAAGCTGGCCCTGGACATGGGCATCGAGCGCTTCGACCATTACATGGGCTACTACGGCTTCGGCCAGCCGACCGGCATCGACCTGACCGGCGAGATCGGCGGCATCCTGCCGTCGCCGGCATCGAAGTACAAGTCACGCAAGGAGCGCTGGTATCCCGGCGACACCGTCAACGCCAGCATCGGCCAGGGCGACTGGAAGGTCACCCCGTTGCAGCTGGTGCACGGCGTGGCCGGCATTGCCAATGGACAGCTGCGCCAGCCGCACCTGGTGATGCAGCAGCGCGCCGGCTTCGATGCGGACTGGACGCCCATGCCGCAGGGCGAGAGCAAGCCGATCAGCCCGACCCCGAGCAACCTGCAGGCCGTGCGCGAGGGCATGATGGGCACCATGCAGCCCGGTGGCAGCGGCGCGCGTGCAGCGGCCGGCGCACCGTATGTGATGGCGGGCAAGACCGGTACCGCACAGGTGATCAGCCGTCGCGGCACCGCCGCGGTGAACCCGAAGAGCCTGCCGATGCACCTGCGCCATCGCGCGCTGTTCGTCGGCTTCGCACCGGCCGACAACCCGGTCATCGCCGTGGCGATTGCCGTGGAGGGCGGCGGCTACGGTGGTTCGGCGGCTGCGCCGATCGCACGCAAGGTGTTCGATGCCTGGCTGCTGGGCAAGATGCCTGAAGGCATGCAGCCGCTGGACAGCGAACGCGGCACGACCGCCATTGGCGCCACCGCGTTCGACAACGAAGACGTGGGCGCGCGCCAGGCCGGCGATGCCGCTGCGGCGCAGCTGGGCGAGCATGCGGTAGTGGTCGGTGTACCGCCGCCGGCACCGGCGCCTGCTCCCGCTCCGGCCACGCATCCTTCTGCGGCACTGCCGGCCGCGCCACGTCCCACGGTTGCTGCGGAGGCCGCCCGATGAGCGCGTTCCTGCGGTGGGCCGGGGAAATGCTGCAGCGCTTCTTCAGCAGCCTGGACTGGTTGCTGTGCCTGTCCCTGGGCGCACTGATGGTGATCGGCCTGGCGACGTTGAAGAGTGCTGGCGGCGACAGCCTGGTGATGGCGCAGGGCGTGCGCTTTGCGGTCGGCCTGGCGGCGATGTGGGGCATCTCGCGGGTGCCGATCCTGCGCATCCGCTCGGCGACGCCGCTGATCTACGCCATCTCGATGATTCCGTTGCTGGCGGTGTTCGCGCTGGGCACGGGCAAGTACGGCCGGCAGTGGCTGGACCTGAAGTTCTTCTACCTGCAGCCGGCCGAACTGCTGAAGGTCAGCCTGCCGATGATGGTGGCCTGGTACCTGCACAAGATGCCGCTGCCGCCGCGCTTCAACACGGTGCTGGTGGCGATGGTGATCATCGGCGTGCCGACCGGGCTGGTGATGCTGCAGCCGGACTTCGGTACCGGCGTGCTGATCGCCGCCAGTGGTGTGTTCGTGCTGCTGCTGGCCGGCCTGCCGTGGTGGTGGGTGGGGCTGGGCGTGGGCGGCGTGGCGGCAGTGGCGCCCGTTGCCTGGTTCTGGCTGCTGCGGCCGTACCAGAAGGACCGCATCATGATGTTCCTGGACCCGGAAATGGATGCGCTGGGCGCGGGCTGGAACATCATCCAGTCGAAGATCGCCATTGGTTCCGGCGGTTTCGATGGCAAGGGCTGGGGTGAAGGCTCGCAGTCGCACCTGAATTTCATTCCCGAGCAGACCACGGACTTCGCGTTCTCGGTGCTGAGCGAGGAGTTCGGCTGGATCGGCGTGGCGCTGGTGCTGACGCTGTATCTGGTGGTGATCGGGCGCTGCCTGTGGATCGCCAGCCAGTCACGCGATTCGTATTCGCGCCTGCTGGCCGGTGCCACGGGCCTGGCGTTCTTCGTCTATGTGCTGGTGAACGGCGGGATGATCTCGGGCCTGCTGCCGGTGGTGGGTGTGCCGATGCCGTTGATCAGTTACGGCGGTACGTCGGCGGTGTCGCTGCTGGCGGGGTTCGGGTTGGTGATGGCGGTGCGTCGTCACAATCCGGTGCATGGCGGGTATGGGTAGTTTCCAGCCATCGGCGCAGCCCCTCGTGGGTGGTTGCTGAAGGCAACAGCCGTGGTTGGCCGGGCGGGGTGGATTCGCGGGGGACGCCGTGAACCCATCCCTGAAGTGACCCCCGAGAGTTGGACGGTGGGGTCAAGCGGCCGCTTGAGCCTGTTCCCGGTACTGTACCGGGCTCAGGCCCTTCAATTTCAATCTGATGCGCTCTTGGTTGTAGTACTTGATGTACTCCACGAGCCCAGCCTCCAGACTCTCGATGCTGTCAAAGCTGTTCAGGT
>NZ_PEJT01000009.1:0-184983 GCF_002750935.1 Stenotrophomonas sp. LMG 10879
CGACGTTAAGGTGCGGGATGGGGATCGCTCGGCTCGTCTGTCGGCTGCTACCCGCAGATATCATGTTGACGGTCCCTCCACCCTGGCTCCTACATACCTCGTAGGAGACGGGAGGAACATACAAGCCCATGCTCGGCTGCTCTTCGGCCAGAACCCGGTGGCCCAGCCGAGCGTCGGCTCGGCTCTACAGGGCGCAGTTGAAGCGCCCATTGGCAGTGCCGACCGCTGGCCGGCAGCGCGGCGCGAGGGAAAGGATCAATACAGCTCGCGCTGCAGCCCCAGCGTGCCCAGCACCTTGCTGGAGATCTCTTCGATCGAGGTATGGGTGGTGCTGAGGGTCGGGATGCGCTCCATCTGGAACATGACCTCCGCCGCGGCCACCTCGCGCTTGCAGGTGTCCAGGTTGGCGTAGCGCGAATTGGGCCGGCGCTCCTGGCGGATCTGCTGCAGACGGTCGGGGTCGATGGTCAGGCCGAACAGCTTGCGTCGGTAGTTGCGCAGCCGTGGCGGCAGACGGTCGCTCTCCAGGTCCTCGTCGGTCAACGGGTAGTTGGCCGCGCGCACCCCGTAGTGCAGCGCCAGGTAGATGCAGGTGGGCGTTTTGCCGGCCCGCGACACCGCCACCAGGATCACGTCGGCATCGTCGTAGTTCACCGCGATGCCGTCGTCATGGGTCAGCGCGAAGTTCATCGCGTTGATGCGCCGGTGGTAGGTGTCGAAGTCGACCATGCCGTGGGCCTGGCCGACCCGGTTCAGGCGCGAGCTGGACAGTTCGCGCTCCAGCGGCTCGATGAACGGGGCGAACACATCCAGCATCAGCGCCCCGCTCTCGGACAGGATCACGCTCAGGCTCTGGTCCACGCAGGAGTTCACCACGATCGGCCGGACCTGGTACCGCTCCCCCGCCGCCTGGATCCGGGCACACGCTTCCCGGGCTTTTTCGGGGTCATCGACAAATGACATCCGGTCGGTAATGAAGCTGAACCCGGAGAACTGGGTCAACAGGCTATGCCCAATGGTTTCAGCGGTGATACCGGTTCCATCGGAAACGTAGAACACCGGACGGATGGTCGACATGCGCGCATTTACCCCCTACGAAGCCTAAAAGGGCCGCCAACACAAGCTTGTGCCGACGGTGGTCTGCCCGGCATCATATCGACTTCTTCCTACGGACGCGGCCATTCAGCCCGCCTCGGGCGATGGCCAAACGGAGCATCGCGCTTGAACGAGAACATCCTGTGGTTGCACGAACTGCGTCTGGCCGACCTGGCCCGCGTAGGCGGCAAGAATTCCTCGCTGGGCGAGATGATCGGCAACCTGGCCGGTCTGGGCGTCTCCGTTCCTGGAGGTTATGCGACCACGTCTGAAGCCTTCAAGGACTTCATCGCGCACAACGACCTGTCCAAGCGCATCTTCGACAAGCTGGCCACGCTGGACGTCGAGGACGTCACCGCGCTGACCGCGGCCGGCAAGGAAATCCGCAGCTGGGTGATCGATGCGCCGCTGCAGCCGCAGCTGGACCAGGACATCCGCAGCGCTTACGCCAAGCTGAGCGCCGACAACGGTGGCGGCGACGTGGCTGTAGCCGTGCGTTCGTCGGCCACCGCCGAAGATCTGCCCGATGCCTCCTTCGCCGGTCAGCAGGAAACCTTCCTCAACGTCACCGGTGCCGACGATGTCGTGCACAAGGTCAAGGAAGTGTTCGCCTCGCTGTACAACGACCGCGCCATCGCCTACCGCGTGCACCACGGCTTCAAGCACGAAGACGTGTTCCTGTCGGCGGGCGTGCAGCTGATGGTGCGTTCCGGCGTCGGTTCCTCCGGCGTGCTGTTCACCCTGGACACCGAGTCCGGCTTCCGCGACGTGGTGTTTGTCACCTCCTCGTTCGGTCTGGGCGAAATGGTCGTGCAGGGCGCGGTCAACCCTGACGAGTTCTACGTCTACAAGCCCACCCTGCAGGCCGGCAAGCCGGCGATCCTGCGCCGTTCGCTCGGCAGCAAGGCGATCCGCATGGTGTATTCGGATGTCCCCGGCGAGCGCGTCAGGATCGAGGACACCCCGGCCGAACTGCGCACCACCTTCTCGATCAACGATGAAGACGTGGCCGAACTGTCGCGCCAAGCGCTGACCATCGAAAAGCACTACGGCCGCCCGATGGACATCGAGTGGGCCAAGGACGGTGTCAGCGGCAAGCTGTTCATCGTGCAGGCGCGCCCGGAAACCGTGAAGTCGCGCAGCCATGCCACCCAGATCGAGCGTTTCGCGCTCACCGAAAAGGGGGGCAACGTTCTCGCCGAAGGCCGCGCCGTCGGCGCCAAGATCGGTGCCGGCGTGGCCCGCGTGGTGAAGACGCTGGAAGACATGAACCGCGTGCAGCCGGGCGACGTGCTGATCGCCGACATGACCGATCCCGATTGGGAGCCGGTGATGAAGCGCGCCTCGGCGATCGTCACCAACCGCGGTGGCCGTACCTGCCATGCAGCGATCATCGCCCGCGAGCTGGGCGTGCCGGCCGTGGTCGGTTCGGGCAACGCGACCAAGGTCATTGAAGATGGCCAGCTGGTCACCGTCAGCTGCGCTGAAGGTGATACCGGCTTCATCTACGAAGGCAAGCTCGGTTTCGAGCGCACCACCACCGATCTGGGCAACATGCCGCCGGCACCGTTGAAGATCATGATGAACGTGGCCAACCCGGAACGTGCCTTCGACTTCGGCCAGCTGCCGAACGCCGGCATCGGCCTGGCACGCCTGGAAATGATCATCGCCAGCCACATCGGCATCCACCCCAACGCGCTGCTGGAGTACGACCGCCAGGACGCCGCGACGAAGAAGAAGATCGACGAGAAGATCGCCGGTTATTCCGATCCGGTCGGCTTCTACGTGGACCGTCTGGCCGAAGGCATCGCCACCCTGACCGCCTCGGTCGCACCGAATCCGGTGATCGTGCGCCTGTCGGACTTCAAGTCCAACGAGTACGCGAACCTGATCGGCGGCAGCGGCTACGAGCCGCACGAAGAGAACCCGATGATCGGCTTCCGCGGCGCCAGCCGTTACGTCGACCCGAGCTTCTCGGCCGCCTTCGCACTCGAGTGCAAGGCCGTGCTGCGCGTGCGCAACGAGATGGGCCTGGACAACCTGTGGGTCATGATCCCGTTCGTGCGTACCCTGGAAGAAGGCCGCAAGGTCGTCGAGGTGCTTGAACAGAATGGCCTCAAGCAGGGCGAGAACGGCCTGAAGATCATCATGATGTGCGAAGTGCCGTCCAACGCACTGCTCGCCGATGAGTTCCTGGAGATCTTCGACGGCTTCTCGATCGGCTCCAACGACCTGACCCAGCTGACCCTGGGCCTGGATCGCGACTCGTCGATCGTCGCGCACCTGTTCGACGAACGTAACCCGGCGGTGAAAAAGCTGCTGTCGATGGCGATCAAGTCGGCACGTGCCAAGGGCAAGTACGTCGGCATCTGCGGCCAGGGCCCGTCCGATCATCCGGATCTGGCCGAATGGCTGATGCAGGAAGGCATCGAGTCGGTGTCGTTGAATCCGGACACCGTGGTCGATACCTGGCTGCGCCTGGCCAAGTTGAAGGCCAAGGGCTGACCTGTTGACGTGTGATGGCTGACGTCGCTTTCATCGACGCCTGCCCATACTGAAGCTGCACGCAAGCCCCGCCTCTGCGGGGCTTGCTGTTTCTGGCGTCCGCGTACGCCATGTTTCCGTCGCACCTGTTGCCGTTGCAAAGGAGTCCGCATGATCGCCGCTGCCCCACCCTCCCCCGCCACGACCTCCTGGTTCCGCTCACTCGACTGGGAACGCCTGCTGGAGACCTACGGCGTGCCGTTGCTGGCCGCGATCGTGGTGCTGCTGGTCGGCATGTGGCTGGCACGACGGCTGTCCAATGCCATGCCGCGCGCCACCTCGCGCATGGGCGTGGACCCGATGCTGGGCAGCTTCCTGCGCAACGTGGTCTACGCGGCCTCGCTGGTGATCGTGGTGATCCTGGCCATCGGCACGCTGGGCGTGCAGATCACGCCGCTGCTGGCCGTGCTCGGCACCGCCGGCCTGGCCGTTGGCCTGGCACTGAAGGATTCGCTGTCGAACATCGCCTCGGGCGTGATGCTGGTGACCCTGCGTCCGTTCCGCGTGGGCGACGTGGTGACCATCGCAGGACAGACCGGCACCGTGCGCGAAGTGCGCATTTTCCAGACCGTGATCACCGGTGCCGACAACCAGCACACCACCATTCCGAACACGCTGATCACCGCCGCACCGATCATCAACCTTACGGCAGAGCCCACCCGCCGCATCGAACTGGTGGTGGGCATCGGCTATGAAGACAACATCCAGCTGGCCCGCGATACCGCACTGGCGCTGATGAAGGCCGACCCGCGCGTGCTGCAGACGCCCGCACCGGACGTGGTGGTGTACGAGTTGGGTGCGCACGCGATCAATCTGGGCATCCGCTGCTACGTGAAATCGGCCGATCACTTCGGCACCAAGGTCACCCTGCTGGAGCAGATCAAGCTGGGCTACGACAAGGCCGGCATCAACATCCCGTATCCGCAGCAGGACATGCACCTGTACCTGCATGGCAAGGATGGCGGCGTGGTCGAGGCAGACGCGCTGGTGCGCGACAAGCCGTGATCCATCCTGGTAGTGCCGACCAACGGTCGGCACCCACCCACCAGCATCGGTAGCGCCGGGCCATGCCCGGCGGACGCGGAATCAGGCCTCCACGGCCTCCTCCAGCACCGGATAGTCGGTGAACCCGACCGCGCCACCGCCGAAGTACGTCGCGCGATCAGGAAGATTCAGCTCCGCGCCCACGCGAAGGCGCTCAGGCAGATCCGGGTTGGCGATGAACGGCCGGCCGAAGCCGATCAGGTCGGCCCAGCCTTCCGCCAGCGCCTGCCCGGCACGCTCGGCGGTGTACTTGCCGGCGTAGATCAGCGTGCCCGGATAGATCATCCGCAGTGCCTGCTTGAACGCCACCGGCATCAACGGCGCATCCTCCCAGTCGGCCTCGGCGATGTGCAGGTAGCCCACACCCAGCTCGCCCAGCAGGTGCGCGGCAGCCAGATAGGTCGCCTGCGGGGTGTCGTCCACCGCCCCCTGCAGCGTGGTCAACGGCGCCAGACGCACGCCGACACGCTCGCCGCCAGCGACATCGACCACCGCCTGCACCACCTCGCGCAGAAAGCGCAGGCGATTCTGCAGCGCGCCGCCGTAGCCATCGGTACGCTGATTGGCCTGCGAGTCGATGAACTGGTTGATCAGATAACCGTTGGCGCCGTGCAGCTCGACGCCATCAAAGCCGGCGGCCAGTGCATTGCGGGTGGCCTGCGCATAGTCGGCGACGATGCCCGGAATCTCCCCTTCGGCCAGCGCGCGCGGCATCGAGTGCTGGATCATCTCGCCCACGCCGGATTCCGGACCGGCGCCGGTGGGGTCGACGAAGACCTTCACCCCTTCGGCCAGCAGTGCCGAGGAAGAGACCGGGGCCGCGCCGTCCGGCTGCAGGGCGACATGGGACACCCGCCCTACATGCCAGAGCTGGGCGTAGATGCGACCACCGGCCACGTGCACGGCATCGGTGACCCTGCGCCAGCCCTGCACCTGCGCTTCGCTGTGGATGCCGGGGGTCCAGGCATAGCCCTGGCCCTGCGGGCTGATCTGGGTGCCTTCGCTGACGATCAGGCCGGCACCGGCACGCTGGGCGTAGTACTCGGCCATCTCTGCGGTGGCGACATTGCCGGCAGCCGCACGCGAGCGGGTCATCGGCGGCATCACGATGCGGTTGGGCAGCGTCAGCGCTCCCAGGCGGTGGGGGGTGAACAACATGGCGGCATTCTCTTGCGGGGGATTGCCGGCAAGGATGGGGATGGCGCTGCGCGCGCAACAGGCGCGTTCGTGCAAAACAGTTGTGCCGCCGAGGCAACGATGCCGCCTCCACGCATGGCGTGGATTACAACGTCGGCTCGATCAACACTCCACCGTGCGCGATGCGGTCATAGCAGCTGCGAACCACTTCCTCGCCGTATTTCAGCTCCAGCCGGCGCACGATGAAATGGCCGCGGGCCATGTCCTGGTAGTAGTCGGTGAACATGGTATTGAGCGTTGCGCCGGCTGCCGCACCAACGATCGGCACCGCCTGCGCGGCAAACTTCTCGGTGATCACCACGCCGAAGCGCGCGGCGACCTTTTCCACCAGCTTGGCCAACAGCTTGCCGGCTTCCTTCGGCGCCACGCCCAGGGTCAGGTCGCGCCCCGTGACCACGCGCCCGGCCAGTTCGGCCGACAGGTGACGCATCACATCAGTGGTGAAGCCACGGGCCAGGTAGTAGCCGGTCTCGCTGGCATCGTCGCGCGGCGAATTGCCGCCCAGTGCGAACACCTCCAGGCAGGCCTGGCGGGTACTGAACTGCGATAGATCGAAGCCTTCGCTGCGGGCGACATCGGCCACCGCGCGCATCATGATCGTGGTCGACACCGGCAGCTCGATGAACAGCGCGGCGAAGCCGAACGCACCACCGACCGCACCGGATGTCGCTGCCGCCAGCTTGTGCCAGCGTGTCGAGGCTCCCTTGCCCGGGGTGTTGTCCATGCTCCACAGCGCGGCCTGCACCGATTTTGACAACGCCGCCTGCACCGCACCGTGGATGCGGTTGGATACCGAGGTGGGAAGCGCCTTCACCGCGAACTCCAGCGGCGTCCCGACCAGGTTGGCCATGCGCGCGGTGATCGTGGGCGCTTCCAGCAGGGCTACCGCCCGCTGCAGGTCAGACCAGTCGCCAGCGTCGTGGGCGATATCACGGGGCAGCAGGATGGGCTCGTTCATACGGCCGATCTTAGCGCCAGGAAGTTGAACGGATCGTCGCGGGGGTCAGAGCCCTTTCCGCTGGAAAGGGAGCCGACGCCACCGGGTGACCGTCTCAGGCAGTGGGCAGCCCCGACAGCGCGCCCATGAACTGGCGGTAGTGGCGCAGTTCGTTGATCGAATCGTGCACATCGCTCAGCGCGGTGTGGTTGCTGTTCTTGCCCACGCCGGCGGCCACGGTCGGCGCCCAGCGCTTGGCCAGCTCCTTCACCGTGGACACGTCCAGGTTTCGGTAGTGGAAATACTTCTCCAGCCGCGGCATCTGCCGGTGCAGGAAGCGCCGGTCCTGGCAGATGGAGTTGCCCGACATCGGCGACACGCCGGCCGGAATCCACTGTGCTAGGAAGGCCACGGTCTGCGCCTCGGCCTGGCCAAGCGTCGTGGTGCTGTCGATGACACGCTGCCACAGGCCCGAACGACGATGCTGGTTGCGGTTCCACTCGTCCATCGCTTCCAGTGTTTCCAGCGGATGGTGGATGGCGAACTCCGGGCCCTCGGCCAGCACGTTGAGCTGGGCATCGGTGACCACGGTGGCGATCTCGATGATCGAATCGTTGTCGGTATCCAACCCGGTCATTTCCAGGTCGATCCAGATCAGTCGCTCGTTGGCCGCGCCGTTCTCTGCCATCGTGTCGCCTCGTTGCTGGGCAGGCACGAGGCCGGCCGGTAAAGGAAAGTGGCGGCCATCATACCCTTTCGCCACTCAGCCCTCGCCAGCGTGGTCCTCCAGCAGCAGCGGCGGCTTGCCGCGCTTGGCCCGGAAATAGTTGGTCAGGCGGTTGCCCGCCTCCTTGGCCAGCACGCCGGCATGGACCTCGACCCGGTGGTTATGGCGGGCATCACCGACCAGATCGAACACGCTGCCACAGGCGCCGGTCTTCGGATCGCTGGCGCCGTAGACCAGGCGCGCCACACGGGCATGCACGATCGCCATCGCGCACATCGCGCACGGCTCCAGGGTGACATACAGGGTGCTGCCGATCAGGCGGTGATTGGCCAGCATCCGCCCGCCCTCGCGCATGGCCACGATCTCGGCATGCGCGCTGGGATCGTGCGAGGCAATGTTGAGGTTCCAGCCCTCGCCCAGCAGCTGACCGTCGGCACCCACCAGCACCGCACCGACCGGGATCTCGTCAAACTCGCGTTGCGCACGTTCGGCCAATGCCAATGCGTGACGCATCCAGCTCTCGTCGACGTCGTGCACCGGCACGCCCAAGGTATCAGTCATGGCGTTTCTCGGATTCAAGGAGTGAGCGCGTGGCTAGTGTAACGCAGGGCTTTTGGAGCTTCCGCCGACTGGATGCGATGAGCCTTGGCCCGGCCAACGGTGCAGCGCCGCTTGATCTGCCGTGAAGACTCCTTCACGCTACGACCGCGCTTTCGTCATCTGACGATCGAGCACTGCCGCTTGCCGGCGACGATTTCACCTTTCGATCTCTACAGGGGGTAGTTTTGAACGCAGTTGCAGATACCACCGTGCAGGCCAGCCCTGCCGGAAAAGCCGCATGGATCACGCTGGCGATCGCTTGGTTGTGCTTCCTCGTACCGTTCCCCGGCCTGGGCCTGTTCCTGGGCTGGCCACTGAACCTGGTGGCCTTCATCCTCGCCATCGTCGCGATGGCCAAGGGCGGTGCCATGAAGGGTCTGTTCCAGCTGCTGGGCTCGATCATCGTTTCGCCGATCGTGTACTTCGTCGGCCTGGCGATCTTTGCCGGCACCGTGAGCGGCATCAGCGCGCAGAGCAAGGGCCAGTACGATGCGGCCGTCGCTGAAGCCAGCGTCTCGTCCGCCGCCGCGGAGGCAGATGCTGCCGCCAAGGCCACGGAAACCGCAGCCCCCGCAGTCGCCAGCGATGCCGCGATGGCACCCGCCTCGGCGCTGGAAGTGACTGCCACCACGTTGTTCAGCGATTACCAGGACAACGAGATCGCTGCTGACGGCAAGTACAAGGGCAAGGCGCTGCTGGTTTCCGGCACGGTCGATTCGATCAGCTCGGACTTCATGGACAAGCCGGTCGTACAGCTGAGCGCCAAGCCGTTCGGCTTCGTACAGGCCAGCGACCTGCCGAAGGACGTGGCTGCCAGCCTGAAGAAGGGCCAGAAGATCACGCTGGCCTGCACCGGCAATGGCGAAGTCATCGGCTTCCCGGCCGTGTCCGGCTGCACCGTGCAGTAAGGCACACAGCGAACGCTGATGCTCAGAGCCCCGCTTCGGCGGGGCTTTCTGTTGGCGGCTATAACACCAGTACAATCTGGGCACTCCGAAGCACCTTGGCCGATACCATGACCACCCTGCGCCCTTCCCGCGCCACTGATGGTGACGCGCTCGTCGATCTCTGGCGTCGCGCCGTCGACGCTACCCATGACTTCCTCAGTGCCGCTGACCGCCAGGCGATCGATGCTGAAGTTGCCGGCTTCCTGCCACAGGCGCCGCTGGTGGTTGCAGCCGACGACCAGGACCGGCCGCAGGGTTTCATGCTGATCGACGGCTCGCACATGGAAGCGTTGTTCATTGATCCCGACGTGCGCGGAACCGGTATCGGCCGCCAGTTGCTCCAGCATGCGCTGGCCCTGCATCCGCAACTGAGCACCGACGTCAATGCGCAGAATGCGCAGGCCGTGGGCTTCTATCGGCGCATGGGCTTCACCGAAACCGGCCGCTCGCCGCTGGATTCGCAGGGTCGTCCATATCCCCTCATCCACCTGCGCCACCCAGGCTGACTGGCGCCCGGAGCGCCGGCCATTCCCCGATCAGGCAACCGCGTCGAACGCCGGCGAGTAGCGCACCTCGCCCTGCGCCATCGGCGGCTGCAGGCACAGGGCCTGGAAATACGCCGCCGGCACGCCGGGTAGGACCAGACCCGGCACGGCACGGAAGCCGAAGCGCCCGTAGTAGGCCGGCTCGCCCAACAGCACGCAGCCCCGCGCGCCCTTCCTGCGCAGAGCCTCGATCGCGGTCCGCATCAAGGCCGTGCCCACGCCGCGCCCCTGCTGCTGCGGCAGCACCGAAATCGGCCCGAGCCCGAACCAGCCCTGGCTGCCGTCCTGCACGCTGACCGGGGACAGCGCGACATGACCCACCAGAAGGCCCGCATCCTCTGCCACCAGCGACATGCTCAGCTCGCCACGCTCACGCAATGCGTCGACGATGTGGTGTTCGGTACGGCTGCTGTGGACAGCGTCGCGGAACGCCATTTCGGTGAGCTTGTGAATGGCGACATGGTCGTCGATGGATTCTGGGCGGATTGCAAGGTTCATGGCAGGCACTTTGTCAGGGTAAGGAAGGTGTGAATTCATGATTCAAGTCACAAATTGATAGTGAGAGCCGATCGCGACATTGAAACGCCTTGGCGCTATCGAATCGCCTGTGCCGCAGTCGATTCACTGGCATCACCCTTCGCCGAATGCGTCAATAAATCGCCACCCTTGTCCAAAGACGGCTGGCGCCAGCTTTCCCGGGAACTCCATAATCGCCGGACCTGTCACCAAGGAAGGATGCATGGACATGGATGTACCACGCCGTATCACGCCAAAGGGAGCGCATGAACGTCGAATCGCTCCTGATGCATGTCCCCCGCGCATCGAAGAGATTGCCGGATATGGCGCAAGCGACGAGGAAAACCCGACGCGCTACCGGGTCGATCTGCATGACGCGTTACTCTCAACCATGATCACTGCGCAGAATCTCGCGCGGAGAGTGGCCTGCTCCATATATCCCTCTATGCCCCAGGGAGGCCGACATTGCGCCCCAAGATGCTTCCGTGCCTTGCTCTGCTTCTATTGACCGCCTGCAACCCGGAGTCCGCCATGAACCAGGAACGTGCCGCTGCCGAAGCCGATGTCGCCCAGGGCGGGCGTGGCCTCGCAAAGCTCAACCCCAGCCCGCGCAAGGCCTATGAACTGGTGCTGCGCCTGAAGGATGCCCCCGGAGAGTTCGCGGTGGTCGAGGGCGTTGCGCAGTACGACGTCATCAACGAAGACCAGTGCGGTCACATCGAGCCCGCCACAGGCACCGCAGCGCGCATCACCAGCCAGGAACCGGTGCAGCTGCGCAAGGTGGCCGATGGCGAGTATCGCGGCACGTTGTATGTGGACCGTATGCTGGATGAGGACTACTACGGCCGCGGCGTCTGCAAATGGGAATTCAGCGGAGCCGGTGCCATGCTGAAAGCAACCGGCGCCGAAGACGAAACTCGCTTCCTGACCTTCGTCGATGCCAAGCCGCTGACCGACGGCAGCGCGCATACGCTCTACTATCCGGATCTGGTCTATCCTCGGGCAGATCGCGTTCCCAATTTCCCGGCCAGTGGTGAGCCTGATCGCAGCGGCTATTCCGCCGACCTGCAGGACAAGCTGTTCACGATCAGCCTTTCTGCCAGTGAGGTGGCACCGTGACCATCACCTCCCAGGACTACGCTGCGCTATCCGATGACGCCTACAAGGACCGCGCCGTCGGCCGACGTGCACCCGGCCAGGAAGAAAAGGTCACACTCAACGGCCATGAGTACAAAATACTCGAGCATGTCGACAACCGGCTCAACGGCTATCAGGGCACCGTCTATCAGCGCGTAGACAGCAAAGAGATCGTCATTGCCCATCGTGGCACGGAGGATATTGCCCGCGATGCGATCCTGACCGATGGCGGCATGGTGGTAGCGCGCACCAATGTGCAGGCACCTGACGCGATCGCATTGACCCAGAGAACGCTTGAATCTGCCGCACTCCAGTCCCGCTTGAATGGTGGACATACTCCCCAGGTCACCGTCACCGGCCACTCCCTCGGCGGCGCCCTTGCCCAGATCACCTCGCACCACTTCAACGTCAAGGGTGAGACCTTCAACGCCTATGGCGCGGTCAGCCTCAGCTACCGCATCCCCGAAGGCGGCAACACCATGATCAACCACGTCATGGCGTCCGATCCGGTCAGCGCTGCTTCGCCCCACTTCGGCCAGGTACGCATCTACGCCAACCCGGATGAGATCAAGAGGCTGTCAGCGGCCGGCTTCAGCAACCACCCACTGCGCGACCTGATCCCGGATCGTCCAATCCTTGCAGCAGGCAGCTCGTTCGGCGCGCACAAGCTGGGCAACTTCCTCGGCGACGGCTCGGTACTGAAGCATCCGGAAACGCAGCAACTGGCGAAAGACAACGCCAAGATGATCGAGGAGTACCGCGACGACGTGGAATCACTGCGCCGTGGCGTCACCCGTACTGCACGCGGCATCCCTGGCGGAGCGATCGACCTGTACGACCACATCCGCGGCCCGTTGCAGCCGGGTGAACCGGCACGCCGCGAAGCGGAGAAGAACGGCCATCACACCAGCATGCTGCGCATGGACGATGCAAACCATCTGGGCAATCCGTTGTTCAACGACGCGATCCGTGGCGTGCATGCCCAGGACGTGCGAGCCGGGCGCGCGCCGGACGTGATGAGCACGCAGCTGGCCGGCAGCCTCGCCGCCGAGATGCACGCTGCAGGCGGCAAGCGCATCGACGACGTGGTGATGAATGCCGATGCCTCCCGCAGCTTCGCGGTGCAGGGCCAGGGGGGTGACCCTGCCCATCTGCGTGTATCGGTGGACACGGCCGTTGCGATGAACACGCCGCTGGAGCAGAGCAGCCAGCGCATCGAGCAGCAATCTGCCGGTCAGGCCTTGGCGCGCGAGCAGCAGCTGGAACAGACCCAGGCGACCCAGCGCAGCCTGCACGCCTGACACGCTCGCGGGAATGAAAACGGGAGCCGGCACCGCCGGCTCCCGTCGTTTTCTGCGGTCGATCAGGGGCTGGAAACCGCTGAGTTCGCAGCCGGCCCTGCCAGCACGTACGCATCTGGGCCCGAGTCCGGGAAACCGCCACAGGGCTTGTCTCCCGGCGCCACGGGATCACACGGCCACTGTGCGCGCGTCACCGTATCGCGCAGCTCGAAGCCCGTGCCGTTCCAGACAACAAAGGCTAGATGCTCCCGGTTCCAGTCGCTGAAGCTATGCGGACCGGTCTTCTGCGGTGATTCCGGATACTGCACGAACCAGCGCATGGCCGGCCCGTACTGCAACTTGCTGTGATCCAGGATGACCTTGCCTTCGCGGGCGCGGTGACGGGCACGATCGGCCTCGGCGATCGACGGTGCCGCCGGCATCAGCTTTGCGGTGATGTTCTGCGGCACGCCATCGCTGCCCACCTGGTACACGCGTTGGCGGACGTAGGCCTGTCCGCAACTGCCGGCTGCGAGCCGGACAGGCTCTGCGGTGTTCTCGTTTGGCAGTGCGCCGTCGGCACAGTCGAACGGCGCCGAGACAAGATAGGTGGTCGTGGAAGCATCTGCGCCTTCAAACGAGCGCACCCAGATATCGCCCAGGCGCCCGATGAAGTCCGGACGCTGGCCCATGCCGGCCACGGCCTTGAACCATGCCTTCTGGCGCACTTCACGCTCGCGCCAGCCGCGCGGCAGGTGGATGTCCTGCTCGGGCAATGCCACCAGCAGCGCCGCCAGATGCGGCGGCAGCGTGCCCTGGCAGGCGCCGATCATCAGATCGCCCTGCGGTGCCAGCCGACCGGCCAGATCGACCGGGCAGCGCGCACCGAGCTGGCGCTCTGCGGCCTGGTCGGGTGCGAGCGGGATGATCGGTGGTGCGACAGGGGCTGGGGCTGACGGCGGGACGGGTGCCGGGGCCTGTGCGGTGTCGGGCACCTGTGCAGCGGCGGCAACGGGGGCCGGCACCTGCCTGGGAGCCGGTGGGGCTGCGACAGGGACTGTTGCGACAGGCGCAGCACTGGTGGAGGCAACGTCGGACGCTGGTGCTGCCGGTGCTGCTGGGGGCGCTGGTGCAATCGCGGGTTGTACGGCGACGGTTTCCGCAGCGACGTCCTTCGTCGGTGCTGGCTGCGGTGCTGGCTGCGGTGCGGGTGCGGGCGGTATGGACGGCTCCGCCTCTGGTTCGGGTGCAGGTGCAGGTGCAGCAACTTCGGCCGGCATCGGCTCGGGCGCTGCGACGGGAGCCGGTGCAGGAACAGCATCCGTTGCGGTGCCAGCCGACGCCTGTGCGTCCGCCGCTGCCACTACCGGTGTTGACGCAACGTCATCGACTGCGGGCGCCACCGGAGCATCTGGCGCCTGTTGTGCGTTGGCAACGACAGCAGCCAGTCCCAGCGGCAGCAACCACAATGCCGAAGCACGACCACGCTGGGCCACGTTGGAATGCAGGAAAGTGTTTCGCATGTTGTGTCCTTACAAAGAGATCCATGTAGGCACCCGAGGGTGCTCGGTGTCGTGCGATGGGCCCGCCGGTCTCCGACCTGCAGGCGGTGCCCAGATTACAGCGATCGCGGGCGGTTCTGCTCCTGTTCGCGAGTAACCGAAGCAGCCTGTTCCTGGCGGGAAGAGGCTTCAGCCGCCAACTGCTGGCTGCTCTGCTCGAGCGGCAGCTGGGCGGCGGCCTCACGCTGCACCATCGAGCGCTGCATCGCCGGGTCCCCCATGGCGCCCTGCACCGCGAACAGCGCCCTGCCATCGGTGCCCGCCACCACGTGGTCGATGCGGCTCATGCCGGCCTTCTGTGCGCTCAACGCCAAGGCTCCGGCCGTATTGTCCAGTTCCTGCTGGCTGCGCATGCCACTCTGCGGCCCCATCTGCTGCAGATGGCCGCGAGCGTCGCTGAACAGCCGGTTGCCGGCATGGGCCGGATCGGACATATCGCGCGCGCGCTCAGGCAACTGTGCAGGCTCGCCCACTTCGCCGCGGGCAAGCCGGTCCATCACGTCCGGGGTCAGCTTCTGCTGCCACGCCTCGAAACGCTTAAGCCGGTCCTCTACCCCGTTGATGGCGCCGTTGATGGCGTAGGTTGCCTCGCGCACGTCCTCGCGCGCGTGTTCCGGCACACGGTTCTGCCATTGCCACACCGCGATGCGCCCTGCGTGTTCCGGCTGCGATGCCAGCTCGGGATGGTTGACCAGATCCAGATCCAGCGCGCTGCCGGCGCGCTCGTAGCTTTCCTTGCCGGTCAGCGACAGATAACCGCGCCCGTGGTACTTCAGCGCATCACCGGGCGCGTCGTTGCCCATCCGGCCGCCATACATCAGCTCGGCCAGATCCTCCGGACGCCCTCGCAGGGCTTCTTGGCGCGCAGACTCCAGCGCCTCGGTGCCATTGCGCCACGCCGCTTCGACCGGGATCTGCGAGATGCCCCGGGTATAGTTGAAACTCTCGTTGAGCCGGCTCAGGCCACGCGACTCGTGCCCTGCCTGGGCCATGAAATTGGCCAGTTCGAGGGGGGAGTCGATGCCGGCTTTCGTCGCCTGCCGCAGCAGTTGCGACTCTCTATCGGTCGACACAGTGCAACTCCTGGATGTTCATCAGCGCGGATTCCTTTCCGCCGGTTGGAGCTTGGCTCATGGAAGCGACACCTCGGCGACACTGGACGGGTCGAAGTCCTCGAACCGCACCCTGCCCAGTTCCGCCACCGAGAAATCCCGGATGTTGGTCGCCTCGGTCTCGATATCCACGACCTTGCGTCTCACCCCATCCACCCAGCACGCCTTGTCCGCCGATGCATAGCGGAACCGGTATGTGCTGCTCCAGCGCTCGCGGCTGCCGCCGTTGGTGATCACGCTGAAGGTGTCTTCCTCAACCATTGCATACGCAAAAGGGTCGCCGGCCAGGCCACCGCGGGTGGAACACGGCACCAGCTTGTCGTTGCGCGCGGCCAGCTGCCAGCGCCCGCGCCCGTCACCGCGCAGCAACAGCAGCACCCGGTTTGGTCCGTGCTGGCCGGGCATCAGCCCTTCCGGCGTCGGCTGGTCGATGACCAGCAACTGGTACTCGATGCCATCGCCGTTGAGCTCGCCCCTGACGGCTTCCAGCAGGTTCGCACCGGATGGAACAAATGCCAGGGCATCGTCCATGTGTGCGCCAAACCTGTCTTCCATCCCCTCCCACTCCTTCAATGTCGTCTTGCCGATGCCCGCCTCCCTGGCCGGTCGGAACGCGGTGTCCCGGCTCGCCCGTGCCTGCGCAGATGCGGATCATAGCCCCGCGCACGGCGTGGCCGCGATAGTGGCAAGCGTCACCCGTCGGACGGGCGGACAGAGTCCTCATTGGACGGAAAAGCTCCTGCAATCGGTGGCACTGGCGCGTCATTTTTATGACGCGCGGGGAGCTTACCGCGAGGAGCTTCGCCGCGTCGAAGGTCGGGAGAAGCGAAAAGCGGAATTGATCACATAAAAACTGGGCTTAACGTGAATGGTGCCCTACCTAATGAACAGATCCGCCGTGCAGGCCGTGTTGGCGATCCTGCATTGATCCTGTGGCATCTGCCTCCATGCAGCCTTCGCGTTGCATTGCTGCATAGCGACAATGACCGCCCCCTGTTCGGACATGGCGGCGGCGACACTGGTGGTTTCGGTACCCAGCCCCGCGTGGGCGACCGCCACGCACTGCGCCTGGAACAGGGTCGCCAACGTGCATTCGCCCTTGCCGAATTCCCTGCACTCTTTCATGGACGCGCGCTTGGCCTTGCCCCGCGAACGCATCGAGTTGCTGATGAAAGTGTCGCCGCGGGCATCCATCGCCACGCCGCGCACGGTCTGCGCCCAGTTGGGGCGATTGCTGTAGGGCGAACCTGTGCTGCTAACGGGGATGGGCGCGCACCCCTGCACACCTTGGCCGCCGATGGGATACATGCCCGGCGGGCAATTGCCTTCAGCCAAGGCAGTGAAAGGCAGCAGGCCTGCAACCATCAGCAGGCACAGCAAGATAACTTGGTGGATTCGCTTCATGGCTTCCCTGATTCCCGGCGGCTTGGCCTGTAGCCACGATCAGCGCAATGTCTATGGCGAGAGATCTTGCGTTGACTGAGCCGTGCTCCTAAGCATTCGCCCCGGAGCAAGTGTCCGACGTACCCGTAGATCGCAAAACGACGCCGGCGCTGCTGGAAGAATAGCTTGGCACTCTCCAAAAGAAACGCAGTGCCCGGAAGCCTGTGTTGCGTTGGACGGCCTGAAATGACTCATACACTGGCTTGGTACAGTCCTCGTATGCCACCTGACAGGACTTTCCATCGGTATCAACGCACGACTGCTGAGCCAGTTTCCGAGCCTCGACCGGCTCTTTGGCGCTGGGTAGACCGGCGCGAGAAGCGCCACCCTGACTATTGGGAACCAACCATGCGACGCACTGATTCCGATACATAAAGATTACCCTGCAGTCTGAAGCTCCGCGCCTGCTGCAATCCGCCAAGGCCATCTGCTCGGCGCTCTCCTTGCTTGGTCGACCACTTGCAACGCCCGCGTCTGCAGTTGCATTGGAAGAGGCAATCCCCCCCACGTCTTATGCCATTGTCCAGCGGGCTCCGGCTCGCGGGCAGCACCACCAGCTCCCTGGAATGGAGGACATCCGCCCCCCCCTTGATCGCCGATTGGATACTGGCCCGCGGGGCATCGGCCCTCGGCATTGGCATTACCGATAACCCCGAGCACGGCAAACACCATCGTTACACCAAAAAGATTGAAGTCCCGCTCAGAGGCTTGAAGTCGCCATTGCCAAGACTCTCGCAACATCGCTGTTGATCACTGTCTGGCCTGATGCTCCGCGTCCGCCATCCTCCTTGAAGCCCGCCGCAGTGCTTCAAGCGACACCGAAAGAACCGAAGGCAAGACGATTCGCCAGATCAGCCCTCCTGAAAGAAGGGCTTGGTGCAGTCCGAGTGTACAAACGTACACTCCTGGCTTCCCGACTTCCGACAATCCTGCGTCGCCCTCTCTAGAGCTTGTTCCTTAGTAGCGCCCGCATTGAACATCGTTCCGTTGTCAGGGCGGCCAGTCCTGATGGACGCATAGCACTGATTGTAATAGGTGTACAACACCTTGCAGTCAGTCGCCCCCCAGTGACCGCACCGCTCGATCGCCTGACGCTCGGCCGAGGCCTTGGCCTGATGGCCAGTGGATGCACCCGCATCGCCATTCATGGACCCCGCAACGGCTCCCCACGTTTTTACCCAGTGCCCGGGATTCTCCTCAGGTGCGCTCTGGCCTGCACCGGGGATGGGAGCGCAGCCGCCGACTCCCTGATCGCCGATCGGATACTGACCCGGCGGGCAGCGGCCCTCGGCCACGGCAGAATCGATGGGCGCAATACCCAACAGCAGAAGGAAAAGCCACAGACTTCCAAATAGATTTCCTTTGCTCATTTCTACTCCGCTGCCCCCTGAATTCATCTGCCGTGCTTCAAGCGATACCCAAAGACCTCAGGGCAGACCTCTCGCAACGCTAGCCTCACAAACTGACTGCAACGACGCCGCATCTTCCTTGGGCGGAAATCGCTATCAGCCTTGACGGAAGAAGGGCTCGGTGCAGTCAGAGTGACTGACCGTGCGCTCTAGGCATCCTGTACCCTCGCAATTCTTGATCTGTCGCTCCTGCGCCTGGTTGCGATCAAACCATAGTGTGGAGGTCAAGCGTCAACTGCGGCATATCGCTGGTTGTGGTAGCTGAAGACGACTCTGCAATCGATGGCACCACTCTGGGCACACAGCTCAAGTACACGCCCCTCAGCAGATGCCCTGGCCTGGCTGCTGGCGGCTGAGCATGCATCTCCGGAAAGGGAGGTTGCAACAGCGTCGGATGTCACTACTCGACACCCGGAATTCTTCCGCGGCGCGCTCGGCCCTGCACCAGGGCTGGAGTGCAGCGCCTACATCCCGAGCCCAATCGCATAGTGGTCAGAATGTCAGCAAGCTTCGGCCGCAGCCAATACTGGAGCCCATAGAAGAAGCCGAGCGGCCCCAGGAAGCACAGAGCTTTTTGCCGTAGTGAATTGAACTGACCACCAGACCGTCAATCCAACCACCGGGTCAGAATGACTCATAGACCGGCTTCGTACAGTCCTCGTACACAACCTGGCAGGCCCTCCCACCAGTGTCGACGCACGACTGCTGGGCAAACTTACGTGCCTCGGTAGAATTCTTGGCGCTGGCAATACCGGCGCGGGAGGCACCGTCCTGACTATTGGGAACCAACCACGCAACGCACTGGTTCCTATACGAATAAATCACCCGACAATCGGATGCACCGCGCCTGCCGCAGTCTGCCAGGGCCATCTTCTCCGCGTTTTCCTTGCTTGACCTGCCCGTTGCAACACCGGCATCTGCTGTCGCATCGGATGACGCAATCGCGCCCCACGTCTTATGCCACTGACCCGCGGGCTCGGGCTCGCGAGCACCACCACCAGCACCTGGAATTGGTGCGCAGCCGCCCACGCCCTGATCGCCTATCGGATACTGTCCCGGGGGACATCTGCCTTCCGCCCTTGCGTTGTGGGGATAGGCAATACCCAAAAAGAGAACAAGACCCAATCCAAGCTGACCCACGGCGTGCAATGCGGAAAAGCCCATACGCTCCTCAAATTCAATAGATACCAGCGACGCCTCTTTAGTCACCTGAGGCATTCCCCCGTGTACCAGGGGTCTGAACCGGCGCCCCACGGCTGCCATCGAGCCGCGGCATTGTTGCGTTGTGCTGTGTTTGACCGTGACTGCTATCTCCGGAAGGGGCCGGCGGCGGTGCCGACATACCCGGCGGACGACCATCGGCACTCGGCGAGGCGCTGGCGCCACCACCTATCTGAGAATATGCCATGAAGGTGCCCAAGGTGCCTTGGAAGAACATCGCAGCCATTGGGGGTGTAGTCAGGATCAGCGCGGTGAGGATCAGACCCATGCCGCCCTGCTGCATGGCCTGGCTGGTCATGCCGTCGGACATGCTTTCCTTGAGGATGAACTCCTGTACCAATGCGGTCGTCCAGAATGTCGCGGCCACACGCACCACCATGTCCAGTGCGATGGAAACCATCGCAGCAAGTACGGCCATGGAGAACATCGTGCCGATTCCGTAGAACAGCCAGCGCTGGAACAGTTGCTTGGTCTGCTCGAACAGCAGGCAGAGGATGAACAACGGACCGAAGCCGATGAACAGCGCCATGGCGATTTCGTACAGCATCAGCATCGCGCCGGCAGTGATGGCTGGGCCGGCGGTGCCCATGCCGATGAAGAACAACGCCCGCTTCTTGTCCTCCAGCAGCTCCCCGTCATTCATGATCTGGATTGCGTCGATGCTGGACAGCGCGACCTGCATCCACGCCAGACTCTTGTCGATCTGTTCTTCGGGCGACTCGTTGGAGCCAGTAACGACCTGGGTAATCTCTTCCTTGACGTCGTGGGTGAGGAAGCGATGCAGGTCGGTGCCGAACATTCCCATCGTGGTAGCCACGCTGACGATCAATGCCGCACGGGCCATATTGGTCACCAACACCATCATGGAATCGCGGCTACGGCCGGTCACGATGCGGAACCCTTGCACCAGGACCCAAAGGGTCATGAGTGTGAGGGCGATGCCGCCAACCCACTGCATCATGTGCCCCATCATGTCGATGCCGAACTTGTTTATCTTGCTTCGCAGGAAGTCGAAGATGAACTTGAAGAACACGAAATCGCCGATCGACTGGACACGTGCAACGTGTCCCATCAAATCCTGGAATCCGCCATTGAAGTCAAAATTGGCTATCGACCTGATCATTTCCGCAATCCCTTGATGTATCCCTACCGGACAACTTCATGGAGCACGCGCATGTGCACTTGCTCCGAGTCGCGTCAGTCGACGCTCAGCGCGCCCTTCAATGCAGCCGTCTTGACCAGCTGCGATATCACGCCCGGCTTGCCCTTCAAAGCCACCCGCGCCAACACGCGCTGATTTGCCTTCATTGATTCCTCATAGGCGTCGTAGGACCGCATACGGGCCTCCCATTCCTGTTGCAGTTTTGCGATGTCGTTCGCCGTACGCAGCGAGTCGCTGTTCACCGCAGACACCGTGCCTGCCTCATTGCCGGCGCCACCGAAGCGCCAGCCCATGATCTCGCCCAGTGTTGAATTGATGCTGGGGATGGTCTTCTCGAGGAACTCTACCGTCTCGTTGCGCTTGCGGTTTTCCATCATCTGGATGTTCACGCAGAGCTGCTGCTGCTGCGCATACAGATCACCAGAGGTATCGAGAACGAACTTCTTCAGCAGGCTTCCTGCGCTGAAGCTTGCCGAAGTGCGGCAGACCTCAGCAACCATGTAGTCATCCGGCACTCGCTCGAGCGTTGCTCCTGGCGGCAAACCGAAATTATTGATCAAGCCCTGGATCTTGACCAAGGCGTCACGGTACTCCTGCAAGGTGCGATTCCATCGCGACACCTGCTCGCCGTACTCCAGCGCGTCGGCAGCGAGCTGCTCCCTGTTCTGCGCGAATTCCTTGAGTGCCTGGATCAGGCTGCTCAGGTCGAATACCGGCCAGCCGCTGGCGCCGACCGGAGTGCTCGAGAACACCGCCATGCTGCCAAGTAGAATCGCCGCCAAGCGCTTCTGGCGCAGGTTACGACCAAACTTTCGGGTGTGGATCGCCTTGCTCATGTCGTTCTCCACGGAAATGGAAGTCATTGTCATCCTTGTCCTTCGACCATCAGGCCGCATCGGTTTCGGTCGCCATTTTGGCTTTGCCCGAACCCTTTCGATTCTTGTAAAAATCTTCCAGCCACTGCTCCGGCGTCAGTTCATCCACCGTGAGCCGCGCGCGCACTGCCGCGGTCTGCAGCACGCGATGCATGATGTCGATGTTGTCGGTCGACGCCGAGATTACCGACAAGATGTCATCCATGCCGCGCAGGTTGAGCTGGCATACGCTGGACGCGTGACCCTGCTTCACCAGGAAGCAGCGCGAACGCTCATCCAGGGCAGTGACCACCTTGAACTCGGCTTCGGTCAGCTTCAGCCCGTCCATGTAGTCGCTCTTGCTCGCATTCGGGTTCGGCAGCAGGATCAACGTAGCGGTCTGTTCGATCAACGCAGCAGAGATATCGCTCTTCAGAGCATCTTCCGGACTCTGTGTCGCGAAGATGCCCATGCCGTTCTGCTTACGGATGGTCTTCTGCTTGTTCTTGGCGAACTCCTTCAGTCCACCCTCACCGTCCAGAATCTTCCAGAATTCGTCCATCACGTAGATCAATGGACGACCGTCGATCAGCGACTCCAGGCGATGCAGCAGATAGTTGATGACCGGCACGCGCACTTCAGGGTTGTCGATGATGTCGGTGTAATCGAAACCAATGATGTTGGCCTTGCTGAGGTCCACGGTATCGACCGGGTTGTCGAACACCCAGCCCAGCGAGTTGCCTGATGTCCAGCGACGCATGCGTGCATACAAGCCGTCATCACCCATGTTGGGCAGGCTCTTCTGGAAATTGGTCATGCTGCGCAGGTGCATCGGCGTATCGAGCATGCTCTCGACCGCGCGGTAGATATCCTCTTCTTCGCGGGAGCTGTACTCACGCTTGCCTGCCAGCACCTTGATCAGGTCTGCCAGGAACTGCACATTGCCTTCGTTGTTCTCGCACTGGAACGGGTTGAACCCAGTCGGTGCGCCGTTCTCGAGGGCCAAGTAGTTGCCGCCGCACGCGCGCACGAAAATCTCGGCACCGCGATCTTTGTCGAAGAAGAAGATAGTCGGCGACGGCTCGTACTTCTGCACCTGACTGAGAAGGAAGTTGATCAGCGCGGTCTTACCGGTACCCGACTTACCGATCACCATGGTGTTGGCAATCGCCTTTTCACCCAGCGAGTTTTCGGACGGATGGGTCGCGTGGAAGTTGAAGTAATACGGCTGGCCATTAGTGGTCTGCAGCGTAGTAACGCAATCGCCCCAAGGGTTGTTGTGCTGCTTACCGGTGGCGAAGTTGTGCAGCGGCGACAAGCCGAGGAAATTCAGGGAGCTGACATTGGCAATTCGCGTACGGAAGCGCCAGTTGGCCGGGATCTGAGAGTAGAACGACGATGTCACCGCAAGGTCTTCCTTGGTGGAGACGAAGCCGGCATTGGACAGTTCAGCGCGGGTCGTTGCCACGTTCTGCGACAGCTTGGCCTGACTGTCGCCGTAGACCGCCATGATGAAGTGGTACTCCCCCAGCACGAAATTACCTGAGGACAACTGATCCATCGCCTGGTCGAGTTCGACGATCTGGCTGACAGCCTTGTCGCCGGAGGAAATCATCATGCCCTTGGTGCGGTCGAGCACCTTAAGTGCATCCTGGCGCCCCATCGGGCTGAACGAATGGGTGATGACGTACTCGTAATCGAGGTACTTCAGACCGTTGAGGATGCCCGGGTAGGTCCCCTCAGCGTATTCCTTGATATTGAGGATCGCGCCGAAGTGATTGGCACCGTTGGGTGTATTGATCACGAAGTCGCCTGTTTTGGCCGAGAACATATGCCGGCTGACCGGCAGATAGTCCTTCACGGGCGCCGACAGCACCGGCACTGGCTCATCGATGCGATTGATCAGGTAGCCGAACAGTTCCAGCGTCTCAGAGAACACCACGCCGTTCTTGGCCTCGTACATGCCCAAGCGGTATGGCGCATAGTCGCGGATGACTGCCTCGACGTTGCCAGCCAGTTCCATGAGTTTTTCGACCGCCTGCTCCTGCTCGGCACGCAGCCTGTCAACATTTGCGGACTTTTCCACGAAGCGCTTACCTGCCACGACCGGGCGATAGATCATCGTGAGGTACAGCTCGTTCTGCATGATGCGCTGCGAGGACAACATGCCCATGTACTGGTCGGACACGTCCTGGTTGAAGCGCTGCTTGTAGTGGCTCTTGCCCTTCAGCGTGCGACGGCGACGGATGTCATGAACCCAGAAGGCAACATTGACGAAATCCGGTGCGCGCAACGTCTGCAGCAACCGATTGAAGGTGTTGTGCCGATGCTCCAGCTCCCATTCTTCGCGCCCCACGAACGGCAACCCTTCCAGGTGCCAGGTCAACAGATAGTCGCCGCCCGTGGTCTTCACCACGTTAGGGGCTACATGCGACGACAGGGGAATGAACTCGCTGATGGATGTGTCTGGGCTGAACATACGACTGCTTCCAAAGGGTACTGCCGACGAAAATTCGGAGTGGGCCAGGCGGGCGTAGTGCGCCCGCCTGGCCGTATCCAGCCCTCAATCCATTCGGGCCGGCTTGTTGCGGTAGTGATTCGGGTTGAACACCCACATGCCATCGTGTTCCCGTATGTTGCGCACCTTGAGCTTGAACAAAAGTCGCAAGCCCAACAGCCGGAAGATCATTTCGTCACGCTTGGCCATTTGCCGCATGATGAAGATTGCAACCGGAATGGTCAGCAGGTACCAGAAATTGGTGTACATACTCAGGAGTAACAAGCCACCTGCCACCATGAAAAATGGCAGGTAGGGCACGCCCAGGAACATCGCGGGGCGAGTGCAGCCACGAAACAGTACGTTCTTATGCACTGTAGTACTGGACAGCGTGCTTGATCATTTCGAAGGCCATACCGCCTTCACCACCACCGCCGGCCTTGCTGCAATCGCCGAAATCATCACCCAGCAGCATCTTGGCGATCTGGCCTGCGGCGCCGATCAGCACGCCACCAATCAGGATCGGTGCGACGTCGCCAATACGCTTATGGGCGAAGGCAATCTGGTAGCCAGCGAAGATCACCGCGATCGTTACCACGGCGATGGACGCCATATTCAGCAGACCATTGATGTTATCGAAGAAGCCGCAGACCTTCTTATCGGTGCCACCGAAGTTTGTTGCGAACACTTGCGGGGCGAAGACGGCCCCCACGAATACTGCGGCCATCAGCATCGTTTTCAGCGTACGCTGGGCCTGGACGAGGTCAATATTGGAACGCTTCATGGATTGATTTCCTTGTTGATGGACTAACACAACTGAATCGACCAGCCGGGGGACCGGTCGTACCACGACTTCGTCAGAACACGAAGGCCGCATCCCCAGGGGGAATCTGTTGCGCCGGCATCTGTTGCGCCGGCGCGTTGTACATGTTGTTGGCCGCCGCGGCGGGCATGTTCTGCTCGCCCCACGGCTGCAGCATCACCGGGCTTTCGCCGCCGCCAGCTGTCGCGCCGGGCAACTGCTGCGGCATCATCAGCCGCTGACCCGCCTGTCGTGCTCCAGCCTGTTGCGGATAGCCCTGCTGCTGCGGGTAGCCGCTCTCCGGCTGCGCCTGCGGCTGCATCATGCGGTCAACCGAGCCGAGCACAACCCGCGACAGCGCTTGGTCGGCGAGGTTGACCAGACTGCCGCGCGCCATCGCTCCGGTGGACGGATAGACGGTGTAAGCACGCGCCGGATCATTGGAGGGCACATAGACCGGCCCATTGGCCTGGGCGACGATGCGCGCCTGCGCTGGCGAGGCCAACTGCGGATGGTGCTCGACCTTGACGGTACGGCGTTCGCCGCGGCTCACCACATCGATCGGCGCGACGCCATTACTGGCCACCTGCTGCCCTCGCCGCATCGAGTCATAGACCTTCTGCACGTAACCATGGCGGAAGCCGGTCTCGAAATTGCCCGAGTAATAGCAGCTGAAAGACTTTCCCCAGTCCTTTCCGGAACGCTTATAGCATTCGGCGAGGATGCGCGACCCGGCCTGCAGGTTCGGGCACTGCTGGAAGGCTTTCTCGTAAGAGTCCAGACCATATTTGGCCAAGTTGTAACGGTTTACCTGGGCCAGGCCGATGGAGAAGTTGTAACCCTTTTCCTCCAGCATGCGCACGGTGGCCAGTGCTTCGTCCAGTGCCTTGGGCTGGCGCACCAGTGCTCCACCGACCACGCCGATGGCGTACGGATTACGAGAGGATTCGACGTTGATGACGTGTTGCATCACATCCATCGAGACGGCCATCTCCGGGCACGCCATCATTTCCAGTCCTGGCAACATTGCTCAACCCTCCTGCCCCTGGGCACGCCCAGGATTGAAATCGATGCCGGTGATATAGCGCGAACCCGCATGCGCCTTGATATGCACGACGATATCGATGGTCATCATCAACAGACGCTTGATGACGTTGAATTCCAGCCCCGATCCTTCGGTTGATGCCTTCACCATCAGCGCCAACTGGTCCCACGTCTGTTCCGGGCTGCCTGCATGGCAGCTGGTGATCGAGCCAGGGTGACCAGACGCGCAGTTGCGGATGAAGTAGAACGCCTCATCGCCACGCAGCTCGGCCAGGATGATGCGCTCTGGCTTCATGCGCAGGCAGGCTTCCATGCAGCTCTTGGCCGTCACGTTGCTCGCGCTCTGCCCGCCCTTGGAGTACAGAAGGTGCACCACGTTGGGTTGGGTCAGGAACAGCTCGCGCGCATCTTCAATGGTGACCAGCCGCTCACTGTCCGGAATATGGTTGACCAGCGCCTTCATGAAAGTCGTCTTGCCGCTACCGGTGGCGCCGGATACGACGATATTCTTGCGGTACATCACCGCACGCCGGAAAAATTCGGCGTACTCACGCTGCTGCCGCAGCTCCATCAGCTCACGATCCTGCTCACTCAGGCTGCCATCCTGCTCGAGGATCTGGTTGAAGAACCCATCCTCGTGATACTGCGTAAGCGACTTGGTGTGCTTGGACGGCAGACGGATGGTGATCGACACCTTGCCGGCGTCGCACGCCGGCGGGATCACGAACTGCGCACGCTGACCGGTCGGGAAAGTCAAGGACACCACCGGGTCGGCATCGGTGATGCGCTGGCCGGTGTTGCTCTCGTTGACCACTGCAGTGCAGAACTGCCTGGCCCGTTCGAACGTCAGGCTAGGCACGTCCACGCGCTGCCACCCTGCCCGCGTCTCCAGGTACAGCTCGCCCGGACGATTGATGCAGATTTCCGTCACTTCGGGCGAAGTCATGTAGTCGGCGATGCCCAGCACTTCGTACTGATAGCGCAGGAAATCGCTGGAGACGAGGGCGAGGGGTGACACTTCGGCGTCCATGGTCGTTCTTGGATTACCTGCGGGCGTTCAGCACACTGGTGAAGTCGACGTCCTTTGCGACGTAGACGTTCACGATCGTGCCTTGATTGATAGTGACAGTCGGCGGACGACGGCCGCTGGTAAGCGCCTCGTTGGCCAGCCGCTCCATGGTGCGTGCGGTAGCGCTCTCGTACGGAGACTGGATGGTCATGCCATTGTTGGCCACGGTGGTGGTTTCCGGACCATGTTCGGCAGCAGCGTACTTGAACGCATCCGCGATCAGGCTGATCATCAGAGCCGAAGCGATACGTGCACCCCAGTGCGCGCTGTACTGACCCGGGTGACCCGCGCCACCCAGGCCATCAACGCCCGGGCTGGACATAGCGACGTCCAAACCATTCGGAGTCGTGATCCGGTCCCAGATGACTTCCACGCGCTTTCCGGCCGGGCCGCCACCATAGGCACCGTAGATCTTGGAACCCTTGGGCAACAGCAGGGTACGACCATTGATGGAATAGACCGGCTCGGTAAGCAGGCAGGAGGTATAACCAGCCAGGTCCGTGATGATGCGGGTCTCAAGCACGCAACGCAGATACGTGCCGCGCACCAGCAACGCATCGGGGCTGCGGATGTAAGAAGCTATGGATATGTTCTCCACATCCGGACCGCGACGCACTTTGGCCGGCGATGAATTGCCGTTCTGCGCCTGCAATGCAGCCAACGTTGCCTGCAGGTAGGGATCGTCATTGCCTGCGGCGGCGCCTTGGCCCGCTGCGTCACTGGTACCGACACCTGCACCACCACTACCGGCGATCCGACGGTCCAGCAGACTCGGGCCTCGCTGGATATCGCGCTCGGGTTCAGCACGCGGAATGTAGGTGGGGCCAATGACCTCCTGCGGTGGCGGCGGCAGCATGGGAATCGGTTCAGCGCTCTCCCCTGCGACAGATGGCACGACCGGCGGCGTCACGTTCGGCAGATCAGGAGTGCTCGAGCGCGCCACCTGCGGTGGTGCCTTGGCGTCGGCCCCGTCATCCTTACCCTTACGCAGCAAAAGGAAACCCATGGCCAACAGCAGCACCAAAATGCCGCCCAAGAACAATAGTGCCTTACGGTTCAGGCGCTGCTCTTCAGACGAGCGGAGCTGCGGAGCGCTGGCATCCAGATCAGGCGCTGCCTCAGACTGAGGGGCCCCGTAGTAAGGATTCGTCGACGGTTCATGACCCGTAGGGCCCTTGCCGTATTGGGACGAATTTGGATCGTTGTCCGGAGTATTCTGCTGGCTCATTTCTTCACGTTCCTTCGCAGACCAACGACGTAATCGCCGTGGCGGATGACCAGGTACGGGTAGGTCCCGTGGACGATCAAGGTGTTGCCTTCAACGGTGGTATTGACCACGAAGTCCTCACCGTACTCCTTCTCGCGCCCAAACACGGCCGGGAAGATGCCCGTCTTGTATTCGGGCGAATTCGGCAGTTTCAGGTAGGTGAAACTTCCATCGTCGTAGGCATTGACCGGAATCAGCCACCCCATCTTCTTCGCCTTGCTGGTCGAATAGGAGTAGTTGAAGTTGTACTGGCGATCCTTGGCGAGCTCGGTGCTGAGCAGCGGCTTGGCTTCTTCCTCGACCGCCTCCTGTGCCAACCCGAATTCGGTGTCACTCGGGTAGCTGAAGGCAATCTTGTACTGCACGCCGGCGCGACGGGCCTGCTCAAGCTGGCGCCAATCGGTCGCCACCACCTTCAGTTCGAAGATGTACGAATGGGTCTCGGTGCGCACCATCATGTTGGTGTCGACGTCGACGTTCTTCGGCTTGATATAGAACACGTTCTCGCGACGGGTCAGCTCCCAGCCACTGCTGAAACCGGTGCTGTAGTCGAGGATCTTTTCGTTCGGGCTCAGTTCGATCTGGGTGGTCAGACCCAGGCCGGTGCGAACCGGATAGATGCGATCCTTCTCATACTCGTAATGGTCTACCGCCTGTGCCATCGCTGCGGTGGAAAACACCAGCGACAGCAACGACAGCAGCGCCAATGCGCTTCCCCTGACTTTTCGACTACTCATCGGTTGCTTGCTCCATCAGCATTTCCGGTGGAATTGTTCGGTGCCGGCGGCATCGCCGGCTGCCCGGGCATGGCCTGCCCTGGCATCGCTTGACCCTGCATCGGCTGGCCTTGCACCGGCTGCCCCTGCATCTGTTGCATCTGGCCATTGACCGGTGCCGCCACGGGCTGCCCGGTCGCCGGATCGATCATGGTCGCAGCGGCCGGGTTGTTCGGGTCGTAGATCCCTTGCGCCTGCTGCGCGGCCAACTGCGCCTGCTGCGCGGCCTGCTGTGCCTGGTCCTGCATGGCGCTGTCGTCCGGCACCGGCACGCCACGGGCGTAATCGTTGTCGACGCGATACTCGGTGACCTGGAAGGCCAGCGGATTGAGCACGCGATCCTGCTCGGACAGCGCGAGGTTCTGGTTGTACTCGAAGCGCATCGTCACCAGCTGGTTGTCCAGATAGGTCGCGGCCCCCGTGCGCTTGTCGAGCAGACTGCGCTGGATACGCACAGAGGCGCCACGGAAGCTGCCATTCGCCTGCGCGCCGAGCGGGGTGATGCTGAGGATCTTGACTCGGATCGCCTTGCCGCGCCCGTACATCACGAACGGGTTCTGCGGATTGTTGCCGGCATAACGGAGCTTCATGCTCTGCGCCACCGGATCGCTGGACATCACAAACACCAGCTCCCAGTCGCGCAGGCCCATCACCGCCGAGTCATACGACTCACGCGCCAGCACATACTGGGCGACGTTGCTGCGATTGACCGCTTCGTTGGTGGTGATCGTCTCACCCTGGAACGTGCCACGCAGCCGCGCAACCGTCGCCGTACCCGTATAGGCATCGGCCATCACCAGGAACGGCACCTTCTCCTTCAACGGCAGCATGTAGTAGTAGCCACCGGCCAGCGCCAACGACATCAGCAACGAACCGGTGGCGACCCACCAGGCACGACGCTCGCTGCGCCGGGCCATGTCGGCCACGGTGATCTCGTAGCTGACCGCCTTGGCGACCGACTGCTCGACCTTGGGACTGTTGCCTGCATCCTTCTTGCGGAACATGGGTTCTTCCGTACTGCTGAAACATCAATGGGCGCGACGCCCCTGCGCCAGGCGCGGGGTGCGGCACGTTCGATGATTTCGACGCGGTCTCAGCTGCCGCTGCTGGCTTCAGTATCCTGGGCCGACGCAGTCGGCGTCGATCCAGCGTTCTGCACGACGATCTGGTTGCCGACGATGGAGACGGAAACGCCCTGCGCCGCGTAGGCCGCCGTGAGATCGATCACGGCCTGCTGTGCGTTGGTGGTATCGATCTCCGACACCGCGCCATACAGGGTGAAATCCGAACTGAGGCGATAGTCCAGCGTGCGGCCGGAATCCTTGGCCCAGCGCTCGAGCATGGCCTTCAGCGTGCGATCCATCGGCGACGCCTGATAGACGTAGCTGGAGTACAGCGGAATCTCGGTCGGAGCCGTCGCGAAACGGTTGACCGGCTTCCAGCGCCCTCCGAAGTCGGGTGCGGGCTTGGTAGCACAACCTGCCACCATCAACGCCGCCACTGCGGCGATGGACATTTTTGCAATAAACGCCTGATTCATACGGGCTTCACTTTGACGTACGAAAAAGCAGTCCCGATGTTGGTCCCTTGGTCGTCCGGCACTGCGCGATGCACGCCGGAAACGTAACGAATGCACTGCTTAACAGCACATGGGCACGGTTCCCCTGCAGCTCGAAAGCTGCCAACCAAGTCGCGTGAAGCAACCTCATCCGAGGCCCCTCTCACGCACCCTCACCAACGCCGGAACCATCCCTGTTCCCATGGCTGAAACTCCTGGCCACTCTGAAAGCATGACGAATCACACAGATTCGCAAGCCACGCATAGAGTCGCACAACTACGCGTCAATTCGATGTCAGACAAATCTGAATTTTGACCAACGTATGGCGCTTCTTTGACGCGTTTCACTAATTCACTTCCATGAATGCGTGCATCCGTCACACTTTCAAGTCTGCAACTTAGACATCAAGCATCGGCACGTCAACCTTTGGCAGTAGTCGTGACGTGAAATAGCGATCCTTGTAATAGCGAATCTTGTCGCATTTGACGGGATGCGGGATGCCTTCGTACAAGAAGACTTCCTTGTCCGGCCCCATCGCCTTGAGCTCCTGCGGCAGCATCAGCGCGCGGCGCTCCTCGGTGAAGCTATGGGTCTTCTCACGTGCGTGGGTGACGTTCTTCTTGCGGATGGTGGTGTAGCCCAGCATGTCCGAATAGTCATTGGCGTCCTGCTGTTCACGCGGGGCGTACAGGATCTGCAGCGCGTGGTTGGTGATGATCGTGCGCGAGACTTCACGGCCATAGGTGGCATCAAGCTGCGACATGCTCTGGATGATCGGCAGCAGACGCACGTTGTAACCGGCCATGTAGGACACCGCCGAGGCGATGATTTCGACCTTGCCGATCGAGGTGAACTCGTCCATCAACAGCAGGCACTGGTACTTCAGGTCCGGATTGGACTTGGGCAGTTCCTTGGTGTTGAGGTTGATCAGCTGGCTGAAGAACAGGTTGATGATCAATCGGCTCTCGGCCAGCTTGTTGGGCTGGATGCCGATGTAGATGGTCATCTTCTTCTTGCGCACGTCGGTGAGCAGGAAGTCGTTGGTGCTGGTGGCCTTGTCCAGGACCGGATTGATCCAGGGATTCAGCGGTTCCTTGAAGGTGCCCAGGATCGAGGCAAAGGTCTCGTCGGCCTGGGACAGCATGTTGGCGAACGCCGAGCGCGCGTTGCTGCTCAGGAATGGACGCTCGGACAGGCTCTTCAGGAACTTCTTCAGATCGCTGCCATCGCCGGAGGACAGGCGGTAGACCGCGCCCAGGGTCGGCGTGCCCTGCCCGCCTGGGAAGCCGCTGCTGCGCTCGTCATCCCAGTTCTCGAACAGATACAGGGTGAAGGCGATGAAGGCATTGCGCGCCTGGCTGATCCAGAACTTCTGGTCTTCCGAACCGTCGGGATAGAGCATCGCACCGATGCTCATCAGGTCCGACACCCGGAACGCCGGGTCATCGGAGACGTAGCTGAGCGGGTTCCAGCGATGGGTACGACGATCTTCGGCGAACGGATTGAACAGGTAGATTTCCTGGCCCTGGCTGGCGCGCCAACCACTGGTCAGGTCGAAGTTCTCCTGTTTGATGTCCAGCACCACCAGTGATTCGCCGTACTCCAGCAGGTTCGGGATGACCACGCCGACGCCCTTGCCCGAGCGGGTCGGGGCGGCCAGAATGACGAATTGCTGGCCGTCCAGCCGCACCAGCTTGCCGCCATGGCTGCCGACCACGATGCTCTGGCCGCTCTTCTTGAACATGCCATGCTTGGCCAGATCGGCGCTGGTGGCAAAGCGCGCGTCACCGTGCAGCGAGCGCTTGTCCTTCTTCAACAGCAAGACCAGGCCGACGACGGCCAGCACCAGCAGCGGCAGGCCAAAGCCGAGGTAACCGGCCCATTTGATCTTGCCCACGAACGGGGCAACCTGCGGCTGGCCGATGGCGTGGAAATACTGGTAATAGGTATTCCAGGTGAGCAGCTTGGTATCCAGACCAAGCAGCAGCAGCGTCAGGTAACCGGAAAGCACGAACCCGAGCAGCAGGGTCGCCAGCGTGATGATGGCGATGAGCAGATACTTCTTACTGGACAACACCCGAATCCTCCATGATGCGCCCCATGGGCGCGACGGCTTAGCGGCGGCGTCGCTGCGACGCCTTCTTCCGCAGGTTGACTTCATTCTCCAGCCCGGGCTCCACGCCCTCTTCCCGCACCAGTTCCTCAAGGTACCGGCGCGCATCGGCCAACGACATCAGGTCGGTCAGACGCTCCCCATCGTCGACGATGACCGCATGGCCGACCACATCGCCGGGAGCGTACACCGGCTCGTGGGTCACCGCTACCAGACGGAAGCGGCCGCGTAGTTCCAGCTGATGGGTGTATTCCTGCATGTCTCATCTCCCTGATGGAATCCAGATGCCATTCCTGCAGCGTCCGATGATGCCTGCACGGCCGTGGTGGCGGCATGCACACGACCCGTACGACAATACACGCTCGGGACGGAGAGATCGCGATGGACTGGGTGGCACGCGCACGCACGCTGGCGATGGAGGCCCATGCCGGCCAGGTCGACAAGGCAGGACAGCCCTACATCGGCCACGTCGGCCGGGTGGCCGCTGCCGTGCGTGGCGATGATGACGCCGAGGTGGTGGCCTGGCTGCATGATGTGCTTGAGGACTGCCCTGCCTTCGCTGAGCGGGTGCAGGCCTTCCCAGACCCGTTGCAGCACGCGGTGCGGTTGCTCAGCAGGACGTCTGCGACGGATGCAGCCACGTACTACGCGCGGATAGCGGCAGATCCGCTGGCGCTGAAGGTCAAACTGGCCGATATCGCCGACAACGCCGATGAAACGCGTTTGGCGTCACTGGATGCTGCCACCGCCGAGCGCCTGCGCGACAAATACCGACAGGCGCTGGCGGCGCTTGGCCAGCAGGCCACGCAGGCAGCACCACCCATCGAACACTGATTTACCCCCAGCCTGGCTGATGCCTGCTGCGGTGCAGCAGTACAATATGGCGCTTCCCCGCCCCTTTGCGCCCCCGCATGAGCCCCAATTCCCCTCTGGCCGCTCGGCTGACGCCGCGCCAGCGCACCCTGATCATCCTCGCCCTGTCATTGGGCGGCTTCGCCATCGGCACCAGTGAATTCGCCAGCATGGGCCTGATGCTGGAGATCAGCCGCGGCCTTTCGATCAGCGAAACACAGGTCGGCCACCTGATCAGCGCTTACGCCATCGGCGTGGTGGTGGGTGCACCGATCCTGGCCTTCGTCGGCGCCAGCTTCCCGCGCCGCAAGCTGCTGCTGGCGCTGATGGGCTTCTACGCCATCGGCAATCTGGCCAGCGCGTTGGCACCGAACTACGGCACGATGCTGGTGGCACGCTTCGTCGCTGGCCTGCCGCATGGCGCCTACTTCGGCGTGGCGATGCTGGTGGCGGCCGCGATCAGCCCGGCCGGCCAGCGCGGGCAAGCAATGTCGCGCGTGCTGCTCGGCCTGTCCGTGGCGATCCTGATCGGCAATCCGCTGACCACCTGGCTGGGCCAGCAGCTGAGCTGGCGCACCGCCTTCGCCCTGGTCAGCGTGCTGGCCATCGCCACGGTGGCGATGATCGCGCGCTTCCTGCTGCCCGACCCCGATGAGGTGCGGACCTCGCCGATGCGCGAGCTGCGCGCGTTCAACACCACCCAGGTGTGGCTGGCGCTGTCGATCGGCGCGGTGGGCTTTGCCGGCATGTTCTGCGTGTTCACCTACCTGGCGCCGACCCTGGTGCAGGTGACCGGCGTGGCCGAATCGTGGATGCCGCTGGCGGTGGGCGTGTTCGGCATCGGCGCGATCATCGGCAACATCGCCGGCGGCTGGCTGGTCGACAAGTTCCACTTCAAGGCGGCCTCCGTGGTGCTGGTGTGGTCGATCGTGATGCTGCTGCTGTACCCGCTGGCTGCCGAATCGGTGTGGACCATCGGCCCGATGATCATCACCGTGGGCACGATGGGCGCCCTGGCTGCGGTGCTGCAGACCCGCCTGATGGACGTGGCCGGTGAAGCGCAGACCCTGGCCGCCGCGTCCAACCATGCGGCGTTCAACACCGCCAATGCGCTCGGCCCGTGGCTGGGCGGCATGGCGATCAGCGCCGGCTTCAGCCCGGCCACCACCGGTTACGTGGGTGCGGCGACTGCGGTCGGCGGCCTGCTGCTGTGGTGCGTGTCGGTGATGCTGGAGAAGAACCGCAAGGCCGCTGTCGCCGGCAGCAGTTGAAGGCCCAGCTTCTCAACGCTTCGATGATGCCGCACCATCTGCGCAGATCGGCCGCAACCGGCGGCCGAGGGTCTTGCTCAAGGATGCTCCGTGGCAGTCACTCCCCATAGACGCGAGAAGCTGCTCGATGACCTGCTTTCGCTGGGCCGCAACTGGGCGTTGGCCATCGCCATCGCCGGTGCCGGCGCGGCGGTGCACTACAGCGAATCGGTCTACGAGGCTGGGCTCTGGCGTGGGCTGCTGCCGACGCTGTGTTTCCTCGTCAGCGTGGTCTGGATCGTGCTGAGCATCATCCGCTTCGACCTGACGCTGCAACAGCATTTCGAACGCAAGCGCTCACGCTGGCTCAGCCGCCTGCTGTATGTGGTGCTGCTGGGTGCTGGCATCACCGCGGTGTTCTTCGTGATGGAACTGGCCGGGAACAACCATATCGCCAAGATGTGCGACTCCGTGGCGAACGAGCCTGGCAGTCGCATCCATCGCTCGGAGGAGTGCCAGCGGCTGTTCAAGCACCGCGCCGAATACCGGCGTCGCCTGGAAGCGGCGGACGGCGAGTTCGACTGAGGCGACCGCGCTGCGCGCGCGGTAACCACGTTGCAGGCTGACAAACACGCGGCGTAGATCCGCCTTGCTGCAGAGTTGCGCACGCCAGCTCCCCACGCGCGACACAACCCTCATGCACCGCCAGATTTCCCCCACCTGCCACGATGCGATTGCCCTGCGGGCCGGCGCGCTGGGCAGTGTGCTGGGCGTGGCGCTGTTCAAGGCCTTTGCCTTGTCCACCGCAGCGGCCGGCTCGATGATGACGGTCGGGCTGTGGTTGCTGGGATGTGTGCTGCTGGCGGCCTGGGCGCTGGCGGCTTGCCTGACCTGCCTGGCCCTGAGTCGGCGCGTGTTCGTGTTGATGCTCGTGCTGTCGACGGTGTTCCTGATCTGCATTGCCTGAGCGGCAGCGGCAGCTTCCGAGCATTCCCACACTTGTTATTCAATAACAAGTGCTGCCAGTCGGATTGCGCGTGCGCCGGGTCACGGATTGAATTCGATGGCCAGACCGGCCCCTTCCCGAGCCCCCCCATGCGCCTCCTGCAGCCCCTGTTCCGCTCCGCCCTCGGTGTTCTTGCACTCGCGTCGGTCAGCGCCTGTGCCACCTATGATGATTCGGCCATGCATGCCGCCTGCCAGGAGTCGCCGCATGTGAAGGACCTGCCGCCGGAGGTTGCCGCCCGCGAAAGCCGATGCAGCAAGAGCGTTGAGGTCTGGTCGAGCGAGCGCAAAGGCAGCGACCAGCCGCTGGACCTGAGCGGGAAGAAGAAGGACCTCTGAAAGAGGGCGGCGCAGCCCTGTGCGGGCTGCGCCGGGACTCAGGCAATCGCTTCCCTGCCAACGGGGCACCCCCATTGCCGTACGGCCTGCGCCAGTCCCGTCGCATCGGCGCCATCACTGGCCCAGGCGACAATGCCGTCCGGACGAACCAGCAGCGCGGACAGGCCCAGCGAATCCACAGCCGGCTGCGCGATGGACAGGATGCGGGCTCGTTCGACATCAACCGCCGCGGACAACGAGGCAGCAGCATCGAACACCAGCAGCACCGCCTGCCCTGCCCGCAGCAGCTCTCCCATGCGACGACCATCGGCCAGCAGGAAATCCGGTGTGCTGCGGCCGACCAGCGGATGGGCCTGACCCAGATCCAACTGCTGGCCCACACCCCACACGCGCTCGGCAAGATACGTGGCGCCATCACGTGCTTCTGCCAGATCGGCCACGATGGCAGCCAATGCGCGTGAGCCCGCGCCCGGGCGCATCAGTGCGACCTGCGCGCGCGACCACTCCAGCACGCGGGCGCCGATCGGATGGCGTTCGGCCTGATAGGTATCCAACAGCGCTTCATCTGCGTCGCCGCGCACGACGGCGGCGAGCTTCCAGCCAAGATTCATCGCATCCCCCAGGCCCAGGTTCAGCCCCTGCCCGCCCAGCGGTGAATGCACATGCGCGGCATCGCCGGCCAACAGCACGCGGCCACGACGATAGGCGGTGGCTTGCCGTGCGCCGTCGGTCCAGGTGGTGGCCAGGTGCAGTGTGGTGATCGTTGCGTCGCGGCCGGAGATACGGCGCAGCAGCGCCTGTGCCGTATCGCGGTCGAGTGGCTGGCGATGGCCGGCGCCGCCGTCGAAATCGGCCAGGGCGATGGTGCCCGGCGGATTGAAATTGCACATGCCCTGCGCGGTGGTGTGACGCCCCGGGCTGAGCACCGTCGGATCTTCCAGCTCAACGCTGAGCGAGTGGCCGGTGAACTCCGGATCGGTGCCGGCGAAGGCAAAGCCGCACTGCTTGCGCACGGTGCTGCGGCCACCATCGCAGCCGACCAGCCAGCGCCCGCGGAAGGATTGCCCGCCTGCCTCGACCTGGACCTGATCGGTACCCGAGCGCACGTCCTGCACGCCCGCACCACGCAGGATCAGCACGCCCAGCGCCTGTGCGCGCTCGGCCAGCACGGCCTCCAGCGCCTGCAGCTCCACCGCCATCTGCGTGCCGACCGGGGTGGGCAGGCGCCAGGGCCAGCGACCGCTGTCCACGTTGTCCAGCGCGAACGGAATGCCGGCGAAGTGCCCTCCCAGCCTGCGCGGCTGCGACAACCAATGCGCGGTGCCGGGCGGCGGCGGGCCTTTCTCCGGCTTCAGCACCTGGCCCGCAGCGACGACATCCAGCAGGCCGCGCCGGTCGAGCGCCTCCAGTGTGGGGGCATTCAATCCACGCAGGCCGAACGGCAGGCGCTTCAGCGGCGACTCCGGCGAGGCCGCCTGCTCCAGCACCAGCACCGAGCATCCCGCCTGGCCCAGTTCGCAGGCCAGCAACAGCCCAACCGGGCCAGCCCCGGCAATGACGACGTCGTACCGCATTGGAAATCCTCGTGAGCACCGGGTCGGCGCTCTGGCGGTGACAATGTTACACTCGGTGTACGTTTCCACAAGTGAACCACCCATGACCCCGCCGCCCGGCCGCCGTGAACAACGTAAAGCCGAGACCCGACAGGCGATTTCCGACGTCGCCACCCGGCTGATCATCGAGCGCGGCTTCGAGGCAGTGTCGATGAGCGAGATCGCCGACGCCGCCGGGGTGTCGCGCAAGACGGTGTTCAACTACTTCGCCAGCAAGGAACAGCTGGTGTTCGACCGCGATGAGGAAGCGCGACAGCTGCTGCGTGACGGCATGGCCGCGCGCGCATCCATGACGCCGCTGGCCGCCTTCCAGGCGCTGGTGCGGGAACTGCTGGACACCGGCCATCCGTTGCTGCGGATCAATGCCGGTGCAGCGTCGTTCTGGAAAACCGTGGCGCAGAGCGCGGTATTGGTGGCCCATGCGCGGCAGCTGCAGGCGCTGCTGACCGATGACCTGGCACAGTTGATGGCTGAGTCTGCGGGGCGACCCGTCGAGGATGCCGACGCGCGACTGGGTGCATCGATGCTGATGGCGTCGATGGTGACCGCCTACGAACAGGGACTGCGCGTGCTGTCGGACGGCGGCGATCCGCGGCAGGCGATGGTGCCGCTGATCGTGCGCGGCGCCACGGGGACGCTGGTGGCACTGGCCGGTACGCCCTATACGGACCCGTCCTCGTGTCCATAGCGCAATCGGGGGATGGGTACCGGGTCGTCGCAAATGCTAATCTTTCTCATTTGCAGCCACATCGACAACGCCCATGCCCCACCTCCTGCCCCGCCAGAGCATTCTGTGCCTCACCACGACACTGGCCTTCGCTGCTACAGGCTATGCCGCCGACGCTCCGTGGAGGAGCGTGCAGGAGCTGGACAAGGTGGAGGTGCGCGGGCGCGCTCAGACGCTGTACCGGGTAGATGATGCCGCTGTCGGCACCCGTACCGATACCCCGCTGGAACTCGTGCCGCAGTCCATCCAGGTGCTGCCGCGCGAGCTGATCGACGACCAGGCCGCACGCCAGGTGACCGATCTCTATCGCAGCATCAGCGGCATCAGCTACTTCAGCTATGCCGGGGTGACCCTGCGTGGGTTCCGTCAGGAGAACGTGCTGTATGACGGCCTCCGCGGCGATCCCTATGCGGGCTTCTCGGTACCGCAGTTGTTCAACATCGAGCGGGTGGAGGTGCTGAAGGGGCCGGCCGGCGCGTTGTACGGTGGTGGCGACGCTGGCGGCGTCATCAACTATGTGACCCGCAAGCCGAAGGCCACTGCCGAACGCCGCGTTGAACTGCAGGTGGGAAACAGGGATTTCCGCGCCGGCTCGATCGAAGGTACCGGGCCGTTGAACGCAGCCGGCACGGTGCGCTACCGCGCCGGCCTGTATGGCGACAACGAGCAGGGCGTGCGCTGGAACACCGACAGTGAAAGCGTGATCGGCGATGCCTCGCTGGCCTTCGATGTGGGCGACACCGGCGAGCTGGTGCTGCAGTTCACCGACATTGCCCAGAATCTGGGCGGCAACCGCCTGCGCGGTGTGCCGGTCGACGACAACGGCAATTTCCTGACCGACCGCCGCTGGAACCACAACGAGGACAGCGATTTCCTGGACATGCGGGCCAAGGTTGCGCTGGCGCAGTACCGCTTCGCGCCGCGCGACGACCTGGACGTGGACGTCGCCGCACGCTGGTTCAGCAACAACGAGCACCAGATGTATCACGAGCCGATGGGCCTGATCGACCGCGACCGCGATGGCGTGGCCGAATGGATGACCCGCCAGCTGCGCAACCAGATCCGCGACAACGAGGCGTTCACCGCCAACGCCAACGCGGTGTGGCGGGCAAGCACCGGTGCGATCAAACACAAGGTGCTGTTCGGCGCGGACGTATACCAGCTGGATGCGGATTTCACCGCGCAGACGGCCAACAGCGCCGACCTCGCCCGCGGCGCCGGCCCGGTGCGCGGCATCGATCTGTTCAACCCGGTGTACGGCGCCAGTACCTGGCACGACTACAACCTGTCTGCGCTGCCCTGGCGCAGCACCAGCACACGCAGCAAGCGCTATGGCGGGTATCTGCAGGATGAGCTTGCCTTGACCCCGCGCTGGCACGTGCTGGCCGGCCTGCGCTGGGATGGGTTCAAGGATGACGACCGCATCGCCGGTAGCAGCGTGGACGGCAACGACATCAGCTGGCGGCTGGGTAGTACCTTCACCGTGCGCGATGGTCTGCACCTGTATGCCAACGTGGCCAGCGGCTTCGTACCGCAGTCAGCAGCAAACCAGAACTCCGCGGCAGGTGGACCGTTCGATGCAGAGCGCAGCAGGCAATGGGAAGTGGGCATGAAATCGCTGCTGGCCGAACGCGTGAGCCTGAACCTGGCGGCCTACCGCATCGACCGCAGCAACATCGTGCAGGTTACTGGCGAGGTCATCAATGGCGTGAACCAGCTGGCGGCGTTGGGCCTGGTGCGCAGCACCGGCATGGAACTGGATCTTCTGGCCGACGTGACCGAGCGCTGGGTGCTGAACCTGACCTACGCCTACAACGATGCGCGGGTGAAAGACGCGGGGCCCAACGGCATCAGCAATGCCTCTGGCGACCGCTTCGCCAATGCACCGCGCAACAAGCTGGGCCTGTGGACACGCTACGATCTGCCCGCGATCCGTTCGGCCATCGGCTTTGGTGCCGACTACGTGGATGAGCGCATCAGCCTGGATGGCCAACGGGTGAAGCCCTACACGGTGTTCGATATGAGCTGGAAAACCACGTGGAAGCAGTGGCAGTTCCAGGCCAACATCAAGAACCTGTTCGACAAGGTGTACGCGGCCAGCGGCTTCATCGAGCGCAACGGCCATTTCCCGGGCGAGCCGCGCCGGGTGTATGTGCAGGCTGGCTACAGCTTCTAGTTCTAGGCCAGCGCCTTTGAGCAACGCGCCAGGGAGGTGCAATGGCCACCTCCCCGGCCGGCATCAGCCCGAGCAGGACACCAGCATCGAACGCGTGGCCATCTGCGTGGAGGTGAAGCCGTTCTTGTTGCCCACCGCAATGGCGTTGCCCTCATCGCCATCCTTGCTGAAGACCACGTAGCCACCCGGGCACATCTGCCCGGCCTTCTCGTAGCACCCGCTCCAGGAGCTGGAGCCACTGCAGTCGATGGAAACGCCACGGCGGCCGTCGGGGGTGACGGTCATCTTGGCGGTCGTGCAACCGGTGAGCGTGGCGAGGAACAGCAGCGGAACAAACAACTTCATGGTGACTCCAGGGGATGGGAACTGCGAAGGGCGCCAAGGCTGGAGCGCCTGGATTGCGTGAACCTTGCGCCGGGCCCTCGTCTTCTTTGCCGCCCGCCATTGGCCTTCCGGCAGATGCGCAGGAACGCCATGTTCACGCAATGTTCCTGTAATACGGTGCCGGCGCGTGCCGAACCGCCCTCTGTGGCCCCTCCCTGCCCCAAGCCCTGCTGATGCACATCCTGCTGATCGAAGACGAAGCCGAACTGGCCGCCACCCTCAAGTCTGCCCTGCAGCGTGAGCGCTACGTAGTGGACCTGGCCAACACGCTGGCATTGGCCCGGGAGGCGGCTCTGTGCGGGCTGCACGATCTGGTGCTGTTGGACCGGACCCTGCCCGATGGCGATGGCCTGGCGTTGATTTCCCTGCTGCGCGAGCACAATCCCGGGGTGCCGATCATCGTGCTGAGCGCGCTGGGCCAGTTGCCGGACCGGATTGCCGGTCTGGATGAAGGGGCCGATGACTACCTTGCCAAACCCTTCGCGCTGGAGGAACTGTTCGCACGGATCCGGGCGGCAGGCCGTCGCCCAAGCGGATTGCAGGTGGAGTCCATCAGCATCGGCCGATTGGTGTTCGACCCCACCTCGGGCGAGACCAGTGTGGGCGGCCAGCGGCTGGAGCTGCCGCGGCGCGAGATCCGGGTGCTGGCCGCCCTCGCACGGCGCCTGGGCCGCACCGTGCTGCGCGAATCCATCGAGATGGCGGTGTATGGCTTCGACGACGGCATCCATTCCAACACGCTGGATTCGCACGTCTCGCGCCTGCGCCGCAAGCTGGCTGATGCAGGTGCCGGCGTGGAGATCCACGCCATTCGCGGGGTTGGCTATCTGATGCGGGAAAGCAGGTGATGGCGCGTCGCCCGTCGTTGAAGCGCCCACTGATCGTCAAGACGCTGATCTACCAGTTGCTGGCCCTGCTGGTAGCGTTCTTCGCCCTGCTGATGGTGCTGGTTCGTGCCGACAGCGGTGGCTACTACACCATCCAGACCTTCGCACCTGTGGCCGCCGAGGCAGTGCACCGCGACCGCAATGGTGAACTGTACGTGCAGCACACGCCAGAGCTGGCCGAACTGCTGAAGATCGTCCCCGGTGCGTGGTTCATCGCCGAGGACGAGCATGGGCACCATGTCACCTTCGGCCATGTGCCACCGGCCTATGCCTCGCTGGTCGGCGCCCTCGATGGCATCCCCTATGGCGACCTGCGCGGGCGTGATCGCAGCGATGGCCTGGCGGTGGTGGTACGGCAGCACAGTGGGCCGGCCGGCAAGCTGACCATCATGGCCCATGGCGAAACCGATTCGCTGACCATGCAGATGGCGTTGGCCGCGCACATCATCACCCTGCCGATCTTCCTGCTGCTGGCGCTGGCCACCATCATCCTGACCCCGATCATCGTGCGCCGGGCACTCGCCGGTGTCGAACGCATCGCGCAGGAAGCCGGCAACATTTCGGCCAGCCGTCGCGGCATCCGCCTGACCGAGACCGCCGTGCCGGTGGAGATCGCGCCCTTGGTGACCGCCGTCAACGACGCCTTGGGCCGCCTGGATGAAGGGCACGAACGGCAACACCGTTTCATCGCCGCAGCGGCGCATGAGCTGCGCACGCCGATTGCGATCCTGCGGGTAAAGATCGACGCCGCTGATGATTCGACGTCGCGCAGCCTGGCGGTAGAAGTCGCGCGTCTGGCGACACTGGCCGAGCAGCTTCTGGACCTTCACCGCATGGAAGAAGACGGTCCGAAGGAAACCCTCAACCTGGCCCGGGTGGCCAAACGGGTGGCCGCCGATCTTGCGCCGCTGCTGATCCAATCGGACAAGACCGTGGCAGTGGCGGTGGAGCCACACTTCCCGGTGCTGGGCGAAGCCGGTGCGGTCGAGCGGGTGATCTCCAACCTTGTGTTGAATGCCGCCGAGCATGGCGGACGCCAGATCATCGTGCGCGTGCAGGGCAGTTGCCTGGAAGTGGAAGACGATGGCCCCGGCATTCCGCTGGACCAGCGCGAACGCGTGTTCGAGCCGTTCCAGCGGCTGCGGCCACGTCAGACCGGCGCGGGCCTGGGACTGAACCTGGTGCGGCAGGTCATCGACCGTCACGGCGGCCACGTCACGATTCTGGATGCTCCCGGCGGTGGCGCATTGATCCGCGTGGAATTCCCGCTGCATCCGGGCGTCGCCGCTGCGTCACCGTAGGACACTGAAGACGTCCCCACATCCGTGACTGCCGCCTGTCCACGCGCAGCAGATGGCAATGGCAGGCAAGGTTGCGGCAATGTTTGCTGCGCAGCATCGAACCGATGGCATCTGCGGTGCCATCGCGTTCCGCCCTGACAGGAAGCCTGCGCGTGACCGAAGGAGTTTCTCCCCCCTCCTCTTCTGCCCGATTCCGCGCGACGCCGGCCACATCCGGCTTGACCGCGGCTGCGTGGAATCGACGTTCGCGTGCCGATCGTACGCGCGCGCTGCCGCATTGGCCGCGCTGGCTGCGCGTGATACCCGCAGCGAATCGCCCGGACGTGCTGATGCGTTTATTTGCCGTGCTGTTCCTGCTGCTGCCGGGCAGTGCGCTGGTGATCTCGACGCAACGCCATGCGTACGCAGCCATGGCCAGTGCAGTGCTGTTCTTCGTCGTCGCGCATGGCGCGCTGCATGCACTGTCCGCATGGCGATCAACCATATCGCGACTGATCCCGGCACCTCTGCGCAACGTCGATAGGCACACGGCCTGGATGATGCTGGCAAGCGCGTTGGCACCTGCGTTGATACAAGGCGTACACGCGCAGCCGATCAGCATGCTCGCTGTCGCAGGGCTGGTAATCGGCGGGCTATGTCAGCTTTGCAGCGTACGCGTGACAGCAGACCGCCTGCGCAACGTGCTGCTGGTGCTGGGTAGCGCCTTGCAGTTCATCGCAGTGGCGCTTCTCAGCAGCATGGCCGCGGGCTGACAACCACGGCAGCACCGCAAGGTTCACGCAACCCATTGCATCGAGACTCGACGGCCATCCACGCCCGGCACCCGGCGCGTGCATCCCTACTGCCGCGAGGACCACCAATGACCTATCCCCTCTGGATGCAGTGCCGATGAGCACCGCACCGCGCAAGCACCGCCGACTGCTGATCATCGCTGGTGCCGTACTGTGCACTGCCATTGCCGCGTGGCTCGGGCTGCGACCCACGCCACCGCCAGCGCTGCAGCTCGCGCCGGTTGTGCGTGGGAACATCGAACAGGTGGTGGAAGCCACCGGCACCCTGAAGCCTTCGCGACTGGTGAGCGTGGGTGCGCAGGTCTCCGGTCGCATCGAAACACTGCACGTGAAGCTGGGCGACAAGGTGAAAGCCGGTGACCCGATTGCCGACATCGATTCACGTACCCAGCGCAATGCGCTGCTGAGTGCGCAGGCGGCGCAACGCACCGCACGCGCCAACCGCGACGCACTGGCCACCGATCTGCGCCAGTACGAACTGACCCTGCAGCGGCAACAGCGACTGGTAGCATCGCAGCTGGTGGCACGTGCCGACTTCGATGCTGCGAAGGCAAAGGTGGACGCGACCCGCGAACAGATCACCGCGCTGGACGGTGAGATCGTGCAGCGGCAGACCGACGTGGACATCGCGCAGACCAACCTGGAGTACACCCGCATCACCGCTCCGACCGACGGCACAGTGCTGGCGGTCGTCGCCCGCCAGGGCCAGACGGTGAACGCGGTGCAGAGCGCACCGACCATCGTCATGCTGGGCAACCAGGACGTGATGACCGTCTATGCCGAGATCTCCGAGGCCGATGTTGTGCACACGGCGGTCGGCCAGGAAGCCTTCTTCACCATCCTTGGCGACGCGGGCCGCCGCTACAGCAGCACCCTGCGCGACATCGCGCCGGCACCCGAATCCATCACCAACGAAGATACGTCCAGCCTCGCGTCACCCGCACTGTCCGCTGGCAGTCGTACCGCCATGTACTACAACGGCCAATTCGACGTGGACAACACCGACGGACGCCTGCGCAGCTACATGACCGCACAGGTGCGCATCGTGCTGGGCCGCGCCCACAACGTGCTGACCATCCCCTCCGCTGCGCTGGGCGCGCGGGCGGGCGACGGCAGCTACACCGTGCAGGTGCGTGCTGCAGACGGGCGCGCCGTGGCGCGGCGTATCACCATCGGGCTGGATGACCAGATCCAGGCGCAGGTGCGCAGCGGCTTGAAGGAAGGCGAGCAGGTGGTGCTGGCGCAGGCCAGCGACGAGGCGGCCACCGCGCCCGCGCAGCCCCGATGAGTGCAACGAAGAGCGAGCCACTGCTGAGCGTACGCGGGGTGCGCCGTGAATTCGCCGCCGGTGAACAGACCCTGGTGGTACTGGACGGCGTGGACCTGGACATCCGCGCCGGTGAACTGGTCGCCATCGTGGGCCAGTCGGGCTCGGGCAAGTCCACGCTGATGAACATCCTCGGCTGCCTGGATCGGCCCTCTGCCGGTACCTACCAGATCGACGGGCGCGAAACCGCGCAGATGTCGCCCGACGAGCTGGCCGAACTGCGCCGCGAGCACTTCGGCTTCATCTTCCAGCGCTACCATCTGCTGACCGACCTGACCGCGCTGTCCAATGTCGAAGTGCCCGCGATCTATGCCGGCATGGCCGCCGCTGAGCGCCACGCACGGGCCGCTGGACTGCTGGCGCGGCTGGGCCTGGGTGGACGCATGCAGCATCTGCCCGGCGAGCTGTCCGGTGGCCAGCAGCAGCGCGTGTCGATTGCCCGCGCACTGATGAATGGCGGTGCGGTGATCTTTGCCGACGAACCTACCGGTGCGCTGGATACACAGTCGGGCAAGGAAGTGATGAAGATCCTCGATGAGCTGCATGCCGAAGGCCACACGGTGGTGCTGGTGACCCACGACATGGCCGTGGCCGAGCACGCCCAGCGCATCATCGAGATACGCGATGGGCGGATTGTCGATGATCGTGCCACGGCTACTGCGTCGGCAGCGGGTGCGGCGCCGACCGCGCTGCCGCAACGCAGCGATGGCGGCGGCTGGCAGGCCGTGCGTGATCGCTTCGCCGAAGCCCTCCGCATGGCCCTGCGCGCCATGAACGCACATCGCATGCGTACCTTCCTGACCATGCTCGGCATCATCATCGGCATTGCCTCGGTGGTGTCGGTGGTCGCGCTGGGTACGGGTGCGCGCCAGGCCATCCTGTCCAACATCTCCTCACTGGGCACCAGCACCATCGAGATCTATCCCGGCTCCGGCTTTGGCGATCTGCACGCGGCACGGGTGGAGACCCTCACTCCTGGTGACAGCGTGGCCCTGGCCGGGCAACCGTTCGTGGACAGTGCCACCCCGGGCGTCGCCACCTCGGCTACCGCCCTGCGCGGGAACCGCTCGGCCAGCGTGCAGGTGCAGGGTGTCAGCGAGCAGTACTTCCGCGTGCACGGATTGAAGCTGGGTGAAGGCATCTTCTTCGGCGCACCGGGCGTGGCGGGCTACCAGCAGGTGGCGATCATCGATGCCAACACGCGCGCGCGCTTCTTCGCCGCAGCCGAGAACCCCATCGGACAGACCCTGCTGCTGGGCAACGTACCGGTGCGCGTGGTGGGTGTAGTGAAGAAGGATGCCGGTGCGGCCGGCGACACATCGCTGCTACGGGTGTGGATGCCCTACACCACGGCGATGGCGCGGATGCTGGGGCAGAGCCATGTGTCCAGCATCACCGTGCGCGTATCCGATGCGATCAGTATGGACGCGGCCGAGGAGGCCATTGCGCGGTTGCTGACGCGCCGTCATGGCAGCGCCGATTTTTACATGAGCAACAACGCGCAGATCCGCCAGTCGATCGAACAGACCACCGGCATCCTCACTATGATGATCAGCTCCATTGCCGCCATCGCGCTGGTGGTGGGCGGTATAGGGGTGATGAACATCATGCTGGTATCGGTGACCGAGCGCACCCGCGAGATCGGCGTGCGCATGGCCGTGGGCGCGCGTCGCAGCGACATCCTGCAGCAGTTCCTGATCGAGTCGGTGCTGGTGTGCCTGCTCGGCGGCATGCTGGGCATTGCTGTGGCCTTGCTGCTGGGCGCGGTGCTGGCACTGGCCGACGTAGGCTTCAGCCTGGTGTTCTCGGCGGGCTCGATCATTGCGGCATTCGCGTGCTCCAGCCTGATCGGTATCGGATTCGGCTTCCTTCCTGCACGTCGCGCGGCGCAGCTGGACCCGGTGGAAGCGCTGGTCCGGTAGTCGTGGCAATTGCCTGCGATGACGGCAGGTTCGCGCAATGTCTGCGGTGTGTACTGCAGCTACCGACGATGTCCGCACAGGAGCTGGACGATGTTTCTGAAAACAGGAAGGACTGCGCTGCTGCTTGCAGCCGCCGCACAACTGCTGGTGCTGATGCCCTACTCCGGCGACGCCCATGCCCAGCGTGGCGACCGCTACAACCCGCAGTGGAACCAGGACTATCGCGACCGCGAACGCGATGACTGGCAGCGCCGCGAACGTGAGCGGGAGCGTGATCGCGAACGTGAGCGGCGCCACGACGCCAAGACCACAGGCGTAGTGGTGGGCGTAGTGGGTGCGGCCGTGGTGGCTGGCGTGATCGCTGCTGCCGCCAAACGCGAACGCGAAACCCGCGAGCGTGCCGACTACTGCATGAACCGCTACGGCAACTACGACCGCCGTACCGACAGCTATCGCGATCGTAATGGCTACACCTACCCCTGCCGCTGATCTCCCCTCATTGAAGGATTACACGCAATGCGTATGAACAAGACCGCCCTGCTGATCGCGCTGTGCGCCATCCCGCTGCTTGCACAGGCCGCGCCTGCCGTCCCGAAACAGGCCTATATCGATTCGACCTTCACCGCGATGGACAGCAACAAGGACGGTCGCGTCGACAAGGCCGAATTCAACGCCTATCAGCAGGCGCGCTTCAGCAAGCAGGCTGACTCGATCGATGCCGCGTTCGCTGCGATGGACAAGAACAAGGACGGGAAGATCAGCAAGGAAGAAGCGACCGTGGTGCCGGAGATCGCGAAGTACTTCACGGGGCTGGATACCGATGGTGACGGCTATCTGTCACTGAAGGAGATGCAGCAGGCGATGGTGGCGGCGCAGACAGCGGACGCACCCGGCAAGTGACCGGTGCGGGGCAATGGGACCCCCCCATTGCTCCGCCCTGCTGCGCACTACGCCATGCGCATCTGCGGATGCTCGCGCACCTGGTTGTCCAGTTCCTGCTGCTGGCGTTGCGCCACGGCCTGCTGCCGTTCCGCGCTGGCCAGCTCCAGTCGCTGCAACGACTGCTCCACCGGCGTCTGCACCGCCACATCGGTGGGCATGGAAGCCCTCAGGTGCGCCGGGTCGTTGATATCACCCTGCACCACGAACACGTTGCGGCCAGCAGGGTTGTCCGCCGTCTGCGCGCTGAGCAGCACATGGTCGGCACGGTCCAGGTTGTTCTGACGGGCAAGGGCCATCACGCTGGCGGTCAGTCGCTCACTGCTTTCATCCGGAGTCCGGCCTGCTTTTGCGTCGATGCCGGCGACATGCCCGCTGACCTGCTGCAACAGACCGTAATCGACGTGGCCCGGTCCGATATCTGCCAGACGCGTCGCGCCGCGCTGGAGGTCGGGCACGTCGTCAACCGATGCAGTGAGCGGGCTGCGTGTGATGGTTCGGTACGGATCTTCCGGGTGGAACTGGGTGGCCTTCTGCTGCCGCTCCAGGCGGACTTCACGCGCGTCGTTGAGTTCAGCGATGCGGCCAGGATCAGTGATCTCGCGCAGCGAACTGTGGCCGCCGCCGGAGGTGACACTGGCCCACTTGCCGTCCTTTTCAAAGTACAGCGCGTAGTCGTTGAGGCCGCCGATGACGTTGGGATCGACCGAAGAGCGGCCGCCCAGTGCCTGGGTGACTTCATGGAACGCCAGCGTGCCGAGGTACTGGCTTCCCTTGCTCAACCCCATCTGGGTGAACGCATCGCGGCTGGTACTTCCCACCCGCGGAAGCCCTACGCCATCGTTGTCGAGCATGTTGGTCCAGATCTGCTCCAGCTTCTGCGGGCCACTCTTTTCCAGAGCGGCCTGGAGGAGCACGCGGGGTGTCCAGCAGTTGGGATCGAGACGATGCTGCTCGAACGCACGGTCGTGCGCGGTCATCACATCCTTGCCGGGCAGGTTCAAGGCAAGTTCCGGGCGCTGCTGCTGCGACCAGTATTGCCGCAACACGAGGTCCTGCTTGAGCAGACTCTGTCCGAACGCCTCCCATTGCCGTTCACTCAACACCGCATTGGGGAAGCGTGAACCATCGTCGTGCTGCGTCCGTGCATGTTCCTGTGCGTAGCTGTTTGCCACCCGCCCAGGCAGGCTGTCGTTGCGCACAACGCCCAACGCCAGCGTTCCATACCCGTCTGCACCTGGCAGTTGCGATAGATAGTTCCAGTAGAGCTCCCGATTGCCCGAATCCGCATAGGCAGTGAGGATCCTGATGTCCTTCTGGGTCAGTCCACCCATGACTTACTCCTTGACGTGTCTTCAGATCACCTGGCCTTGGTGCGTACCAGGACATCACGTACCGCATCTTCCATGCGCTTCCAGTCCTTCAAGAACACCCGCTTGTAGTTCAAGGTGATCGAAAGCTTGTTCTCGACATCCACGAAATAGTGCGTACACCCCGCCGCGACCGGGTCTTCCAGGTCGACGACCTGATCGCCTTCCAGGCGCACGCCATCACCCCGGAATCGGGTGGTTTCGCACTTCAGGAACGTTGTGAGCTGACCAGCGTCATCACGCGCAACGTACCAGTCATCCTCATAGGCCGGGTTGCGAACAGGAGGCTTGCCGTAGCGTGCTTCGTAGTCCTTCGAGTAGCGTGCCATCTTCTCTTCATCGATGGCATACGGGATCAGTCCCAGTGTCGGTGACCGGGCAATACGCAGGTCCAGGCGTGCCCGTGGATCACCTCGCTCCACCGATCCCTCCTCGGTGAGGGCCTCGTTGGACGACAGTCGGGCAAGCGAAGTTTCGATTGGAATCCTGTCGATATAGTTCACCGCCACCGCGATCTCCTTGCGGAAATCATTCGTACGGGGATTGGCCCGGGCCCCCGGTGCGGTTGGCGTCATGTCCGGCCATTCAATGACCAGCGAAACTCCTTCACCCGGCCATGGCGCAATCTGGCTGTCCAGATAGTTGGCGGGGATACGGAAGGTATTTGGCCCCAACTTCACATCCACGGGCGCGTCGGTGTAGGTGTGGCCGTTTAGGGTGCGGCCGGTCTGCGTTGCGCCAGGCATGGCGTGATTCCTTTCGTGTTCGGTGGATGGCGGTCGTGCGCAGGCACTGGCGCTCACAGCGACGGCGATTGCGAGTGCCAGGCACCGGCCGGAGGACATCGAGGGCATCGGGCCATTCCATTGCGGGGTTTGGACCCACTATAGGCAAAGGCCGATCAACGGGACAGGAACGTCATCACTACCTGCCCACGATCAGATTTTTCCTACGCACCTCCATCGTCGTGCCGGATGGTGCATTCAACGCCACTGCAGTTCGACGTGGCACTGCGGGCAGGAGTGGTAGGCAGATGCCGGGCGGACCGCGAGTGCACCCACAATGCCGATCAGTATCGACATGGCCAGCATCCCGGTGACGCCCATCAATACGAAACCAACTGCACCGCCAAGCAGCGCGAGAAGCGTGAATGTCCACCCGGAGCCAGACCAATGCCCGCGGCCATTGCGGATGGCCATCGGGCCGCGGTATCCGCAGGCAAGGCAGATTGTCGATGTTGTGCTGCCAGGCGGCGCTGGCCGCGAAGACGGCTTCATGCCCCACCTCGCCCTATGATGCTACAAATAATGTAGCATACGAAGTGTGGGTCGATTGCCATCCTGTAGACCGTTACAGGATGCGCCCAGGCGGGTAATGTCCCCCACACCTCTCCGCGACCAGTTCACCAAGCGCCTCAAAGAAGCGCGCTTGGCGATGGGCATTTCCCAGCGCGAGCTGGGCCGGCGCATTGGCTTGTCTGAGGATGTGGTGTCCAGCCGGGTGACACGCTACGAACAGGGCACGTCGGAGCCGGACTTTGCAACTGCCGGCAAGATGGCTGCCGAACTGGGCGTTCCTCTCGCCTATCTATTGGCCGATAGCGATGTACTGGCCAATGTCATTCTCGCCGCCGCCAGGATGCCGCACGCAGAACAGCGACGATTGGCGACTGAATTGAAAGAGCGCGCGAAGCGGTCGTGCGGCGCAGAGCAAGCAGAAAGCGACAACGAGTAGCACGGGGCTTGAACCCCAGGCATGGGGACCACGTTGGAAGTCCCCACCCTTCCCGTTGCGGCGCACCTGTGAATCAAGGGTCGAGACAGCGCTCCACCTGCAGCGACAGCGCTTCGCAGGCATCAAACAGCCCATCGACCAGCGCCGCCGACGGATAGAAGCCCGGCTCGTCGTTCTCCCGGGCCACATGTGCGGCGTGCAACATGGCAGTGAGCGCGGTGATGCCCGAGGCGCTACGGGTCGCCAAGGCCAGATCGAATGCGCGGCCGGGTGTTAGGCGGAATTCGGTCCAGGGCGCGCCATCAGCACGGCGGCCTTTGCCGTGGCCTTGTAGGAACGTGAAGAAAGCCGAGGGCGGCACGGACTCAACGGCATCACTGAGCGCATCCTCCATCTTTTCGGCGAGAGCATTGGGAAGATCGCGCACGGCATCGCCGAGCAGCGCGTGCAGACGGGGATAGTCGGGAAGCAGGTCAGGCATGGCAGCAACCTCGCGGTGTGGCCACCTGCAGATGCAAGGTGGCGGACGGTGCGGGTTGGCGTGCCGGATACATGACGCAAGAAGCCGACGGATCAAAGATCCCCACGCACCGTCCGCCATGAACTGGCAGGGCGTGCATTGTCGCGCATCATGTAAGTTCGAGACGCCAATCCCGGCCAAGGCGAGTGCCTTGGCGCAACCATCGTCCACGCGTCCTTTCAGCAGATCGAGGGGGAAATGCGTCGGAAAGTGCTATCAAGACTGGGATGAGAGCGCATTGATCCCAAAACGTGAACATCAACACCAATGCATTGTGCGGCCCGGAAGATTTCGTCAACGCCATAGGCCGCATGATGCTCCGCGGCTGTCGCTCCTGCTACTCATTACGAGTAGATTCCGACAGCCATTGATCGCAGCTTACCTTCGCCGGATTCGTGTAAAGTCACGCCGATAGGTGCAACCCGCCGGTCAATGGCGATTTTCTCGGGGAAAGAATATGCATTCCACAGCTGCAAAGATCACAATGCGAGCGGCGATGGTCACTGTTCCGCTGCTGGCCGCAGGTTGTTTCATGCCCACCAAACAACCCGACGCAGCAATGGTCAAGCCGGCACCTGAAGATCGGGTATTTGCACTCCCCGACCAAGGCGCTTCCACCGGGAATGTGGTGGTAACCCGCGACATCGGCGCTGTTGGTAGCAAGTGTGCAATAGGCGTTATGGTCGATGAGCAGATGGCCGCCCATCTCAACACAGCCGAATCGGTCACCTTCGCATTGAAGCCAGGCCGGCACTTGCTGACGGCAACCGGAATTGACGGCCCTGGCCTGTGTTCATTCAATGCCACCAAATCCGCGCTGGCCAGACGCCGTTCGACCGAGATCTTTGTAGATGCCGATACGACGCGGAAGTACCGGCTATCGTTCCCCGCAGTGGAATCACCGCCTGTGATCGAACCTGCGTTCTGACAACACGGTCTCGTTCCTTCACAAATGCAAACGCCCCTTTCGGGGCGTTTTTGCATTCTTGGCGGAGAGAGTGTCTGAATTTAGGGCGTTCCCTAGCTTCCGTGCGCCTTCGTGAAACCAGTCTCAGCCCTTGCGCTAGCTACGTTTCACCATCCGAGTTCGTTCGCAGGCTTTCGCGGGAAGTCGCACCTGCTGGGTGGGTACATGGATGGGTAGGAAATGGGATTGAAGATCAATCGCTTGACGGCGAGACGGGTGGCCACGGTCACTGATCCGGGCTACCACGCTGACGGTGGCGGTCTATATCTGCAGGTGACCGCGTCCGGTGCCAAGAGCTGGGTGTTCAGGTATCGATTTGAGGGGAAGCGCCCGGAAATGGGCTTAGGCCCGCTGCACGTGATCGGCTTGGCCGAGGCGCGGGAGGCGGCAGGAGCCGCGAGGAAGATGGTACAGGCGGGTCAGGATCCACTTGCGGGTAGGCGAGCGGCGGCTGTCGCCACTGCCAGCATCCCAACATTCTGGGAGGCCGCCACGGCATACATCGCAGAGCGCGAAGCAGGATGGACAAACCCGAAGCACGCGGGCCAGTGGACCAGCACCCTAGAGACGTATGCAAAGCCGGTGCTGGGAGATCTGCGGGTGGATCGTATCGAGACCGAGCATGTCTTGGCCGTGCTGCGGCCAATCTGGACCACCAAAACGGAGACTGCCAGCCGGGTCCGGCAACGCTTGGAGGCCGTGCTTGATGCCATGACCGTGCAGAAGAAGCGCAGCGGGGAAAACCCAGCGCGATGGCGCGGGCATTTGGCCGTGATCTTACCGAAACCCACTGCGGTGACCAAGGTCGAGAACTTCGCCGCCCTCCCCTACGCGGAACTTCCAGCCTTCATGGCTTCTCTACGGTCCAGACACGGCGAAGCAGCGCGCGCCCTCGAATTCACGATCCTCACAGGGGCCCGGACGGGAATGACGCTGGGAGCTACGCCAGGGGAGGTTGATCTTGCCGCCGGCACGTGGACCGTATCAGGTGGCCGGATGAAGGCCAAGGTGGAGCATACGGTTCCGCTTTCTAAGCCAGCGCTGGCGATCGCGCGAACGCGCATGAAGCGGGACCTCCTGTTCCCCAACGACCTCAGCAATGAGCCACTCAGCGAGAACTCCATGCTCGCCTTACTGAAACGTATGGGCTATGGGCACATCACGGTTCATGGGTTCAGATCGACCTTCAAGGACTGGGCTAGCGAAACAACAGACTTCCCAGACGATCTTTCAGAAGCCGCCCTCGCACACAGGATCCGAGACAAGGCAAAGGCCGCTTACAAGCGCGGAACTATGCTTGAGAAACGGCGAATTCTGATGGAAAAGTGGGCAACCTATGCCATTAGCCTCGCCCGATGAAGGGCGAGGCCAAGCTCCCGCAAGCGGAAAAATCTTTCATAGACAGCTAAGAACTAGAACAATTTCTTTCTAATCTGGGCAAATGCATTTTTGCCGGTGCGATGATCACTGCTCGTCTTCGAGAGAATGAACGGAAAACGCTCTTCACCTCTAAATGTAATCTTGCAGTGCTTACCTTCCTGATCAATTGCAAAACCGAGCGACTCAAGCTCTCTGCGCACAACCGGACTCATTGACTCATACTGACTCAAAATATCCTTGAGCTTCGCAGTGATGATATCCCGCTCACCTTCATTGCGATTTGATTCAATGATCGCAGCCAATATATGGCGCCTGCGGGAGTTGGCTTCCGCCGAATCGGCAGCGTGCTGGAGAGCATCTAACACTGCCGAGAGCTGCTCCCCCTGATAGAGATCGCGCTCAGACGAAGCGAGCTCTATCGTGGACGCAGCATCGCCTGCTACTGATTCTGTAGTCCAGCCCGAGAACTTCCCCAAACTCAGCCGAGCCTGCAAGCGCCGTATTTCCTCGCCCTGCTCAGCCATTTTCTTGCGCTGCTCGGCAATTTCACTATCGAAATGTGCCATGTACTCGTCAAGGCTGCCAGCGCCAGATTTGCGCACCTCTTCAAATCTGTCGTTTGCTGCACACTGCTGAAGGTGAATCCAAGTGCACTCCTGACGAATGCGGTGGTAAAGCAGGGAACTCCTCACTTTGCGAGCAATCGCAGACTGGAGTTCGCCAGGCTCCTTCCACCGATCGGGAAGATAAAGCCAGCGCCCAATGCCATCCGGCCAATAGATAGCGACCGCCCCACCATATGGGTTCTCACCGAAAACCTCCCTGGAGAGTGCGGTTGAAAAGGAACGCGAGGGCTCAACCACCACATGAGCCATCGCCGATATCCACTCCGCCAGGCGCTTGGGATCGACGGAAAGGCTGCCATCCCCACGTCGACTGACATACACAACCGGCATCGCACTTCCAGCGCGCGCACAAATGATGTCCGCCGCCAGATCCTGCTGCTCCTCAGACAAGAAGAGAGGCAGATCATCGACGACAAGGCCTCCATCCTCCCCGCCCGAGAACTTCTGCATTAAGAGCTTAAGAATATATGGCCGGCGGCCCTTATCCAGCTTTTCGACAGGAACTTCCGCGTCGACACTAAGCTGAACTGAAACAATGAACTCGCCAGAAGTAGATTTACATCCGACCACTTCAGTCGTCCAATGGATCCCTTCATTATCAGCCTTTTCGTACTTCACCCCCCCAAGCTGACAATCGGCACCGTCAGAGGCAAGAAATTCTGCCCTTTCACCGTCGACCTCGTGGACACCCTCTGGCCTAGCGTCCGTCAATCCACTAAGCAGGGTGTACGGACTACCAGTGATCCACTCCCTACAGCATTCCATAAATTCAGCCATTTCCACGTTAGAGCGAAGTGGAAACTGTGTCTTAAATGTAAGCACTTAAATCCCCCTGTTGATCCTTCAAAATCCAATGCTCCTGTAGCGCCGCCAACCGCCTGCTATGTAGCCATCAGTTGGTGGCCGTAGCATCGCACCGGGCAATTGGTCTCGGCAAGGGCTTCAAGCTCCTGCGCGCCATTCAATTTCTATGAACGGCTGTACTGCCACCGGAGCCCCACCCGAGCGCCTGTCGCATCCCTTAGCCCAACCCCTCTTCGCTGGCGGCGCCAGGCGCGCCTCTAACGCATCCTTGACCCGCTCCAGCTCCTTCGCCCCCGCCTCGGCCAAGCGCCGGGCCTGCTGCAGCTGCTCGGGCGTCGGCGGTAGGCCGGGCAGCGGCGGTAGAGGCCGCTCGGGGCGTCGGCCACCATCCGAGCCACAGCTGCTCGCAGCCCGAACTCGGGGTAGCGCCTGGCCGCGCACCACCGCTCGGCGTACCGTTTGCCCTGCCGGATGCTGGCTGCCGGTGCGATTTTAGTCTGCCCCATCCTCTTGGCATCAGATGCAGACACAAACCGTCTATACGGACCAAGGTATGCTCGCCCTCCGGGCACTCAGTCGCAGAGCAGCGCGTCCACATCTGAACTCAGGCAAGGAGATAACAATGGATGAAATGAGAAAACTGGAACAAGCAAGGAAGTCGCTGCGGCATGTCCTCAATGACACAGGCCCTCTTGAAAGAGATGATTATTTCAAAATAGGCCTATTCATCCAGACCTACTGCTTTGCGGATTTAGAGGCACGGCGTATTATCAACCTACTTGAACAAATTCAGTCAGGAGAACCGACCTCATACGCTTCGAAGCTCAACGACAAAGACACTATCGAACACCTTAAGCGCCATGCGGCGGACTGCGCGTGGAACAAAGATGTATCGGAAGGGCTGAGCAAAGTAGCTGAGATCTTAGGTATGCACCGAACGATAAGGCACATGTTTGCCCATTGGTCCGGCCGACGAATAATCGGGCACGACGCCTATATTTTTTTCACAGCAAATCTAGCTGGCCAAAAGATTCCAGATGGCGCTTCAAAATTTGAGCAACATGAGGAAGCGAACATGCAGTATGGACTGATGCCAGCATCTCACCTAGAGCAAGAACTTGAAAAACTGAAGGGTCACGTCCAATACATGGCAAACGTTGGGCGTCAACTGGAGGCTAAGGTGAGCGATATTGCCGAGCAGTTCAAAGAAGACAAGAAACAAGGGAAATTCTGATCCGGAACGTCGCGAATATGTGCGTAGGGCACAGCAGCCCTCCACAATTGCCGATCATAGAGGTGCCACTACCGATGCCGAAGCGCCGGTGACAGTTGCTCGTGGCTGGAGAAGCGCGGCTCCAGCGCTTCCTTGACCCGCTCCAGCTCCTTCGTCCCCGCCTCGGCCAGGCGCCGGGCCTGCTGCAGCTGCTCTGGGGTGTGTGGCAATCCGGGCATCGGCGGCGGCAGTTCGGTGGGCGTGCTGTCCAACAGCCGAGCTACCGCTTCCCGCAGCCTCAGTTCGGGGTAGAGCCTGGCTGCGCACCACCGCTCGACGTAACGCTTGCCCTGCTGGATGCTGGCCGCCCTTACGTTCTTGGTGTCCCACATCTTTCGGGCATCAAGGTGCACCCGAACCCCGCCATCCTTTGCCGACGTGACATGGGCGATCTGCCGGCCATTCCACCACAGCACCCAGCCCTCCCCCATCTGGACCCAGCCAGAGGGTGGCGGTGCTGAGCGGAAGCCTTGGTAACCGTGCGAGGGGAGCATGCCGGGGAGGATACGACCGGGCGTCGCAGATCCTGCGAACGCGCCGGCCACCTGCCTGAATCGCTCACACTTCGACACGGGTCACATAGCTCGCCGCCGTGGGGCTTTACCTACACCGTCCCGGGCGGTTCTCCGATTGCACCGATGCCGGGGTGTTGCGACCGTGCGCGGGCAGTGCAGCACTACCCTACTCACGGAGAGATGGAAGTGAACTCAATGCAAAACGATTGCAGGACTGCCCGCTCGACCCCTCGCCGCCTGATGTTGGGCATGTCACTTGCTTTGCTATCGGTCGGCTTCACTCAGAGCGCGTTCGCCGGTCAGTGGGTGCCAACGGGCCGCCTGCTATGGGTGGACTCGGAAACCATTCAGCCTTATCCGGTGGCCTATACGAACTTCTGCCAGGGCGGCGTGGACGGGCCCAACGGCGTCTACACGTACGGTGACTGGGGTCCGGAAGGGCTGGGCTCATGCCCGACCGACGCATCCACCGGTTTTGACAACATGAAGTACGGTGGCGGCACCTGTAGGCCAGATCCTCACGCCGTTGGCGGCGGCTATTCCTGCGAGGAGTATCACCACGTTTTCGCAGGTCAGAAGTACCAGGGTTCGATACCGGCGACGTGTAGCACACCGGGACTTTACGGGGTCACCAACTACTACCGTGCAGAGCTTGTGTACTTCGGCTCTGGCGATAATCCAAACGACTACTACGACAGGTTCTTTGAAAGCTCTACCGAGTACGTTTGCCAGTAGTCGGCCACCTAGTACTTAGTTTTATTGTCCCCGCGCGAGCGGGGACGCTGGCTCATATCGCCCCAAGATCCTTCACGACGGCTTGGCTCTTCTGCAGGAACCCCACCAGCAACCGCCCTCCAGCCACTTGCCGTCCCATCTGCTCATTGAGGTAGCCGGCCTGCAACCGCGCATGGGCGATCAGATCCGCCTGCACCATGCTCGGAGTAGCGGCTCGCAGCGGCTCGCCAGGCGATGCCAGCTGCCCCACGATCGGCTGGACCACGGTTAAGCGCTGACTGTCGCTCTTGGCATACGCCGTGGCCATCATCCGGCCGTTCTTGGGCGACCAGCCCCCAAGTACCAACTCGGTCCCTAGCTGCTCGCGCGGAAGACCCGCCTCGGCTACAGCGTTCTCGTAGTTCGGCCACAGCTGGTCAATCACTAGACCCAGCTCGCTGGAGAGTTGCTCCATCGTGAAGTCCGCGCGGAAGCTTGCCTGAAGGGCCAACTCATAGATGCGGAGGAAGAACTGGGCAGATGGTCCGATAGTTGGCGTCGATCTCCTTCTGCAGACGCAGGATCTCGCCTGCCTGCTGCTGTCGATTAAGCTCCCGGAACTTCTCGATAGCCGTGTCTGCAGCACCGCCGAAGTCGATCAGGGCTGCAGAGGCGGTGTTGGTGTTGTCGCGGAAAATCAGCCAGCCTGCGGCAGCGGTTGCCAGCATCGTAGCGATGCCGGCGGGGCCGCCCAGCATGGCCAAAGTGGATGCTCCAGCCCTCGCGGCCCAGCTCGCACTGGCGGCCGCCGACTGAGCTTGCGCCTGCGCCAGCAACAGCGTTGCCTGGCGATGGTCAAGCGTTGCCGCCGCGGCCTTGGCACTGATCGATACGCTTCCTCCGATCACTGCCGCTCGGCGCACCTCGGACTGCGTATCGAGCATCGCTGCCCGAGTACGGAGTTCCAGCGCCTGCGCAGCGGCAAGATTCTGAGCAGCAGCTGCGCGATCTGCTGCCATCGCTGCGTTGGACGCGCTGACTCGAGCAAGAAGGGCCTTTGTGAGCGGACCGGCAGCGACTGCGGCGCCTGCGACAGCGACCATCTGAAGGTTGCTGCCGAGTGCGCCAATGCCCGCCGCGAGCGCCTTTGATGCGCCAGTGGCTTCATCAGCCCTGCCAATCATCACCTGCAAATTGTTGTTGAACAGCGTCGTCGCCTGTCCAACGGTGGAGCTCATCTTTCCAAACGCCTCATCGACAGCACCAGCTTGGCTTTGAAGTGCACCGATCACCTGCTGAGATGACAACTGGCCGGCGGCGCCCAAGTCCCGGAGCTTACCGATCGGCACGTTCAAGCCCTTCGCGATAGCCTGAGCCAGCGCGGGCGCCTGTTCCATGACCGAGTTCAGCTCTTCCCCTCGAAGTGTCCCAGACGCAAACGCCTGCCCCAGCTGCACAAGAGCGGCATCAGCTCCTGCGGTGGTGCTTCCGCTGATCACCATCGACTTGCTGATCGTTTCGACTACCCGGGCCAAGCCCTTGCCGGACAAGCCCAGCGCCTCCTGATTCATCGCAATGCGCTGATACAGCTCTGCTGTTGCACCCAACGGCTGTCGCGCAGCCCCTGCGATCCGGATCACGTCAGCCTGCGCGGCAGCGAACTGTGTCTGGCCCTGAGTAACCAACCGCAACCTGTTGTTAAGGTTCGTCCATTCGTCGGCCTTGCCAACTGCGGCCCTGACAGCCATCAAGGCAGACGTAAGTCCTGCAGCCTCGAACGCAGCGCGACGAAAGCCGGACGCGACCTCATCGGCGCCGCGCCGCGCCGCGTCGGACATGGACGACTGGATCGCGGCCATGTCACGTCGCACAACGCGGGAGGCTTTCCCGCTGTCGCGTTCGAACGATCCCGACTTAAGCAGAAGATCGACGGTGAGTGTGTAAAGCGACATAGCTTCTCCAAAAAAAGAAAAAGCCCCGCTTCTGGCGGGGCCCTTTCTTAATAGAACGACGATTACTTTGGCAAACAATCCAGAGATCGCAGCGCATCGTTGTAGCCATCCACGCCAGCAATCTCGTACGGATTTCCGGCCAGGAAGAATGAGATAAAACTTAAAATCAGCAAGACCCAAGCGGCAATTCGCGGCGCTGAATCGGAGCGCAGGTTACCCGCACCAACTCGCCGAGCTGCGGGAAAAAACACAACTGATAGAGTCGCAAACGCAAGCAGCAGTAGCGGCATAAGCAATAGCCAGACAATACCGACAAAGCTTACGCATGCCATCCCGCTGGACACTATGGATCCCAGAACCTCTACAGTCGCAAAGGCGACCATTCCGAGCGCGGAGAAAGCGGCACCATTTGCTGCCCATCGCAGAAAGCCTCCAACTTTGCTCGCCCTTTCAGGAGGGAGGAGCATAGAGCCAATCACCAATAGCAATAGCAAAAAAACCGAAAAGTAGGTTACGGCATACGAAATTATACCTGTGGCGACGCTCTCAGCCAGCCGCCGCGCTCCAGGGGATAAAAGTCCGATAAGCACCAGCAGCAGATAAAACAGGAACCACCCCACCAGTATCATCAACAGCCGCCACTTCTTCCAATAGAGCTCATAGCGCGACCAAATTCGATGTCTAGCAACCAGATCTCGGTGATTTGATTCATTCATGTAAAGCTCCCTGTTGATGGCCATTTCAATGCTATCGGCTCAATGCGGGATTTCTTCAAATTCCATATAGCCAGTGAAGTACTGCCGGCTGATGTTTTCGGCAGTGGGTAGCTGCGTCGGGTAGCCGTAGAGCGCTGACCGGGCCGCCAGCAGCGGATCGAATGCCTTTGTCGCAATATCCCGGTACTGCGGAACAACACAGGAGCGGCGACGGCCTGCCAGCGCCGCGCCGATCGTCTCCCAGTCCGTTCCGTTCAAGCCGCCGCCGCGCACGACGTCCGTGGCCCGGCCGGACAGGTTGCAGGTCAGCCTGCGGTACAGCGCGCCAGGCACCGTATTGACCTGCCCGCCCTTCGTCCTGGTGTGGGCGCTGGTGTCGATCGTGGCAACCCCCCAGCCGTCGCTGATAGGCGCTGCTGCCATCAGTACGGGTTCCCGTCCAAGTCGACACGCTCGGGCTCAGCGCTTTCGTCCTGCACTGGTGTACCCGCCTCCTCTCCCAACAGGAGCGCGACCGCCTGCACCAACATGCCGACATGCGTCACCAGTTCGGCGAGCTGCTTGCCCTGCTGCTCCATGATCCCGACCAGTCGATCAATGCGAGCGTCTGTGCTGCCATCGATGCGAGCGGCCATGCGCACGTAGCCGGGCAGCAGCCGGCGGATCAGCACGCCGGACAGGAAGGCCAGCGGCAGCTGGGGGGCGCCCGCCAGCGCCGGCCAGATGGACGCGGCAACAGCGATGACCCATGCGGCCACGATGGCGTAGGCCACGACCGCAACAGCGAGGGCGGCCCAGCGCGCGGCGGTCTGTAGGAGCCGGTGACCGCGCCGGCGGCTGGCGTCTGCGGCAACCCGTTCCGCGTCTTTCTCCGGCAACAGCAGGACACCGATCAGGGCGCCGGCCATGGCCACCAACAGCACTGACTGCGGCACGCCGAGGATGACGCGCTCGGCCTCACGCAGCGCATCAGCAGTCGCGGGCGCCACTACGGCCGCCGTGAAGGTCCCGACGATGATTTTCATGGTGCTCACGGGCTCGGTCACGGCGCCACCGTTCCGCCGGCTTTTCGGTACACCGCCACCAGATCCGCCAGCTTGTGCTCGTGCTGGCCGTAGCCAGCGCCGGGCAGGCTCGCCCAGATGTTGCGCACCTCTTTGATTGCCTCGGAGATCTTGCCCGCTTGGATCAGCGGCAGCGCGCGGCGCTCTCGGATCTGCTGCAGCGCGATCAAGTCTTGGCTCAGCGGCGAGAAGTCCTTCAAGCCCAGCGTCTTCCGGTAGGCGTCGTAGTAGCGGCGCAGCAGCTGGTAGCGGCCTGCGGCGGTGGACTGGATACCCAGTTTCGGCAAAGGCACCAGGACTCGCGGATGATCGGCGTAGCCCGTGAAGCACTGGCCACCGACGATGACGTCATACCCACGGTCTTTGGTTGGCTGCTTGCCGTTGTCCGTCCCTTCGGACCACGCCAGCATGTCGAGGAAGGCCACGACGTTCACGCCGCCAGCCTGTTGGGGGGTGATTCGAGCCATTGGCTTGTACTCTGAGGATCCCTACCCGGCCACCGGTTGGGGGCAAGGGTCGATCCGGGATGGGAAGCGGGCAAAAAAAAACCCCCGGTCGGAACCGGAGGCTTCTATGTCATCGTGACTGAAAATATACAGCCGAGGTGTGCACCGGTCAAGCTTGTTTAAAGAAAATTACCAACCCGTTAGGATTAGGGAAACACTCAAGGAAGAACCATGCTTAGAACCTACGTCTACCAATACTATGCCTTTGGATACAATTTTTACTATCTCCAGAACACCGATTATCGCGACGGTGATCGCCTTGCTTTAATTGAGACCTTGAAGGAATTCCTCGAAAAAGCAGCTGAACTGGAATTGAGCGTGACCCTCAAGGCCGCCGAAGATCTGAAGCCACTTCTAGAAGAACTCAGGAAGGTTGAGGGCGAGATCAGTGCCGACTTGGAAAAACGAATTAAGAAAGAGATAAATGGGCTGGACCGAACCCTTGATGCTGAGTTAAAGCTTCGAGAGGCGTTCCTTCTGACCAAGAAGAATTTCGCCATTAATGATCTCTTGGAGTCACCGCAGCGGCTGCTAAGTACAGGCACATGGGAATCTCTTTCAGCCACGTCAAGGAGGGATTTCAAGCTCGCGGCCAGGCAAATTGCTTTGTCTCAGTCCACCGCAGCAGCATTCCATTTAATGCGAGCGCTTGAGGCCCAAGTCAAGTCGCTGTACTTCTTCTTCAAGAAAACTAAGCGACTTGATAAGCCGATGTGGGGTCCTATGATCAAAGAGCTTAGAGATAAGCGAAAGCCCAAGCCATCGGACAAGTTGCTCGATCTACTGGATGGGATGCGAAGGAATTTCCGCAATCCGACCCAGCACCCTGAAATATTCTACACCCTTGAAGAAGCGCAGGATCTTTTCAGTCAGACCATTGGTGCCTTGAACTCCATTTCGCGCGAACTGAAGTAGAGAGATCTTTCAAGCTGCGAGGGCGTGGCCTTCCAAGCGCCCTCGCACCCGTTGAAAGCCTAGTTCGACCAAGATTAGATACTGGCGATTCGATACAGCCTTTTGGGAGCAGTTTGCTAGAAGTTCAAGTGCTGTTTCGAAGCGTTCCACCTTGCGTCTACCTACACCACAGTGATATGCGCGCAGACAACACGCGATGGCGATGCTGTCTCGACCAATTGAGGTGATGATGTCCTCTATCCTTTGCGCGCGTGCATCAGTCTCGATTGGCTTGTTGCCTTTGGGCCTTCCGGCGAGATCGCCATTGTGCTCAATCAGGACCTGTAGAATGTTCCTCGAATGGTGACCGAGGTAATCGCGGTCCCGATGGAGAGCGAACTCCCGCCCCCAGTGTTCGAGCTCGGCGCGCACGTAGACTCCAAACGTATCAAGCTGCATATCCCTTCTCCCAAATGGCCGTCAAGCGCTGCACCTGCCCGCCGCGCGCCATGAACTGCTCCAACGTTTCGGCAGCGCCATGGGCGACTGTCCTGCCCTTCGATCGTTTGGGCCGGGACACCGTGCTGTGGTCAATCCGCCGTTCCCTCGGCGCGACTTGAGGGTTCAACTTCGGCGCCATTTTCTTCGTTGTCTTCATGCTGCCGCCCTCAGTTCGTTGATGTAGGTCTGGTTTGCAATCAGCTCGTCGTCGGAGCCGTACGTCTCGTGGAAGGTGCGCGAGCCATCCATCAGGCTCGGGCCGTAGATCTGCCGCATCGATGCGAAGGTGTTCCCCTCCATCGGTATGCGGCGGTGGTGCCATACACAGAGCGCGAAGCCGAAGAAGTGGCCGCGCCGCCGGTTGCCGCTTTTGGCGTGGTTGTAGTCGCAGCCGTAAATCACCAGCTCCGCTTCCAGCAGTTGCTGCTCCAGCAGTGCCAGGCAGGCCATGCACGGCCCGGTCTTTGCCAGCTCGATCCGGATCGACTCTTCCTTCGTCGGCGGCGGGGCCTTCGACCACATCAGCGCTTCTTCCTCGTCGTGGTGCGCCGTCCCGCGCTCAGCTCCTGGTCCCGCCTGTCCCATCCGGCCTGCCAGCGCCGGCGGCGCCTCACACCGTCCTGGCCTATCTCCTAGCGCGGAGCCGACTCCCGACCCCGGCACGACTCGCGCGCCCAGCGGCCGGCCTGGAGCCGGTATCGCGCAGCATCTGCTCGGTAAATCCGTAGATCACCGTCTGGCGCTTGGGCAGGAAATGGGGCTTGGGCTTCATGACAGGCTCTCAGGGGCGGCGCACGATGGGCGCCATGGAGATCAACAACTCACGGACGACGGGCGTCGCCCTCCTTGCGCTACGCTGGATGTGCCAACAACACAGCCCGCAAGGAGGGCGACATGGAGAAGTACGTTCGAGGGATCCACGCAGCGCTGGTCGCAAATCGCGCACGGGATTTGATGACGGTGCTAGGGAATGCGCGCACGCCAGACGACGTGAGTGCGGAGGACCCGACGCGCTTGAAATTCAAGGCAGGTCTGGAGATCGCGCTGGAGGAGCTCGGGGAGATCGAAGAGTTCATCGCGAACTTTCGTCAGTCAGACGCACCCGAGAACTGATAGCGCCGCGTTTTGATTGCCAAGCCGCGCAGGCAGCCTCGACTCCGGCGCGGATTCGTGCTGCCTGCACGGCCTCAGTCTTTGACGGAGCCAAGAGCCAAGCCCTCAGCCAGAGCCGAGGGTTCCACTTGTCGGACACGAGCATTTCAGGCCACCTCAATTGGGGCGATGCGGTCTGCATCGGGGTCGTCGTTTGCCGGCTTGGCCGGCTCCTGCTGCTCGGTAAGCCCAAGCAGCTTCATCACCTGTGGCAAGGCTGGGACCATGCCCTCATCTGCCCAAGCGCTCACCTGCTCCACCGGCAGCTGCAGCACCTTGGCCAGCTGCTTGTCGGTGCTCAGGCCCAGCTTGGTACGCAGCGCGCGCTTGCTTATGCGTTTGTCCGAAACGTGCCCGTCGACAGCTTCGCTCGAAGTGACGAAGGCTTCCGGGCTGAGCAGCTCAAGAAACTGCCTGCGAGCAGGCGGGATCCCGCTGGAACGCAATTCGCTCACGGAAGGGGGCTTGATATGGCAAATTCGCGCCACCTCGGCCGTGCCGCCCAAGCGATCAATGATCTCGGAAGCAGTAAGGTTCTCCATCCAGCGAATGTTAGGACTAGCTAATTACCGCGTCAATAGCCAGTCCTAACTTATTATCGGTTAGCCTTTCCTAATGACCACCCTCGCCGAACGTCTCACGCTCGCTATCGAGCGCGCCAAAATCACCAAAGCGGAGCTTGCCCGCCGGGTCGGCATTTCTGCCCCCAGCGTCAACGGCTGGTTCAGTGGCAAAGCTAAGTTTCTAAGAGGGGAGAATCTCTTAGCGGCGGCCAAGGCGCTGGGCGTAAGCGAGGCTTGGCTGGCTACGGGCAAAGGACAGATGCTGTCGGGCACGGATCCAGAAGAATGGTCCTCAATCCGAGAGATTGAGACGCCTCCCGGCTATGTTCGCTTCGACTTGTTTGAAGGGGGCGCGGGGATGGGTACAGGGATGGTCAACCACGACTACCCGGAGGTAGTAAAGACCATCGAGGTCGCCGAATGGGAAGTGCGCAGGAAGCTCGGCTACCTGCCCCAGCCTGGTCGGATACAGATCATCACCGGCCGCGGGCCATCGATGCGGCCCAAGCTGGAGGACGGGGACATCGTCTGGATCGATGCAAGCTGCGACTACTTCGACGGCGACGACTACTACCTGATCAACATCGGCGGAGAGACGCAGATCAAGATGCTGCAAAAACGAGGCGATGGCTTGTATGTGGTAAGCGTCAACACCGATTTCCCGGCCTACCGACCAGACGTTGGCGACTTGAGCATACTTGGCAAGGCATTAATCCACGCCGGGTTACGGAAGTTCTAACAATTCCGTAGCAAATTGAACTTCTAACCCTCGCTCCGGACAGACCCTGCGCGAGAAAGCGGGCGCGCAAAAGCGCGCCCACTTGGAGTGACCCGCGCTAGCGGGCCCGGCGCAACGCGTTTGCGTAGCCAATCTTGATACCGGCCATCACCATTTCGTAGGCGAACTGGTTGTAGCCGCCTGCGTCTCTCATCCGGCAGGCTGCAGCCGCCGCGCCGTAGACAAGAGAGCCGTTGGGCAGTTGATATGGTGCGTAGAAATCAATTGGTGGTTCCATTGGTATAGCCCTAATCATTGGTAGTGGCACCTCTTGACAGAGGCGCGGGGGCGGCGGCTGGTCCGCCACTACCTAATGAGGAGTGTCAGAGACCACCGCTACAGCGCACGTTTACTTTCAATTGTCGGCAAGGTTTGTTTGGCCACGGATCTGTTGTAGCAAAAGCTCACGACTTCTTCCACCGTGGTACATGAACGGATCGACCGGTCCGTTCATAAACAAGTTAGCCTCTCCTATTGCCCAAAATATTAGCTAGTCCTAATCTTTGGTCGCGCTTTCATTGCACCCAATTCGGGGCCGCGCAGGAGATCAACTATGGCCACTCTGGCCCTAAACACCGAAACCGCCCCCGGCACCGCCAAGGCTGACACGGTCAGCGGGAAGGTCGTCCAGAACTTCGGCGCCGCCCGGATCTACTACACCGCCGACGAGGCAACCGCTGCAGCGCGCGCCCTGATCGCCGCTGCCCAGCAGCTGCGCGGCGAAGGCCAGGACGCCACCGCATGATCGCCGTCATCGCCAACCACTCCCAGGCACAGCGCGCCGCTGCCGCCGCAGGCATCGTCGCCCGAGCTGGGCGCCGCTGGGGCCTTCTCCCCTACCAAGTCGTCGTCGCTGCCAGCATCGCCGCCAATGCCGTCCTGCGGCACGGCCAGAGCGCTGCAGGCGCCGTCGCCGCCGTCCGCAACGCAGCGCGCGCCCAAGGCGGAGCAGCCTGATGCGCCACCTGGCCCTGCCCTTCTACTGCGCCGTCATCGTCGCACTGCTGCTGGCGCTGCTCGCGCGCGCCATCTACACCGGCGCCGCTTCGTTCCTCCTACCGTGCGCAGCAGGCATCGCCTACTTCGCTTGGTGCGGCGTGCGCGACCTGGTACGCAACTGGCCCGCCTTCTGCGAGGAAATGCGGCAGCGCGCGGAAGAGCGACAGCGCGCGCCGATGCCCGCAGACGACACCCACTGATCCCCTGCCCTGCGCTCTCCACCTGTAGCGCAGGGAACCCGCGCCGGCCGGGTTCCACCAGGCGGCAATTCATCCCAGGAGTCCAGCGTGCGTAGCCAGCTCGACAACTTCAATCAAACTGCGAACCGAGACGATCCTCCCTGCCGCAGCCCGCAATTCCTGGCCTCCCTGGGGCAAGGGACGAACAGTCGTGCGTCCGCCTTGCGCCTCTTTGCAATGGACGCCTCAAGTGGCGATGTACGTCCCTTCTTTCAGAGTAGCTGGATCAAAGGCGTTACCCGTAATCCCAATTTCCTTAGCTGCTTGGAAGCAAGCCAACTTCACGAACTCAATGTCGGATCGCAGCATCGGTATTACTCGATCCAACTTTTCCCAGGCGTCAGCGGCTGCCTCAGGCGTGGTAAGGCAAGCGTGGCGGCATCCGCTTTTGATCAACTCACACAGACCAATCGCACGGGCAAGTCGACCAGCCAGGGGATGGCCAAGTACATGCAGTCGCTCATCGCGGGACTTGGTGGTAACGAACTCAATAGCATCTATGCCGTCCGCAATGGTCATACGGAATGGCACATCCATTCCGAAATGGGCCTTGGCAAAGGGCTCTGCCATCTTGTTAGTCAAGTAAAGCAACTGCTCGTCTACCAGCGTGATCTCGCTGCCTATCCACATGAGCAGCATGTGTCGTTCGTCTATGGCAATGATTTCGCGCGATTTTGCTTCCTCGGAAGCGATTCGGAGAGCCGCAGCACTGCCCTTGTTTGCAGCCAATCCGAGACCCAAGGTCATCAAACCGAGGAAAACGGTTGCGACAACGGCCGTAAAAGCTACCACCACAGCCCAAGCTTCCCACCAGACCACGCACCCGTGCTGACCAGGCGTCCAGCATGTGCTGAAGGCATTCCACCAGCTCATTCCCTAATCCCCCTGTGGACTGGCCGGCATTCTGCCATGACCATGCAGCCGGACGCTTGCCATGCGTAACCAGCTCGACATCTTCGATCACGACCCAGCCCGAATGGCCGCCGCCAACCGCGCGGCCGCAGACCACGCGCTGCACGACGTGCAGTTCACCGAAGCCGAGCGGCAGTCCCGCGCAGCGCACTACCTTGGCGAAGCCGAGCGCTGGGAAAGCCTGGCCGCGCACAGCGTTCGCGCCATCACCGAACGCAAGGAGCACCACGCATGACCACCGACAAGACCCCCGCCACCCTGGCGACTGTGAAGCACGGCGGATCCGTGCAGTTGCCCACGTCGGAGCGCGCGCGATTTGATGCGTTTCTCAGGGGCAACCCTTTCATGGGTCTCATGGCAGGAACGGCATGGCAGGTCTGGCAAGCCGCCCTCTCCGCTCAGCCCTCCCCGGGTGGTCAGAATGCGCTGGCTGATGCTGCGCGCCGCGTGCTGAGCGACGTTGATAGCGGCGACTACCACGGCGAGATTTCGGAGGCCACTTATGCCGCACTGGAAGCAGCCCTTGCCGCCCGCCAGCCGGTGGGGCAGCCGGCGATCTGGGTCAGTCCCGGCCAGCTGGCGGCTCACAAGGACCGCGTGCCTGGAGACGGCGGCGCCTACTTGCCGGCACGCCTCACGCGCGACGGACAGTTCACCAAGCCGCTCTACGCCGCCCCGCCCGCGCAGGCCGTGGACCTGGCGCAGTTGCCCCATGGCATCCGGCTCATCGAGATTCCTCGTCGCAACAACCTCGATCCAATCAACGTGTTCGTGCAGGACTACGAGCTGGGCCGTGGCCGCATCGTGGTCACATGCTACGGACAGGCATGGTGCGGGTTCTGGGGTGCCATGGGCGACCGCACCGTGATGCAGTTCGTTGCTGCCTGCGCTGCCGACTACGTGGCCGGCAACATGCTCAGCGGCCGGCATGAACACGTGAAGAAGCATGAGCGCGTCTACGTCGAGCGTATCGCCGCCGACGTCATCGCCGAGTTTCGCGCCCTGATCGACAGCCAGGCGGTGGGTGAATGAGGCAGCTAGGTCTTCTCGTTGGACATGGTCGACCGCTCGATCTGTTCTCTCAACCAAACTCGCTGATTCCGACTGGCGCGAGAGCGTCCATCAACAACATATCGATCAATGTGCTTCGAAATGTCTTGTGGCTCACTGCCGATCCACAAGTGAAGGACCTTCCTCAGGCTGAGAATCTTGTCCGCCACCTCTCCATACCAATCCACTTCGGAGCCAACGTCATACACCTGACGCACATCCATCTGCGAGATATGCGGTCTTCTCAACTGCGCATAGCTGAGGTGAGCAGCACATTCTGCGATTGCATCGCCAACGTACCCTGGAAGGTCCGAACTGAACGCGACCAATTCGGCTACCGGTTTAGCGTCCAGTACCTTCATAAGTTCGCAGATCTCTTCAAACTCCCAAGCAGACGCCTCGCCGGTAGCCTTGCCTGGAATTCGCATTGCGGTTCGAAGATACACTTCTTGAAGAGTAAGACCGTCGGCCACAATCTTCGCGTATACCAAAGTCTGCTTCTTTCTTCGCCTGCGCTCCCTTTTTACTGGAGCAATGCCGACAAAGAGGGCGACGATGACAGCAGCCGCGGTGGCAACCGCAGAAATTGCGTCCCAGTTCCAGCTAGCTGCCCTTCCAATTTCGACCACCACGCTCATTGCCTTAGTCCTTTGCTGGCTTCTCGGCATTTTGCCATGACGCTACGCCGCACGGAGATAGGCCATGGTTGACCAGCTGCTCACCGCTGCAATGGATCAAGCCGAGCCGATCCAGTCCGACTACTCCGATGGCCCCGTGTGGAATGCCTTCGGTCTGACCCGCGCCGCATACCTGGTCGTTCCTCGCAGAACGCTCCAGTCCATGCCGCTGGAATGGCAGGAGCGCCTCGTCGCCCTGATGGCCGAGGCGTACGAGCCGGTGGATACCGTCATCACCCGTGATCGCTTGGCGCTGGTCACCGTGGTCATCAAAGGCACGCCCTACGTGATAGTGGATATCGGTCTGCGAATGCTCAAGCCGCACGAGCTTTACCGTGCGCAGGGCTTCCCCGCCGGCCACATCGTCGATCGCACGGCCAACGGCACCCCGCTCAGCACCAGCGCCGCCGTGCGCATGGTCAGCAACAGCGTCAGCCCACCGTCACTGCGTGCTCTGGCCGAGGCCAATCTCGACCGGGAGTCCTTCGACATGGCAGTTGCAGCATGAGCCTAGGCGTTGGAACTCACCCATTCCTGGACCGATTCACGTGCAGCTTGCATGGCCTGTTCTTCGCTGAGGTATCCCACGCGATGCCCAGGCAAGACTTCGCCGCTTTCCATGCGGATCTCGCCGACGTGGACGGCACCGGTGTCTGCGGTAGACAGCGATGCGTAGAAACGCCGATTCGCAGCAAAAAGTGCCGCTTCGCGGTGGCGGAGCTTTTCAGAGGGCATAGCGGTATCCGGAGGGTAGTGAGGATTGACCGGAACTTAGCGCGGAAATGACGGCGCAGACAACTAAGTCGCAACTAAAAGATGAACAAAGAGAATCCTTTCCTGCCCCCCCCCGCATCTGTCGTCGCCTTTGCTTCCTCGCCCGTCGCCGCGGTCCTCACCACCATGCGCAAAATGGGCGCCACCGGCGTGCTCGTCTCCGCCGACCAAGTCCGCGAATGGGGCGACGCCCTGCTGAAGGAGCTGTATTCCCAGCCGCCTGTGCACTGGGAGTACCGAAACAAAAGCGACTCGGGTCCAGGCTGCTGGGTGAGCGCCACTTCTGAGCATCTCTACCACGCCGCCAAACGGGGTTGGGTCGTGCGCGCCCTATTCGAGACCCCGCGAGTGGTCCAACCCGAAAAGGTCCACGACTTCCAGCGCAACGTCTGTGTGCGCTGCGGGGAAAGCCAGGACTGGGCCGGGCCGGATTGCTTCCCGCCGGACAAGAAAGTCGACCCACGCACCCGGCTGCCCGTCGAACCGGCCTGGTTCCTTGAACCGCTGAAGTGGATCCGGGACGCCGGCCCCATGCCGGTCAGCACGCACGAGCGCCGCCGCAGGGCCACCGAAGCCGCCTTCCTGATCGAACAGCTCGAAGCCCACATCGAGGAGTGCAACAAGCCATGACCCAGGAACATATCAGCCACCCGGAAGGGTTGCCGAACTGTGCCGCCGGCCACCGCGCGCGCCACATCCACGACAAGCGCTGCGCCTCCGCCGGCGGTGGCCACCTGGTCGAGTGCGCCTGCAGGTCGACCAGCAAGCATGCCGATCCCGACAAGGCCATCGCAGCATGGCGCAGACTGAATCGCCCGGCGCGCAGCGCGCGTCCCGCATCGGTTGATATGCCGATCGACAACGTACTGCAGTTCCAGCTTGGCCTGACCGAACGCACGCCAAAGGCCCGCCGCATCGGAGGTCATCATGGGCGCGGCTGAAAGACTGGAAGAACTGCTATCGCTCGATCGCGTGCGCCAGATGACCGGCATGGGGACCACCTTCATCTACGGAGAGATCAAGGCCGGTCGCTTCCCTCGCTCTATCCGCATCGGTCGCCGCGCACTCTGGATACAATCCGAGGTGCAAGGCTGGGTTCGGCAGCAGATCGCGCAGAATCGACCTCTGCAGGTGGATGGGTAAGCGGGCGGGTAGCGAGGGCTGTAGAAACGAAAAAGCCCCTATTTCTAGGAGCTTTTTGCAAAGACTGGCGGAGAGAGTGGGATTCGAACCCACGGAAGGTTTGACCCTTCGCCGGTTTTCAAGACCGGTGCCTTAAACCGCTCGGCCATCTCTCCGTATCGGCCCAGCCTGCTGGCCGGGCACGCATTCTCGCACGGCCGAGCGATTTGCCCAAGACCGTCGTTCCGTCGGGCTTGTTCTTCAGCCCGCGTCCACCGCCAACGCACCCAGCGCACTGGCCTTGATCCGCTCCTTGGCTTTCTCGCAGGCGCCACCGCAATCCAGGCGCGAGGCCTCCAGCTGCGGCGGCAGGTGCTCGGCCAGGAAGTCGATGAACACCCGCACCGCCGGCAGCAGGCCGCGGCGCGAGGCGAACACGGCGTGGCACACACCCTGCGGCAGCGACCAGTCCGGCAGCACCACTTCCAGCTCGCCATTGCGCACGGCATCGGCGCAGACCGTTTCCGGCAGCATGGTGATGCCGAAACCGTCCTTCACCATGCTCTGCAGCAGCGGGAAGTCGAAACCGGCCACGCGCGGCTGCAGGTCCACCCGGCGCACCGCGCCTTCCGGTCCGTGCAGTTCCCAGCGCTGGCGCGCTTCGTCTTCACTGATGCTCAGGGTGACGTGGTTGGCCAGCTCTTCCGGGTCCTTCGGGCGACCGGCGCGGTCCAGGTACCTCGGGCTGGCCACCAGCAGTTCCTGCACCTGGCCGAAGCTGCGCATCACCAGGCTGCCGTCGTCGTCCAGGCGCGAACGCACCCGCAGGGCCACGTCGTAACCTTCATTGATGATGTCCACGCGGCGGTTGCTGATGTTCAGCTGCAGCCGCACCTTCGGGTACTGCTCGAGGAACTTGGGCAGCAGCTTGGGCAGCTGCATCTGCGCCAGCGATACCGGCACGCTGGCGCGCACCAGGCCACGTGGCTCGGCGCTGAGGCGGTCCACCACCTCGCGCGCGGCCTGCGCCTCGGCCAGCATGGTCTGGGCGTGGCGGTGCACGCTGGTACCGACGTCGGTGACGGCAAAGCGGCGCGTGGAGCGCTGCAGCAGGCGCACGCCCAGGTCGGTTTCCAGCTGGCTGATACGGCGGCTCAGGCGCGACTTGGGGATGCCCAGTGCGCGCTCAGCGGCGGCGAAACCGCCGTGGTCGACCACCATCGCGAAGTAGTACAGATCATTCAGGTCATGCATACCCGAGTTCCATTAGTAGAACAATACGTGGCATTCAACCACCTTTATCCCGCTCTTGCAACAACCTATTGTTCTCTCCGTCGGCGGCAAGCCCGCCACCTCTCCCGAACATAGGTACTGCCATGAAGCTTCTGCACATCGACGCCAGCGTGCTTGGCGACAACTCCGTCTCCCGCCACCTGACCGCCGCCGTGGTGGCCCAGTTCAAGCAACAGATCGACGGCCTGCAGGTTGATTATCGCGATCTTGACGCCAATCCGGTACCGCATCTGCGCAGCGGTTCGCTGGCCAAGACCGATCCGGCCGAGGCCGCCGATGCTGAACAGGTGCTCGAGCAGTTCCTGGCTGCCGACATCGTGGTGATCGGCGCGCCGATGTACAACTTCAGCGTGCCCTCCACCCTGAAAGCCTGGATCGACCGCGTGGCGGTGGCCGGGCGCACCTTCAAGTACACCGAGAACGGCCCGGTGGGCCTGGCCGGTGGCAAGCGGGTGATCGTGGTCAGCAGCCGTGGCGGCATCTACACCGATTCGCCGGCCGACTTCCAGGAGCCCTTCCTGCGCCAGACGTTCGCCTTCTGGGGCATCAACGACATCGAGTTCGTGCGTGCCGAGGGCATTGCCTATTCGCCGCAGCACCGCGAAGACGCGATTGCCGGTGCGCTGGCATCGCTGCCGTCGCACGAGGCGGCGGAAGTGGCGGCGGCGTAATGCGTTCCAGCGTTCGGCGCCTCTCTCCCTCGTCTGGGCGCTGAACGCGGGCCGGGATTCCCTCCCCCATCCCGGCCCACCCTACCCTGGCGGCCCTGCTCTTGCGGGGCCGTCTTTTTTTGCCACCATGGCGCGATGAACTACATCGTGACGGCTGCGCATCGCAGCGAGTTTCCGCACCCCATCACCCTGCACCGTGGGCAGGCGCTGGTGGTGGGTGAGCGTTATGAAGGGCCCGAGGGCTGGGAAGACTGGTTTCTGTGCGAGGCCGAGGGGCAGCAGCCCGGGTTCGTTCCGGCGCCGGTGATCGGTCGTGATGCGCAGGGCGGCGCGTTTGCCACGGAGGACTACTGCGCGCGGGAGCTGGATGTGGACCCGGGGCAACCGTTGCGGGGTGTGCGCACGCTCAATGGGTGGGCGTGGTGTGTGCCGGAGAGTGGGGAGGCGGGCTGGGTGCCGCTGGAGAAGCTGCGCGTAGTGGGTTGATGGATTGCGCTATCCACGCATGGCGTGGATCTACTGCAAAGCCTCGGGCCCCCAGCGCATGGATGCAGCACCGCCCAGTTGATCCACGCCATGCGTGGATGTCGCACCGCCTCAGTAGATCCACGCCATGCGTGGATGTCGCACCGCCTCAGTAGATCCACGCCATGCGTGGATGAGGTGCCGACATGGCCGGCCCCCATCAGAACGCCGCCGGGCATGGCCCGGCGCTACCGGTTGATCAACCGATGGTGTCGATACCGCCCATGTACGGGCGCAGCGCTTCCGGCACGGTGATGCTGCCGTCGGCGTTCTGATAGTTCTCCATCACCGCGATCATCGCGCGGCCCACGGCCACACCCGAGCCATTCAGCGTATGTGCCAGCTCCGGCTTGCCGGTGGCCGGGTTGCGCCAGCGGGCCTGCATGCGGCGGGCCTGGAAGTCGCCACAGTTCGAGCACGAGGAAATCTCGCGGTAGGTCTCCTGCGACGGCAGCCAGACTTCCAGGTCGTAGGTCTTGATGGCCGAGAAGCCCATGTCGCCGGTGCACAGCAGCACCTTGCGGTACGGCAGGCCCAGCTTTTCCAGCACCACTTCGGCGCAGCGGGTCATGCGCTGGTGCTCGGCGTCGCTGTCTTCCGGGCGGCAGATCGAGACCAGCTCGACCTTCTCGAACTGGTGCTGGCGGATCATGCCGCGCACGTCGCGGCCGCCGCTGCCGGCTTCGGAACGGAAGCACAGCGAGTGGGCGGTCATGCGCAGCGGCAGGCGCTCCGCGTCGAGGATCTCGTCGCGGGCGATGTTGGTCAGCGAGATTTCCGAGGTCGAGATCAGATAACGCTTCTGCTCACCCAGCTGGGTGATGAACATGTCCTCTTCGAACTTGGGCAGCTGGCCGGTGCCGTACAGGCTGTCGGCGTTGACGATCACCGGCACGTTGGTTTCCTGGTACGCGTGCTCGCCGCTGTGCAGGTCGAGCATGAACTGGGCCAGGGCACGGTGCAGGCGCGCGATCGGGCCACGCAGCACGGTGAAGCGCGAGCCGGACAGCTTGGCCGCGGTCTCGCCGTCCAGCCACTTGTTGCGCGCGCCCAGTTCAACGTGGTCGAGCACCTTGAAATCGAACTGGCGCGGGGTACCCCAGCGCGACTGCTCGACGTTCTCGCTCTCGTCCGCGCCGGCCGGCACGTCATCGGCGGGGATGTTCGGGATGCCCATCGAGATCGTGTCGATCTTCTCGCGCAGCTCGTCCAGGGCCACTTCCGAGGCCTTCAGCTCATCGGCGAAGGCGGCCACCTCGGCCATGATGGCCGAAACGTCCTCGCCCTTGGCCTTGGCCTGGCCGATGGCCTTGGAGCGGCTGTTGCGCAGGCTCTGCAGCTCCTGGGTACGCACCTGGATGCGCTTGCGATCCGCCTCCAGTGACTCCAGGGCAGACACGTCGAGCTCGAAGCCGCGGCTGGTGCGCAGGCGTTCGGCGAGGTCGGCGGGCTGGTGGCGGAGCAGGGCTGGATCAAGCATGGCGGGCGTCGTGGTGGGTAACAGGAACGGGATTATCGCCTGTTATACGGAATTCTGCCGCCCGGTTCATTCCGGCCGTGGCAGAATCGAGGCATTCCGTACTGGTCTGGTCCATGTCTGCTCCCCGTCCGTCGCCTGCCAAGTCGTTCACCGTGCATATCCCGCGCAACGCCCTGAAGATCGCCGGCATCGCCTTCGGCGTGGGCATCCTGCTGTTCGTGCTGGTCTGGCTGACCGGTCGCGACAAGGAATTCTTCCGCGCCGACCCGGCCGCACAGACGCCGCAGGAAACCGCGCAGGTGGAACCGCTGCCCGAGCCACTGGCCGCGGCGGCGGGTTCCAGCGACATGCCCGACGCCAGGCCGGTCCCGGTGCCGGACGAAGAAGATGCGCCGAAGCTGGTGGAAACCGCCCCGCCCCCGCCGCCGGCCACGGTTGAGCCAGCCCCGGCCGCGCCGGGCACTGCGGCGCCGGCAACCGCCAATGCGCAGCCGATGCCGATTGCCGGCCAGTCGCCGCCGCCGGCCTACCCGGCCGCCGCCCTGCGACGCGGTGAAGCGGGCAGCGTGGTGGTGCGGGTGGAGGTGGACGCCACCGGATACCCGAACAACGTGACGTTGATCCAGCGCAGCGGTTCGCGCGAACTGGACCGTGCGGCAACGGACGCGGTGCGTCGCTGGCGCTTCAGCCCGGCAGTGAGCAATGGCCAGCCGGTGCCGGGCAGCATTGAAGTGCCGTTCGACTTCAAGCCGCAGTAAATGAACGCTTCCCCGCAGAAAAGCTGAACCTTGCAGGTTGCGTTGACGCAATGCTGACACGCTGCGACGCCCCCTCGGGCAAAACTCTGGGCGTCGTTACTGACGCGAGGAGTTTGCGATGACTGCCACCACCCACGAAAACCTTCATTCCCCGCAGCTGCAGCAGGATGGCGCGCTTGCGCCCCGCTCGGCCTCTCCTTGGCTGTGGCTGGCCCTGATCGTGGCGATGTTCGCCGCCGCGCTGGTCTGGCTGCGCTTCGCCAACCATGACGAGGTTGCGCCAGCGCCGGTAAGCGAGCGCATGCTGCCGGCCACCGAAACGCCGGTCGCCACCACGCCTGCCCCCGCGACGCGCCACGCCGCGCCCGCGCAGAGCGAGCGCAAGGCGGCTGCGGCCGTACGCAACCGTGAGGCGCGTCCGCTGGCCAGCAACAGCAAGCCCAGCTATCCGGCCGCTGCACTGCGCAGTGGCGTGCAGGGCAGCGTGGTTGCCAGCTTGAACGTGGATACGCGCGGCAACGTGACCGAAGCAGCGATCGTGTCGCGCAGCGGTGAACGCAGCCGCGACCTGGACCGCGCCGTGTTGAACACCGTGCAGGCTTGGAAGTTCGAGCCGGCCGTGCAGCAGGGCCATGCCGTGGCCAGCGTGGTGCGCGTACCGGTGGATTTCCGTACCGAGCGTTGATCGTCGGTAGCATCTGAAATGAAAACGGAGGCTTCGGCCTCCGTTTTTTTGTGCGCAGAAGCGTGCCAACCAAGGTTGGCACCTATCAGGCCATGTGATCCGCCAAACCACGCCCGGCGGATGCGGTGCCGATCAGGCCAGGTTGAAGCCGGCGCTGCGGGCCAGGCCGTCGAAGTCCGGGAAGGACGTCGCGACGTTGGCGATGTCGTTGATGCGCACTTCGCCATGGCTGATCTGGCCGGCAATGGCGAAGGCCATGGCGATCCGATGATCGCCGTGGCTTTCAATGGTGCCGCTGCCCAGCACTACGCCGCCGTGCAGGGTGGCGCCATCCTCGGTCTCGTCCACCTGCATGCCCAGCGCGCGCAGGCCGGTCGCCATCGCCGCCAGACGATCGGACTCCTTCACCCGCAGTTCGGCGGCGCCGGTCACCACGGTCTGCCCTTCAGCGGCAGCAGCAGCCACGAACAATGCCGGGAACTCGTCGATCATGTCCGGCACCAGTTCCTCCGGAATGCGCGCGCCCTTCAGCGGCGCGTAGCGCACCACCAGATCGGCCACCGGCTCGCCGCCCTGCTCTGCCGGGTTCTCTTCGGTGATGTCCGCACCCATCAGGCGCAGCGCGTGCAGCAGGCCGGTACGGCGCGGATTGAGGCCGACCTGCTTCAGGCGCAGTTCGGAACCGGGAACGATGCTGGCCGCGACCAGGAAAAACGCAGCCGAGGAGAAGTCGGCCGGCACCACGATGTCGGTCGCGCGCAGGCGCTGGCCGCCACGCAGGCGCGCCTTGCCCGGCGAGAACGCGATGTCCACGCCGAACGCGGACAACATGCGCTCGGTGTAGTCGCGGGTCGGGTGCGGTTCGGTCACGCTGGTCTCGCCATGCGCGTACAGGCCCGCCAGCAGCACGGCGGACTTGATCTGCGCGCTGGCCACCGGCGAGGCAAAGTCGATGCCGTGCAGCGTCTGCCCGCCATGCACGTGCAGCGGCGGCGTGCCGTCCGCCTCGGTGTCGATCTTCGCGCCCATCTGCGACAGCGGACCGGTGACGCGGCGCATCGGACGGCCGGACAGCGATTCGTCGCCGACCAGCGTGCAGTCGAATGCCTGACCGGCCAGCAGGCCGGCGAGCAGACGCATGCCGGTGCCGGCATTGCCGCAGTCCAGCGGCGCGCTGGGTGCCTGCAGGCCATCGATGCCGACGCCGTGCACGATCCGCTGCGACGCACTCGGAGTTTCGATGCGCACGCCCAGCTGGCTGAAGATGCGCGCGGTGGCGCGGGTGTCTTCGCCTTCCAGGAAGCCTTCGATATGCGAGGTGCCATCGGCCAGCGCGGCGAACATCACCGAGCGGTGCGAGACCGACTTGTCGCCGGGAATGGTCAGGCTGCCCTGCAGGGGCTGGCCCTTGCGGGCGATCCAGTGCTGCGCGTTGCTCATCGTTGAATGGTTCCGTAAACGCCGGGTCGCCGGCGGTGCATCAGGGGCGGCGGCCGCAGCCGCCGCAGCAGGGATCAGGGCACGGCCACCGGATAGGAGCCAAGCACCTTGATCTGCGCCGAGTGCGCTTCCAGTTCGGCCAGTGCGGCCTGCATCGGTGCGTCGTCGATGTGGCCGGCCAGGTCGATGAAGAAGCCGTATTCCCACTTGCCGTGGTGCGAGGGACGCGACTCGATGCGGTTCATGCTGATGCCATGGCGCGCGAACGGGCTGAGCACATCGAACAGCGCGCCAGGCTTGTCATGGATGAACACCAGCACCGAGGTACGGTCGTGGCCGGAGGTCGGGAAGATGTTGCGGCCCACCACCAGGAAACGGGTGGTGTTGTCGGCATCGTTCTGGATCGGCTTGGTGACGACCTTCTTCAGGCCGTACACGTGGCCGGCGCTCTCGCCGCCAATGGCTGCAGCGTCGTCGGTATTGCGCGCACGGCGCGCGCCTTCGGCGTTGCTGGCCACCGGGATCTTCTCGGCCTTGGGCAGGTTGGCGCGCATCCATGCCGAGGTCTGCATGAACGACTGCGGATGGCCGTAGACGCGTTCGATGTCTTCGATGCGGCCGCTGCGCGACATCAGGTACTGCTGCACGCGCAGTTCCACTTCGCCGCAGATCTTCAGGTTGGAGGTGAGGAACATGTCCAGGGTGATCTGGATGGTGCCCTGCCCCGAGTTCTCCACCGGCACCACGCCGAAATCGGCGTTGCCCGCTTCCACTTCCTGGAACACTTCTTCGATGCTGGCCATCGGCAGGCCCAGCGCCGAACGGCCGAAGTGCTTGAGCACGGCCTGCTGGCTGAAGGTACCTTCCGGGCCGAGGTAACCGATCTTCAACGGCTCCTGTTGGGCCAGGCAGGCCGACATGATTTCGCGGTAGACGTGCACCAGCAGTTCATCGCTGAGCGGGCCTTCGTTGCGGTCCACCACCATGCGCAGCACCTGCGCTTCGCGCTCGGGGCGGTAGTAATCGACGGCGGCGGCGAGCTTGCCCTTGGCCTTGCCGACCTGGTGGGCGAACTGTGCGCGCTCGGCGATCAGGCTCTGGATGTCACGGTCGATCTGGTCGATCTTCGAACGCACATCGGCCAGCGCCAGTGGCGCCAGTGTGGGCACTGCGGTTGCCTTCGACTTGCCCTTGGGCTTGGAGGTGGCGCTGTCCTTGGCCGGATCTGCCTTCTTCGACGCCTTCTTGCTGGGTTTGCTTGCCATCGGAATTCCTTGTTGCGGGGCGCGCACCCGACGATGCGCGCCGTTCATTGCTCAGCCGTGACGCTGCTGGAAATCAGCCATGAAGGCGACCAGCGCCTCGGCCCCGGCCAGCGGCATGGCGTTGTAGAGCGAAGCACGGATGCCACCGACCACCTTGTGACCCTTCAACGCCAGCAGGCCGGCGGCCTTGGCTTCGGCGACGAAGCGTGCATCGAGATCGGTGTTGGGCAGGAAGAACGGGATGTTCATCCGCGAGCGCGCCGAATGCGCGACCTCGTTGCGATAGAAACCGCCGGAGGCATCGATGGCGCCGTACACCAGCGCGGCCTTGGCGGCGTTGCGCTTGGCGAACTCGACCACGCCGCCTTCGGCGAGCATCCACTTGAACACCAGGCCGGCCAGGTACCAGTTCCAGGTCGGCGGCGTGTTGAGCATGGAATCGCGGGCGACGTGCGAGCGGTAATCGAAGATGTCCGCACGCGGCTGGCCACTGCGCTCCAGCAGGTCGCGTCGGATGATCGTCACCGCGATGCCGACGGGGCCAAGGTTCTTCTGCGCACCCGCATAGATGACGCCGTAGCGGCGTACATCCAGCGGCTCGCTGGCGATGGACGAGCTGAAATCGGCCACCAGCGGCACGTTGCCGGTCTCGGGCACATCACGGAACTCGACACCGTGGATGGTCTCATTGGCGGTGATGTGCACGTAGGCAGCATCGGGCGACAGCTGCCAGCCGGCGCGCTCGGGCAGCTGGCGATAGCCTTCGGCCTCGCTGCTGGCGGCGATGTTGACGTCCACGTAGGGGCTGGCCTGCTTGACTGCGGTCTTGCCCCAGTGGCCGGTGACCACGTAGTCGGCACGCTGGCCGGGGCTGGCGAAGTTGAGCGGGATCAAGGCCTGCTGGGTGGTGGCGCCACCGGGCAGGAACAGCACCGCATAGTCCTCGGGGATGTCGAGCAGGCGACGCAGGTCGGCCTCGGCCTCGGCCGCCACGGACATGAATTCCGGTCCGCGATGGCTCATTTCCACGATGGAGGCACCGCTACCGTGCCAGTCCAGCATTTCCGCCTGCGCCTGGCGCAGGACCGATTCCGGCAACGTTGCAGGGCCGGCACTGAAGTTGAACGCGCGCGTCATGGCACACCTGTGGGGCAAGACCCCTAGTATGCCGCACTGCACCAGCCTTGCGGCCTTGTGGCGCAAGGGAAATTTGGTTGCATCCGTATCCATTGGCCGCGCGCGGTGCGGGGCCGTGCATGGTCTTGGTAGCCGCCAACCTTGGTTGGCGTACGCCGGCAGGCGTCATGGGTGCGGAGGGAACGTGCCAACCAAGGTTGGCATCTACCAGAGCGAAGGCCGGTAGCGCCGGGCCATGCCCCGCGGATGCGGTTCAGCGCGCGCCGAACCAGAGCAGCAGGCTGAGCACCGCCGCCAGCAGCAACGCACTGCCCAGCAGCCACGGCCAGCGGCGCACCCGACGCGGGGCCGCAGGCACCACGGGCGCCTGTTCGGCTTCGTCGCTGCCTTCGTCATCGGCCAGCGGCGGGCGGCGGCGCGGGTCGTGCGGCACTTCCAGCACGAACCGGTGCTGGCCATCGAACACCACCTGGTCGCCAGCCTGCAGCCAGCAGTGGCGGACGGCAACACCGTTGACCCGGGTGCCATCGGCACTGCCCAGGTCACGCAGCAATACCCGCTCGCCGTGTACTTCCACCCGCGCGTGCTGTTCGGCGAAGGCAGGCTCATCGATCTCGATGTCGACATCGCTGCCACGACCGATCACCCGCGTGCGCGACAGGGGGTAGCTGCGGCCGTGATGCAGGCCACCGACACCGCGCAGCAGGCGCTGCTCGTCACCGTTGCCTTCAATGCTGGAGGCCGGCGCCGGTGCCTGCAGCAGGGTGTCGACCTCGCCCTGCAGGACCATTTCCACGCCGTCCACGTATACCGCGTCGCCGGCGCGCAGCAGGGCCATGCGCCGTACCGGGCGACCATTCACATGGATGCCGCGGATCCCGTTGCCGACCTGCAGCCATAGGCCGCGATCGTCCATGCAGAACTGCGCGAGCAGCAGCGCGCCGTTGCCGGCATCACCGAGGCGCACGCTGCCGTTTGCCTGGCGCACGATGCGCTGCACCCCGGGCCGTAGCGGCTGGTCGGGCTGTTGTTGTTGACTGAAGTGAACTAGCAGGTTCTGCACGCGGCGCAGACTAGCAGGTTGGCCGCCCACGAAGAAGAACCTGCGATGAGCGCTTGGCGTGGGCGCTGTCGATGCGCACAATGCTCGCCCTCTCACTGATCCCCGCCCTGCGCCAGGAGCCCGCATGTCCACCATCGATGTCCGCCACGCCCATACCCTGCCCGACACCCAGGCGCGCGAGGCGATCGAACAGGTTGCCGCCAAGCTGGGCGAACGCTTCGGCCTGAAGTCGTCGTGGGCCGCCGACGTGTTGAACTTCTCCGGCAGCGGCGTGGACGGTGCGATCGAACTACAGCCGGGCGCGGTGCGGGTGACGGCCAAGCTGGGCTTCCTGCTGTCGGCGATGAAGGGCATGGTCGAAAGCGAGATCCAGCGTGTGTTGAAGGAAAAGCTGGGCTGAACCTGCGCTGCGGCCATCACGGCCCAGCAACGTCGGCGCGCGCTACTCTCGGGGGTAGGCCCAACTCCCCCGGGGAATGCGATGAACCGTTACGAGAATGACGACCGCCGCGACGACGATGCCGGCTTCGGCGACCAGGCAGAACGCTTTTCGCGCAAGCTGAGCGATTCGGCACAGCAGGTCTGGCTGGCTGGTCTGGGCGCCCTGGGGCGCGCGCAGGCAGAAGGGGGCCGTTTCTTCGATGGCCTGGTGAAGGAAGGCGAAGCCTGGGAAGCCCGCCGCCGTGAGCGTAGCGGCGAGCAGGAACCGGGCTGGCGTGACAACGTCGAGCACTCGCTGGACGAAGCCCGCGAGAAGGCCTCTGGAACCTGGGACAAGGTCAACAAGGCGTTCGATGACCAGGTGCAGGGCGTGCTCAAGCGTCTGCACGTGCCGACCGCCGATCAGGTGACCGCGCTGGAAGCACGCATCGACGCGCTGACCGCGCGCCTGGCCAAGCTGGAACACCGCGCCTCCGCCGACGTCGATGCCCCCTCACCGGGCAGCCACCAGTCACCGGGCAGCACGCCCTGAACCGCCTTTGTTGCAACGCAATAAATTTTCATTGACAATCGCGTAGAACCGGCCAATCGCTTCGGCTGCCGTTTGTTCCCTCCCCTCACGGCTTCAGGGTTGGCGGGTTTTTCGTGTCTGGCGCGTGCGGATCTGCGGGCTGCATCACGCTTGCTGTCGGGGTCACCCTGACGCAATCAACCGGTCGGCCCTTTACACTGTGGGCTTCCGTTTTCGCCCCTTCCGTCGTCGCCCTGCATGCTTCCCTGGATTCTGGCCCTGCTGTCGGCCCTGCTTACCTGCACCCTGGCCACCGTCTATCTCTGGTGGTTCAAGCGCCGACGTACCGAAATGCAACTGGGCCTGCAGGCCCTGGCTGGCATGCACTGGCGCGAGTTTTCCACCCTGATCAAGCGCATGCTGCGCGAGCAGCGCGGCCTGCGTGAACTGCAGGACCCGAGCGAGGAAAGCCGCGAGCCGAGCAGCGATTTCCTGCTCAGCGACGGCCCGAACACCTGGCGGGTGTCGTGCAAGCACGGTCTGGCCTATCGCATCGGCACCGCTGCGGTGAACGAACTGGGCGCTGCCGCGCGACTGGCGGGCGCCAAGGGCGGCATGCTGATCACCGAAGGCCGGGTTGAACGCGATGGCCTGGGCGCTGCGGAGAAGCAGGCGGTGGAAGTAATCGATGGTCCGCGCCTGTGGCCGCTGCTGCAGCCCTACCTGCCGGCCGATGTTGACACCCGCGTGCGCGCGATCGCCCGCCATGAAGCGCTGCGCCGCATCGCCATCGCTGCGCTGGCTTCAGTGACGCTGGGCCTGCTGGTCGGGCTTGGCCTGCAGGGCCTGCGCACCGAACAGGCGGATCCGACTCCCGCACCCGCCGTCGCGCCTGTCGCGCCCCCGGCCGCACAGCCGCTGCCGACGCCCGCCGCGCCGGACAAGGTTGCGGATGCACCTGCCCAGTCGACTGCAGCAGCCGCGCCGGCACTGCAGAACGCCGACGACGCGCGCAGCAATCCCAACCCCGACGCTGCCACGCTGGACCGCTACCAGGCCGAACTGGCCCGCGCCCTGGCGGGGCAATCCGGCATCGCCAGCGGTGTCTGGCTGACCCGGCAGACGCTGGCGATCAACCGCACCGGCGAACTGGAAACAGTGTGGCCTCGCGTGTGCCAGGAAGTGCTGCGCTACCCCGCCCTGCGCAACGTGCGCGTGCAGCTCAACGCCCGCCCCGGCGTGGATGAGCCGGTGCGCTGGCGGCAGTGCGCGACGTATTGATGGGCTGAGGGGTATGGGACCGGGCTTGTTCGGCCACCGCGTCGTCAGCCCTGTGCCGCCAGGTGCGCGATGTAACTTGAGCGCGACTCGCCGGCCGCCTTGGCCTGCGCATCCAGGCGCGCAAGGATGCGGCGCGGCAGGCTGATATTGACCCGCTCGATGGTGTCATCCAGCACGGAAGGATCGATGCAGATGTAAGCGAGGATCCACGCGGTTGCTTCATCGGCCTCGGCAACCACCTTCTGCGCCGACGAAGGGCGCGGAATCGGGCGGCCTGCATCCAGCGCGGCATCGATCCATCCCAGTGCCGCCTCCTCAGCAGACGTCAACGCAGCGTCGAGCGTGTCGGCAGCCGAGAAGCAGCCGGGCAGATCCGGAACGATCACGCTCCACGCGGTACGTTCATCACCGGCCTCGATCAAGACTGGATATCGCATGAGGGCTTCCTACGTCAGTCCCGCAAGCTTCCGCAATGCCTGTACCGCCCCTTTTCCCAGATCCTTTTTGGGATGCGGAACGGTGATGATGTGAGGCTGGTGCGGATGCACGAACACATGATGGGATCCGCGGATCCGGCGACAGGACCAGCCCGCCGCTTCCAGCTCCCGGATAAGGTCCCCGCTCTTCATGCAGGAACCATACACATCGTACACACGCGACGACAGAGCGCAAGACGACAGCGCCTGCACCGCCGCGGAGAACGGTGAGTCCTCCCCTACCGCGCCCCTGGCGCGAAGCGGGCAACCAGATCCCAGGCATCGCCCAGGAACATCTGACGCACGCGGGTGATCGGCTGTTCGCCGCGCCAGGTCAGGCGCTCGATCACCAGGCAGGCGGTGCCGGGCTTCACGTCCAGCAGCTTGGCAGTGGGCGCGTCGGCGCCCCAGGCGCTGATGCGGTGCTGGGCGCGCGTCCACGACACGTTCTGCAGCAGCCAGCTGCCCGGCGCGGTGGTACTGAAGTCCACCTCCAGCACCTCGGGCACGCCGACCGGGCTGATCAGACGATGCTCCAGCGCCAGCGGCCGGCCATCGGCCAGGTGCAGGCAGCGCATCGCCAGCAACTGCTCACTGCCGGCCAGTTCCACCTCACCAGCATTGGCTGCCTCGGCCAGGCGCAGTTCGCGCTGCAGCAGGCGGTAGCCGTACTGATGCCCGCGCGAGCCGACCTCCATCGCGATGTCCGGGATCTCCAGCGCCACCTGCTCCAGGTGCGGTGGCTGCCGGGCCACGAACGAACCCGCCCGGCGACGGCGCTCGATCATGCCGCTCTCGGCCAGCGCGGTCAGCACCTTGTTCACCGTCATCCGCGAGCAACCGTACTGCTCCATCAGCTCGTGCTCGTACGGAATACGGAAGCCCGGCACCCACTCCCCGCTGAGGATGCGGCTTTCCAGGTCGCTGCGGATGCGCTGGTTGAGCGTGGCGGACTTGCTGGCCTTCACGTAGTGGGGTCTCGATGGTGGGAGGCGATCAGCCCAGCACGCCACGCAGGGCAGCGGCGAAGGCGCTGGTGATGGCCTCGCGCTGCAGGTGGCGGCCGTCGGCCACGCACTGGCGGCCATGGCGCCAGACCGATCGCAGCGCGCCATTACGTGCGGCGAACACCCAGCTGTCAAGCCATGCGTCACCGTGTCGCGCCTGCAACGCGGGGTGCGCGGCATCCAGTTCAACCATGTCTGCGCTGGCACCCACCTGCAGGCCGGCAGCCACGCCCAGCGCCTGTGCACCGCCCTGCAGCGCCCCTTCAAACAGGAAGCGCCCGGTGCTGCGGCCGGCATCCGGGGCCAACACGTTGCGACCCCGCAGGGTCAGGCGCTGGCCGTATTCCAGCAGGCGCAGCTCTTCTGCGGCATCGATCAGCACGTTGGAATCGGAGCCGACCCCGAAGCGCCCGCCCTCGCGCGCGAAAGCCTGCATCGGGAACAGGCCGTCGCCCAGGTTGGCCTCGGTGATCGGGCACAGGCCGGCCACGGCCTTGCTGGCGACCATCTGCGAACGCTCGTCGTCGGTGATGTGGGTGGCGTGCACCAGGCACCAGCGCGCATCGACCGGGGCATGCTCGTACAGCCACTGCACCGGACGCCGGCCACTCCATGCCAGGCAGGCCTCGACCTCGCGCACCTGCTCGGCGATATGGATGTGTACCGGGCCATCGGTCAGCGGCAGCAACGCGCTCAGCTCGTCGCCGGTCACCGCGCGCAGGCTGTGCGGGGCGATGCCGAGCACCGCATCGGGCAGCGTGGCCAGCGCGGTGCGGGCACCATCGAGCAGCTGTGCGAACCCGTCTACGTCATGGATGAGGCGGCGTTGTGCAGGGTTCGGCGGCGCCCCACCGAAATCGGCGTGGGCATAGAACACCGGCAGCAGGGTCAGGCCGATGCCAGTCTGCGCGGCCGCAGCAGCAATCTGCACGCTCATCTCGGCGCGATTGGCGTAGGGGCGACCATCGGCATCGTGGTGCAGGTAGTGGAATTCGCCGACGCGGGTGAAGCCGCTTTCCAGCATCTCCATGTAGGCCTGGGCAGCGATGGCCTGCACTGCGTCCGGACGCAGATGGGCCAGGAAGCGGTACATCAGTTCGCGCCAACTCCAGAAGCTGTCACCGTCGCCGCCACCGATCTCGGTCAGCCCCGCCATGCCGCGCTGGAAGGCGTGGCTGTGCAGGTTGGGCAGGCCCGGCACCAGGATGCCCACGCGGGTATCGCCGTCCTGCGCTGCCTGCCCGCGCGTGACCGCCGCGATGCGCCCCTCCTGCACCTGCAGGCGGACATCGGCGGCCCAGCCGTCGGCCAGCAGGGCGTGGGCGGCATGGAAGGAGTGCGGGGAACGCGAATCGGACATGGCTGGACAACCCGAATTGGACGCCTATATTGTATAGACATATAAGCACAGCCGCGTTGTGGATGCCATGCACGTCGATACCCTCTGGTCCAACGTCCACCTGATGACCCTCGATGGCGAGGGGCTGGGTGTCATTCGCGATGCAGTACTGGCCGCCACCGATGGCCGCATCGTGCATGTCGGCCCCGCCGGCAGCGATGCCCACCTGCAGCCGACCACCCGCATCGACGGCGAAGGCCGCTGGGTGTCGCCCGGGCTGATCGACTGCCACACCCACCTGGTCTACGCCGGCAACCGTGCCAACGAATTCGAGCAGCGCCTGCAGGGTGTGAGCTATGCCGAGATCGCCCGTGCGGGTGGCGGCATTGTCTCCACCGTGCGCGCCACCCGCGCCGCCACTCCAGAACAGCTGGCGCGCGAAAGCCGCCCGCGGCTGCTGGCGATGCGCGCCGAAGGCGTGACCACCATCGAGATCAAGTCCGGCTACGGCCTGACCCTGCAGGACGAGCGCAAGCAGCTGCAGGTGGCCCGCGCGCTGGGCGAAGAATGCCGGGTGAACGTGGTGCCGACCTTCCTCGGTGCGCACGCGGTGCCGCCGGGCCGCGAGGCGCAGGAATACACCGACGAGGTGTGCCAGGTGATGATCCCCGCCATCGCTGCCGAAGGCCTGGCCGAAGCCGTGGACATCTTCTGCGAGAACATCGCGTTCTCGCCGGCACAGGCACGCCAGGTCTTCGAAGCCGCGCGCGCGCACGGGCTGGCGATCAAGATCCATGCCGAACAGCTGAGCAACCAGCATGGCGCCGAACTGGCGGCCGGTTTCGGTGCGCTGTCGGCCGACCATATCGAACACCTGGACGACGCCGGCATTGCCGCGATGGCCGCCGCCGGCACCGTCGCCGTGCTGCTGCCCGGCGCGTTCTATTTCACCCGCGATACCACCCTGCCGCCGATCGCTGCGCTGCGCGCGGCCGGCGTACCGCTGGCGCTGGCCACCGACAGCAACCCGGGCACCTCGCCGCTGACCAGCCCGCTGCTGGCGATGAACATGGGCGCCACCCTGTTCCGCCTGACCGTGGACGAATGCATCGCCGGCTTCACCCGTGAAGCGGCGCGCGCGCTGGGCCATGGCGAGCGCATCGGCCGCCTGGCCGTCGGCATGGACTGCGACCTGGCGATCTGGGACATCGACGCGCCCGCCGACCTGGTCTATCGCATTGGATTCAACCCGCTGCACGCGCGCGTGGTGCGCGGACAGCCCGACCTGCCTGCCTCCTGGAGCAACACATGAGCAACACCCTGGTTCTTCGCCCCGGCCATGTCACCCTCGCCCAGTGGCGGCAGGCGTATCGCGGTGCGCCGCTGTCGCTCGACCCGGCCGCGTTGCCGGCGGTGCGCGCCAGCGCTGCGACGGTGGCTGCCATCGTCGCCAAGGGCGCACCGGTGTATGGCATCAACACCGGTTTCGGCAAGCTGGCCAGCGTGCGCATCGAACGCGAGGACCTGGCCACCCTGCAGCGGAACATCGTGCTTTCGCATGCCGCAGGCGTGGGCGAGCCGATGCCGGCGAATGTGGTGCGGCTGATGATGGCGTTGAAGCTGGTCAGTCTGGCCCAGGGTGCTTCCGGCGTGCGCGAGGAAACGCTGCTGCTGCTGGAAGCCATGCTGGTGAAAGGCGTGCTGCCGGTGGTGCCGGCGCAGGGCTCGGTCGGTGCTTCGGGTGACCTGGCACCGCTCTCGCACCTGGCCAGCGTGATGATCGGCGTCGGCGAGGCCTTCGTTGGCGATGAGCGCCTGCCCGCCGTGGACGCACTGGCGCGTGCCGGCCTGCAGCCGGTGGAACTGGGCGCGAAGGAAGGCCTGGCCCTGCTCAACGGCACCCAGTTCTCCACCGCGTACGCACTGGCCGGCCTGTTCGAGATCGAAACCGTGTTCCAGGCCGCGCTGGTCACCGGCGCGCTGTCGGTGGAAGCGGCCAAGGGCTCGGACACGCCGTTCGATCCGCGCATCCATGCGCTGCGTGGCCAACGTGGGCAGATCGCCACCGCTGCCACCCTGCGTACGCTGATGCAGGACTCGGGTATCCGCGAATCGCACCGCGACAACGACGTGCGCGTGCAGGATCCGTACTGCCTGCGCTGCCAGCCGCAGGTGATGGGCGCGGCGCTGGACATCCTGCGCCAGGCTGCGACCACGCTGGAAATCGAAGCCAATGGCGTGTCCGACAACCCACTGGTGTTCACCGACACCGGTGAGGCGCTGTCCGGCGGCAACTTCCACGCCGAGCCGGTGGCCTTTGCCGCCGATATGCTGGCGATGGCGGTGTGCGAGATCGGCTCGATCAGCGAGCGCCGCCTGGCGATGCTGGTCGACCCGGCGCTGTCCGGCCTGCCGGCGTTCCTGACCCCGCGCCCGGGGTTGAATTCCGGCTTCATGATTCCGCAGGTGACCGCCGCTGCGCTGGTCTCGGAAAACAAGCAGCGCGCCTACCCGGCCAGCGTCGATTCGATCCCGACGTCGGCCAACCAGGAAGACCATGTGTCGATGGCCGCGCACGGCGCACGCCGGCTGATGCAGATGGCCGAGAACGCGGCCAACGTGATCGGCATCGAGCTGCTGGCTGCCACGCAGGGCTGCGACTTCCATGCGCCGCTGCGCTCCAGCGCCGCTCTGGAAACCGTGCGCGCCACCCTGCGTGCACAGGTGCCGATGCTGGAAGAAGATCGCTACTTCCATCCGGACATGGTGATCGCGACCGATCTGGTTCGCAGCGGTGCACTGGCCAAGGGTCTGGGCGAGCTGCTGCCGACCGTGGAACCGCAGGCATGAATGCCCACCCCGAATGGCTGACCGTGCACGAGGGTGATGCCCCGCTGATCGTCAGCTTCCCGCACACCGGCAGCGAACTGCCGCATGACCTGATCGGCAACTTCCATTCGCCGTGGCTGGCGCGTCGCGATGCCGACTGGTGGGTGCATGAGCTGTACGACTTCGCACGTGGCATGGGCGCGACCACCGTGCGCTCGGCGATCTCGCGCTCGGTGATCGATCTCAACCGCGATCCCAGCGGCGTGTCGCTGTACCCGGGCCAGAACACCACCGGCCTGTGCCCGCTGACCACCTTCGACAACCAGCCGCTGTACCACGCGGGTCGCGAGCCGGACGACGCAGAAATCGCCCGCCGCCGCGACACCTATTTCGCGCCGTACCACGACGCACTCGCCAAGCAGATTGCACGCCTGCGCGCACGCCACGGCACCGTGGTGGTGTACGACGCGCATTCGATCCGCTCGCACATCCCGCACCTGTTCGATGGCGAGCTGCCGCAGTTCAACCTGGGCACTGCCGGGCCTTCCGGCGCACCGGATACCTCCTGCGACAACGCGCTGAGCGATGTAGTCGACAACCTGCTGAAGATCAGCGGCATGAGCCACGTGCGCAACGGCCGCTTCAAGGGCGGCTGGATCACCCGCCACTACAGCAGCATTGCCGGTGGCGTGCACAGCCTGCAGATGGAACTGGCTTGCCGCGGCTACATGCACGAGCCCCTGCCCGACCAGGTGGACGAGCACAGCTGGCCCACCCCGCTCGACCCCGACCACGCCGCACCGCTGCGCCACACCCTGGCGCAGGTGCTCAATGCCTGCCTTGAATTCGCTACGAACCGGAGCGCCGCATGACCCGCAACGACCCGTCCCGCACCATCGCCGCCCCGACCGGCAGCACGCTCACCGCCAAGAGCTGGCTGACCGAAGCGCCGCTGCGCATGCTGATGAACAACCTGCACCCCGACGTAGCCGAGCGCCCGCAGGAACTGGTGGTGTACGGCGGCATCGGCCGCGCGGCACGCGACTGGGAGAGCTTCGACGCCATCGTCGAAACCCTCAAGCGCCTGGACGACGACCAGACCCTGCTGGTGCAGTCGGGCAAGCCGGTGGGCGTGTTCCGCACCCATGCCGATGCACCCCGCGTGCTCATCGCCAATTCCAACCTGGTGCCGCGCTGGGCCAACTGGGACCATTTCAACGAACTGGATAAGAAAGGCCTGGCGATGTATGGCCAGATGACCGCCGGCAGCTGGATCTACATCGGCGCGCAGGGCATCGTGCAGGGCACCTACGAAACCTTCGTGGAAATGGGCCGCCAGCACTACAACGGCAGCCTGGCCGGCAAGTGGCTGTTCACCGGCGGGCTGGGTGGCATGGGCGGCGCGCAGCCGCTGGCCGCCGTGATGGCCGGTGCCTCTTGCCTGGCGGTGGAGTGCCGCAAGAGCAGCATCGAGATGCGCCTGCGCACCGGCTACCTGGATACCTGGACCGACAACCTGGATGAGGCGCTGCGCCTGATCGAAGAATCGTGCACCGCCAAGAAGCCGCTGTCGGTCGGCCTGCTCGGCAATGTTGCCGACGTGCTGGACGAACTGCTGATCCGCGGCGTGAAGCCGGACCTGCTGACCGACCAGACCTCCGCACACGACCCGGTCAACGGCTACCTGCCGCAGGGCTGGACGGTGGAAGAATGGGATGCCAAGCGCGTAACCGCGCCGAAGGAAGTGGAGAAGGCCGCGCGCGCGTCGATGGCCAACCACATCCGCGCCATGCTCGGCTTCCACTCACTGGGCGTGCCGACCGTGGACTACGGCAACAACCTGCGGCAGATGGCGCTGGAAGAAGGTGTCGAGGATGCGTTCGATTTCCCAGGCTTCGTGCCGGCCTACATCCGACCGCTGTTCTGCCGTGGCATCGGCCCGTTCCGCTGGGCTGCACTGAGTGGCGACCCGGAAGACATCGCCAAGACCGACGCCAAGGTGAAGGAGCTGATTCCGGACAACCCGCACCTGCACCGCTGGCTGGACATGGCCGCCGAGAAGATCAAGTTCCAGGGCCTGCCGGCGCGCATCTGCTGGGTCGGCCTGGGGGATCGCGATCGCCTGGGACTGGCCTTCAACGAGATGGTCGCCAATGGTGAACTGAAGGCGCCGGTGGTGATCGGTCGCGACCATCTGGACAGCGGCAGCGTGGCCTCGCCGAACCGCGAAACCGAAGCGATGGCCGACGGTTCCGATGCAGTGTCCGACTGGCCGCTGCTGAACGCCCTGCTCAACACCGCAAGCGGTGCGACGTGGGTGTCGCTGCACCATGGTGGTGGCGTCGGCATGGGCTTCTCGCAGCATGCCGGCATGGTGATCGTCTGCGATGGCACTGAAGCGGCAGCCAAGCGCATTGCACGCGTGCTGTGGAACGACCCGGCGACCGGCGTGATGCGCCATGCCGACGCAGGGTATGAGATCGCGATTGAATGCGCGAAGGAGAAGGGGCTGGATCTGCCGGGGATTCTGGGCTGATCGAGCGTCGCCGGGCACGGCCCGGCGCTACCGGAACTACCTGTAGAGCCGAGCCCATGCTCGGCTCGATTTTTTCCGAGTGCACGACGCCTGGCCCAAAGTCAGCCGAGCATCGGCTCGGCTCTACCTGCTTGACCCGCTCTCCCACCGTGACCAAGATGCGCCATCGCCGCTGACGGAACACCGCGATGTATCGCACGCTTGCTGCCGTATTGCTCTGTACTCTGGCCATCGCCCTGCCTGCTTCGGCGCGTGACGTTCCAGGGGGCCTCACCGCGCAGCTGGACGCGCAGCTGCAGGCCAATCGCGAGCGCTACGGCATCGCCGGCCAAGCCGTGCTGGTCGCCCACAACGGCCAGGTGCTCTACCAAGGCGCCAGCGGCGAACGTGATCCCGCTACCCACGCACCTGCCACCGTCGATACCATCTTCGCCGCGCAGTCGATGGCCAAGCTGCTGACCAGCACCCTGGTGATGCAGTTGGTGGACCAAGGCAAGGTGGATCTGGATGTCCCCGCCAGTCGTTATGTGCCGGACCTGCCGCCCGCATGGGAGACGATCCATGTGCGCGACTTTCTCAACCACAGTTCGGGCATCGGCGAGTACTACGACCGCGTGGACAACCGCTGGATAAGCAAGGGTTACACCGGCGTAGCGCCGGACCTTGCCGCCGCACTGAAGGTCGCTGGCTCGGCGCCGATGCAGTTCACCACCGGCAGCCGCGTGCAGTACACGCAGGCCAACTACCTGGTGCTCACCGCGTTGCTGGAAGCGTATTACCGCAAGCCCTTCCCGGCCATCGCCCGCGAGCGCATCCTGCAACCGCTGAAGATGCCCAGCACCTCGTGGGGCGCGGCCAGCGTGCCGACGCAGCGAGCGGCCGTGCCCTACATCGGCAAGGACGGCCAGCTACAGCCGGCCAATGAAGATCCCTGGCCGGACTACGGATGGGGCCATGCCGACCTGCAGACCACCGTGGGTGACATGAACCGCTTCCTGCAGGCGCTGGCGACCGGCAGGCTGGTGCGGACGTCCACACTGGAAAGACTCTGGCAGCCGCAGAAGCTGACCGGTGGCGGCAGCAACTTCTTCTCCACCGGCTGGGACACCATCCGCAGCGACGGCTATACCCAGGTCGGCCACGATGGCGGCACCCGCGTGCGCGCACGGCTGGCCTACAAGGGCACGCTGGCCAGCGGTTACTGGGTGTTCGTGTACCTGACCAATGGCAGTGCCCGCAATGTCTGGTCGAGCACGCTGGTGGAAAGCACGATGGCGGTGGCCGCGCCGCAGGAGTTTCCGCATGCGGTGCTTTCCGAGCGGCTGATCGGCTATGCGCTGGATGAAAGCACCGATGCGACACAGGCGGTGCGTAGCTGGCTGCGCGACAGCAATGGGGTTCCCGCGGGCGAACTGGAGCGTGCGATCAATGCCGATGGTTACGCTATCCGCGAGAGCCTCGGGGCACGCAAGGCATTGAAGGTGTTCACGCTCAACACCGAGCTGTATCCGGAGTCGGCCAACGCGTGGGACAGCCTGGCCGAGTGCCATGCCGCGCTGGGAGAGAAAGAAACCGCTGATCGGCTGTATGCGAAGTCGAAGGCGCTGGCGAAGCCTTCCCCGTAAACCCCGTAGAGCCGAGCCCATGCTCGGCTGCTTTTCGTTGCGATTGGAGAAAACCCGCGCTGCGCGCGATAGCCGAGCGTGGGCTCGGCTCTACAGCGACACTGCGGGCGGCCATACGCGGGTGGAGGGTGACGTGGGGCTATCGACCTGTTAACTTGCGCGCCACTTTCGTGGTTTACAGCATTTCCGCATGCCGCTCTCGCCGTACCGCCCCACCCCGTCGCTGTTGTTCCTGGCCGTAACCCTCGGCCTCGCCACTACCGCCCAGGCCGCGCCACAGGCCACCACACTGGATGCGGTGCAGGTCACCGCCGCCGATGCCAGTGCGCAGGCGCGCGAGGCACTGAAGCGCGTACCAGGCGCCAGCAACGTGATCGACGTGGCCAAGGCGGACAGCCGCTTGTCCAGCAGCGCCGACGTGCTGGCCTACCAGCCAGGTATCAGCGCGCAGTCACCGGGCAACGAAGGTACCAAGGTCTCGATCCGTGGCTCGGGCATCAACCGCGGCCCGGGCGCGCATGCCTCGGGCATCGCCGTGTCGATCGACGGGCTGCCGTTGACCGGCCCTGGCGGCACGCCCTACGAGCTGCTGGAACCGCTGTGGCTTTCACGCGTGGAAGTGCTGCGCGGGGCCAACGGTTTCGAGCGCGGCGCGCTGGCGCTCGGCGGTGCCATCGACTACGTCAGCCGCAGTGGCCGTGATTCGGCCGGCGTGCAGTTGCACTACGAAGCCGGCAGCCGTGGCTACCAGAAGCGCGGCCTCAGCTGGGGCGGCGTCAGCGGCGACGTCGATTACTTCCTGGCCTACACCGATACCGAACTCGACGGCTACCAGCGCCACGCGTCCGGCGATGGCAAGGGGGCGATGGCCAACATCGGCTGGCAGATCACCCCCGACCTGCAGACCCGCTTCTTCGTTCGCTACCGCGAAACCAACCACGAAACACCTGGGCGCCTGACCCGTGGGCAGATCCGCAACGATCCGCGCGCGGCGAACCCCGCCAACCTGGCCATCGATGCGCGCCGCCCGCAGCCGGGCAGCACCTGGGTGGGCAATGTCACCACGCTGCAGATCGACGAGGATTCGTCGCTGCAGGCTGGGCTGGTCTATCACAAGTATCCGATGGACTTGAACGAAAGCCTGTACCGCCAGCAGCTGGACTACGCCAACCTCAACGCGACGCTGGACTACCGCCGCCGGCATACGCTGTTCGGCCTGGACAGCGAGACCACCGTCGGCCTGCGCGTTACCCACGACCTGGATGCCGATGTGCGCGAGTCGCTGCGCTTTGCCAACAACGGTTATGCCGCCGGCACCCGCACGCGCGACTTCCGCCACCACGGCACCGACAGCACGCTGCACATCGGCAACAACCTGGCCGTGAATGAGCGTCTGCGCGTACAGACCGGGTTTGCACTGATCAACACCCGCCGCGATGTGCAGGTCACCTGGCCGAGCACTGGTGGCCGCCTGCGCGAGCACGATTGGGATTACGCGCCGCGGCTGGGCTTCACCTGGCAGCAGACGCCGCAGACACAGTGGTTCGGCAACCTCAGCCGTTCGGTGGAAGCGCCCCATCCATGGTCGATGATCTGGGGCTCGAACCAGTACTTCGGCGCGGGCAATGGTCCGTCCAGCGGCCGCCAGCGCGCGCCAGTACCAATGCAGAACCAGACCGCCACGACGCTGGAACTCGGTGCACGCGGCGACAACGCGCTGGGCCGCTGGGAACTGACCGGCTACTACGCGCACGTGAACCATGAACTGCTGAGCGTGGAACTGCAGCCGGTGCCGAACCTGTTCATCGCCGAGAACAACGCCAGCCCCACCGTACACCGTGGCATCGAGGCCGGTCTGGACAGCACCCTGTGGCAGGCCGCACCGGGCCGTTTGTTGCTGCGCCAGGCCTATACCTTCAGCGATTTCCGCTATCGCCATGACACGCGCTTCGGCAGCAACCGCCTGCCGGGTCTGCCGCGCCATGCCTACCAGGCCGAACTGCGCTTCGACCACGCTTCGGGCCTGTATGCAGCACTGAACACCGAGTATTCCTCGCGCATCGCAGTGGACTATGCCAACAGCTACTGGGCCGACAGCCACGTCATCTTCGGCAGCCGCATCGGTTACGACGCTCCGGGCGGCCGCTGGCAGCTGTGGGCGGAAATGCGCAACATCGGTGACCGCCATTACGCCGCCACCGTCACCCCCGGTTACAACGATGCCGGCAAGGACGTGGCGCGCTCCACGCCCGGTGAAGGCCGCGGCGTGTACGCGGGCGTGCGCTGGCGCTTCGATTGATTCCTAACGGGAGCGCCGGACATGGCCCGGCGCCCCCTGGGATCACGCAATGCGCCAGGACGGCAGGCGCTCACTGCGCCGCCAGACCGTGGGCGCGAAGCCCATCATCAACAGCCCCGCCAGCCACTTCGGCGACGTACTGAGCAGCGTAGCGGCCAACGCAGCATCCAGCGGCGCGGCGTCCTCCTGCCAGGGGTTGTAACCGAGGTAGATGATGCTGCCTGCCCACCACAGCAGGGCCACGCCGATACCCACCAGCAGCAGGGCCATCGTGCGGGAGGTCCAGCGCTGCGAGGTCGTCCCCCACTCGCGGGAAATGGCCACCAGCAGGCCAACCACCAGCAGCGACACCAGGGCCACCAGGCCGATGTCGACCTTGTGCCCGATGCGTTCATAGGTGCAGGCGCGGCATTGGGCTTCTTCTGCGGCCGCCTCCGTTGTGGGCGGGGCCGCTGTGGGCGTGGACTGGGCCAGCACCGCGAACGGCATCAACAGGGCGAGCATCGCCACCATCAACCAACGAACGAACTTCCTGTTACTGCGTGCAGCGACATCCATGCGCTTCTCCTTGCGTGTGATTGAAATTCAACGTCGTGGCAGATCCCGCTACAAGGCCTTGAACACCTGCATCAGACTGACCGCACCGGGCGCCAGCTCCTGCGCAAGCCAGCCCAGCGCGGCGAAGAACACCAGCAGGCCCAGCAGCGGCCAGATCGTATGGGACAGGCACAGCCGCCACCAGCCCTGCTCCTGCATCCCCTGCATACGCTTGTACAGACCGCCGGCGATGGCCGCATCCACTAGCAGTTCGGCCATCAGCACCGGCGCCGACCAGACCACCCAGACACTGGCCAGGAGCACCGTAGCCACCAGCGCGATGATGCCGAGAATGGCCAGCAGCGGCAGGCCTGCCTCGCCGTCGGCTACGTCCAGCAACGACGTGCTGTCGGCGCTCGTGCTGGAGGACGCTGCGGATTCACCCCACGACGCAGACGCGCCACCACCGCCGGAATGCCCACCGCTGCCACTCCACGGTGATCCCTGGCTGCCACCGCCGCCGGGCCCGGAACTCAATCCGTCGGCCACCGCATCCCAGCGCCAACGGATCCAGATCCACATCAGCAGCAGGAACACGCCATAGGCCATCAGCACGGCCAGGGGATAGCGCAGCAGCATCGCGTCCATGCCCGCCAGGCGCAGCACGTGCGAGGCGAGGAATCCTGCGGCGCCGGTCAGCACGACGATCAGTGCCATCTGCAGCCGTGGCCAGCCGTGATGCTGCAGTTGCCGACGGGCGCGCATCGCTTCGGTGTCGCGGCTGCCCGGCAGCGAAACGGGCTGGCGTCCGTGCCTCATGTCGCCGCCTTGGTCACCGCCTCGATGCGATGGCCATCAGGATCGATCACGAAGGCCGCGTAGTAGTGGTCACCGTAATCCGGGCGCAGGCCAGCAGGTCCGTTGTCCTGGCCTCCGGTTTCCAACGCAGCACGATGGAAGGCATCAACGGCCGCGCGCGTGGTTGCCGCCAGCGCCAGATGGAAGCCGGGTCCCGGCGCCGCCGCATCGTCGCGCAGCTTCAGGCAGAGCAGGTCTTCATCATCGACCAGGCCATAGCCGATCGCGGTGTCGTCCTCGAAAACGCGGCGGTAACCGAGTGCTGCAAGAACGGCATCGTAGAAGCGACCTGCACGCTCCAGATCGCGGACACCCAACGAGAGGTGGTGCAGCATGCAGACATCCTTGCCAAGCACGCGCGGGCTGCGCTGGCTGGATTCTACCCTGCCGTGGGGGCACGTCTACAGGCCAAGTCCAGTCGCGTTCCCACACGTTCCACGGCAACCGCAGCACGGAGCGGATCCTATATTCTGGGCAGCCACGGAATGGAACGACCCCGGCATGCAAGCGTCCCAGTTCACCCGTCCTGTTGCCAGCGTCATGTTCCTGCCGATGATCGGCTTGGCAGGCTGGGGCTCGTGGTTCGGCACTTATTGCTTGAGTGACGGCTGCCTGGGCGTATTTGCGCTCTGGCTTGCCGCGGTGGCGGCCTTGTTCCTGCAGGCCCTACTGGTCTTGCCCCTGCACGCTTGGGCACTGAAAAGGCAAGGTGCCGATGCGGCCAGCCGCTATGCGCGCTGGCTGGTCGCATCGACTATCGCTGTGCTGGTGCCCATGTTTGCAGGGTTGGTCTACATGTTCTTCAAGTAGTCCGCGGGCCTCTCAAGCAGGCGGTGCAGCCGCCTTCAACAACTGCGCCGCCACCCGGTCGAACGGGGCGATGTCCTGCATCGCGCGGCTCATCGCAACCGCCCCTTCCACGCTGGCGATCACCAGGCTGGCCAGCCCGTTCGCTGCAGCAGGTTCGTGACCATCGGCAATGAAGGCAGCAGCCAAGTGCCCCTGCCAGCGCACGAACACTTCAGCGGCCGCCGCACGCGGCTGGCTCGGCGTAGCCTCCACCGGCTCCTCGACAGCCGCCGCCAGCACCGGGCAGCCGGCGCGAAAACCGGTGCGCAGCAGGCGCTCGCGCCACAGCGCCAGGAACTGCTGCAACCCCTGTACTGCACCGCCCTTCAACAGCTCGATCAGCAGTGCCTCCACCTTGTCGCCGGCCATGGTGGTGGCCCGTGCCAGCAGTTCCTGTTTGCCGCCCGGGAAGTGGTGATAGGTGGACCCCAGCGGCGCTTCGGCCAGCTTGGTTACTTCGCGGATGCTGGTGGCATTGAGGCCCACCCGCGCGAGCATCTGCGCCGCGGCATCGATCACACGCTGGGGGGCATCGGATGATCGCGGGCTCACGGCAGGCTCCTTGCTAAGACAGTCGTCATAGACTAGCGTATCGACCGTTCTATAACAGTCGTCATAACCATGAATCTCTGGTTCCGCCTGCTCCACCTGCTGCTGTGCAGCCTGTTCCGACCGAAGCTGGACGCGCCATTCGGGGTCTCTCGCCTGTCGTTCCGGGTGCTGCCCAACGACCTGGACAGCAACCTGCACATGACCAACGGCCGCTACTGGAACATCTTCGACCTGGGCCGGCTGGACCTGATCCTGCGCATGGGGCTGGGCAAGGTGGCGCTGCGTGAGAAGTGGGCGCCGATCGTTGGCGCCGGCACCATCCAGTTCCGGCGCGAGCTGAAGCCGTTCCAGCGCTTCACCCTGGAAACGCGGCTGGTCGGCTGGGTCGGCACGCGCGGCATCATGGAGCAGCGCGTGCTGATCGGCCCGGAGCAGAAAACCGCGACGCGTGCACTGCTGATCACCGGCATCTACGACCGCCGTGCCCGGCAGTTCGTCGGCATGCCGCAGATGATGGAATCGATCGGCGTGGTTGCTCCGCCCTCGCCGGCCCTGAGTGCGGCAGCCGAGGCACTGCTGGCTGCCGATCTGGCGTTGAAGCAGGACCATGATTGACCCCGGGCGCGCAGATCAGGGAGCGGACGCCTCCAGCATCGTGTGAGTCACGAGGGTGATCTGCGTGCGGCCGCCCACATGCAGCACATACTCGAACGTCTGCCGCATCTGACTGTACGCGCCACCTTCGGGCGCGCCGTAGTTGGCGCCGACGCTCACGGTGTGCCGACCGGGCGTCAGTGGCTTGAGCATCAGCCAGTAGCCATCGGCTGCCGCCAATCGCGAATCGTCGTCGTCCGGATCCAGGCGGAAGCAACCTTCGCTCTTCACGCGGTGCAGGCGCATGTCACCCAGCGGCTGCCCGTCCAGCAGCACCACAGCGCTGACCAGATAGTCGTTATTGATCGCCGCGCCGGCCTGCAACTCCTCGCAGGTTACGTCTTCCCCGGTCTGGTAGCTGGCCATGTTGATGATGGGCAGCAACAGGTGTCTGCCCTCGGGCACTACGCACTGCCTGCGTGGCTGGAAGCGGCCATTGGTCCCTGCCAGGTTCCAGACCGGTCCCTCCTGGCCCAGTTCGCACAGGCGGCCGTCGGGATCCATGTAGGGCGCCACCCTCTGCGCATTGGCCCAGCGCCACCAACGGGCGGTCCATTCGCTCAGGGAAACGCCATCCACCGCTTCACGTGTAACCGCTGACGCTGCAGGTGCAGCGATGGCGCTCGCTTGACCTGCAAGCATCAGTACCGTGGCCACGCCGGCCAAGCGCAGCCTGCTGCCGATTCCGTTCTGCATTCCCTGCCTCGTCGTCCGTGGCGGCCACCATGCGCGGCCGGCTCGGCAGACACTGTATCGCAGCGCCGCCGCGTCGGTGCACTACACCCGCGGCATGTTCTTGGTCACGCAGTGGATGCCGCCGCCACCGCCGGCAATCGCATCGATATCCACCTGCTCGATGGTGCGACCGGGATACAGGTCTTCCAGCAGTTCACGGCAGTAACCATCGGCCTTCGCGTCACCAAACTGCGGTGCGATCACCGCACCGTTGATCGGCAGGTAATTGATGTAGCCGCGGGCAAGATCGTCATTGTCGCGGGTGTGCACATTGTCGCGCCCGCCCAACGGCGGCGGCAGCGTATGCACCTGCAGCCTGCGACCGTCGGCATCGGTAGCCTCGCGCAGGATCTGCAGATGCTCGCGGGTCAGATCGTAATCGTACGATTCGGTGTCGTTGTCCAGGTTGGCGATCACCACGCCGGGGCGCACGAAGCGTGCGTAGAAATCCACGTGCGCATCGGTGATGTCTTCGCCAGCGATGCCGGGCAACCAGATCACCTTGCGCAGGCCCAGGTGGTGCTTCAACTCCGCTTCGATATCCGCGCGTGACCAGCCCGGATTGCGGTTGCGGTTCACCCAGCAGCTTTCGGTCAGGATCGCGGTGCCGTGGCCATCGACTTCGATGCCACCGCCCTCGCCCACCAGATCGCTTTCCAGCAGCGTCGCGCCGGTCATCTGCGCCAGCCACGGTGCTACTGCACCGTCGTTGCGCGCACTCTGCTTGCCGCCCCAGCCATTGAAGTTGAAGTCGACCAGGCCCAGCTCGCCCTTGCCATCGGTAACGAAACAGCCGCCGTAGTCACGCACCCAGATATCGTCCAGCGGCACGTCGAGGAATTCGATGTTGTCACTGCCGCAGCGTTCCTGCGCCTGCCGGCGCTGTGCAGGACGGCACAGCACGCTGACCGGCTGATGGCGGGCGATGGTGCGCGCCAGCCGGGCGACGGCATTGTTCACTGCATCGGCCTGCGCGCCCCATACCCGCGGCTGTGCAGCGAAGGCCAGGAAGACCCGCTCCTGCGGACCGTGCTCATCGGGCATCTGCCACCCGGCCGGCGCAGCGGCACGGGCGCGGGCGGGCAGTCCGGCCAGACCCAGCGCGGCCAGGCCGCCCAGGCCGGCGGTAGCGGCGAGTTGGGTGATGAAATGGCGACGGGTAGACATGACAGGCTCCAGAGGTGGACCAAGAAGTCCAGCTGATCGGTTCAGGCGCACCGGCTGATGCGCGACAGATCCATGTTGCCCTTGCTGTTGGATGAGAACAAACGATAGATTCTGGGGAAATACGATCAGTCAGACTTATCGATCATGCTCAAGCATTGGCCCCCGCTGAATGCCCTGCGCGGCTTCGAGGCTGCCGCCCGGCTCGGCAGCTTCCATCGTGCCGCCGAGGAACTGCACCTGAGCCAGTCGGCCATCAGCCAGCAGATCCGCGGGCTGGAGGACTCCCTGGAACAGCCGCTATTCTTCCGCCAGGGCCGCAGCGTAACCCTCACTGATGCCGGCATCGACCTGCTGGAAACCACGCAGTCGCTGCTGCGGCAACTGGCCAGTGGCATCCGTCGGCTCGATCAGTACCGCAAGCCGAATCAACTGATCGTCAACACCAGCCCCGCCTTCGCGCGCCACTGGCTGGTACCGCGGCTGGGCGACTTCCGCCGCCAGCAGCCACAGGCCGATCTGTGGTTGCTGACCAGCGAAGAGGCGCCGGACATGACCGCGCAGACACTGGACATCAGCGTTCGCGATGATCTGCAGGCACAGGCGCATTGCGAGCATCGCGTGCTGCTGCAGGACCGGCTGTATCCGGCCTGCCACCCCAGCGTGCTGGCGCTCCCTGTTGCCGAGCGCAGCACGCTTCACGGCGAGCGCGAAATGGACTGGAGCCAGTGGCAGGTGCAGGGCGGCGCCGACGTCGGCCAGCAACGCGAAGGCCTGAATTTCTCCGAGCCAGGACAACTGCTGGATGCCGCCTGCCAGGGCCTGGGGATCGCACTGGTCAGCGAACTGCTGGCCGCACCGGCGCGCGCGCAGGGTCTGCTGCAGCCGCTGGATGAGGCCTATGTGCGCGGACCGCGCTGGAGCTGGTTGCTGCACGAGGACAGCGCCCGCGATCCGCTGGTGATGCGGTTCTGTGAGTGGCTGCTGGCCACCCTGTCATTCGAAAAATAATGCCCGCTGGCAGGCACCCACAGTGGCAAGCCCTCAAACAGCTTCCTTCAGAACGCGCTTCAATCTTCGCGCGTGCGACTCAATTGCCTTCCAGTTCCAATCCCTCACCGGACTGAAGCGCACGCCACCTCGCTCCCTCCCAAGGGCAGAACGCTCGGAAATGACGTAAATCCTTGCAGTGCTGCTGGCATCCCGGCTGACGGGCAGAAGCACATGTATCAACCCCCAACCTCCCGCGTGCGAGCGCGGCTTCCCGCTGTCTGGGCCCTTGGTCAGCTCATATTCCCGGGTACTGACCACGCCTCCCATCTCAGGGTACTGAACACCAACAAACAGTGTCCCTCCTCTCACATGCCGAAGTGACTCCGCATAACTGCAGAGTTCGTCAGCACTTTCGAATCGTTGAAGGTTGTCGCCTGGTGCCGAATAAATCTCGGTCACAAGCGAAGGACCGCGTTTGAAAACTGCGGTTGCCACTGCTTCTATCACTGTGGTGGAAACACCGGCCATCGCTTTTACCAATTCGAAGCTGGATATTCTGTAGCGGCCAAGCATCATCCTCCAGGCCGATTACGCCAACAATTGACCTTTTCGACCTCAATTATCGGCTTTCGGTTGCCCATCCTTGAGGGCATGGGTGATCGCTGCCTCGGCCAGCGGTGCCATCAGTTCATAGCCCTTCGCCGTCGGGTGCACGCCATCGGATGCCAACTGCGCATCCAGTCCACCGGCACGGTTGGTCATCGCTGCGTAATAGTCCAGATAGACCAGACCCCGTGCGTCGGCATGGCGCTTCAGCGCAGCATTCAATGCACGCACCTTGGGCGCAGGCGTGATGCCCGGCATCCACGGGTACTCGCTGACAGGCAGCACCGACGCCAGCACCACCGCGATGCCATGCGCCTTCGCCAGGTCCAGCATGGCCTGCAGGTTGTCCTCGATCATCGCCTGCGTGGCCGGCCCGGTGTTGCCGGCGATGTCATTGGTGCCGGCCAGAATCACCACCACGCTCGGGCGCAGCGCCAGCACATCCTGCGAAAAGCGCACCAGCATCTGCGCGGTGGTCTGCCCGCTGATGCCACGATTGATGTAGCCCTTGCCCGGGAAGAAGGTGCTGCTGCCGTCCGCGCCCCACCCTTCGGTGATCGAATCGCCAAAAAACACCACGCGTGACTGGCCGGCCCGTGGCGCGGGTAAAGCGGCATTGGCCGCGCGGTACTTCTGCAGTTGTGGCCAGTCGGACAGGCGCTGCTGCATGAAACGCACCTCGTCCGGTTGCACCTGCTCGACCGGCCTGGTCAGCAGCGGAGTGCTGGCCGCCTGCACCATCCCTGGCGTGGCCAGCGTTGCCATGAGCAGGCCAGCCGGTAGCCACACCATTGAAACCATCCTGCGCATGAGCATCCTCCGCTGTCGACACGGGCAGTCTAGCGCGGTCTGCGAAGGGTCACTTTGCCGATGCAGCCGCCCTTGCCGCTACACCGGTCACCTTGGCCGGCATCCACATACCCGGCGTCCAGCCACTGGCCTGCAGGATCGCCTTCGGGCTGTCCTGCTGGATCAGCGCACGCACAGCATCGCGTTTGTTGTCGGCCTGCAGGTAATACGCCTTGGCGATGCGATAGCCCACCCAGTAACCGAGGTCGTAGGGCTCCTGCGAACCCGGCGTGTAGTTGTACAACCAGGGCTTCAGATCGGTGCTGTCCATATCCAGCGCGAACGCGCTTTCGATATGCACTTCCCTGCCCCGCGTCCATCCAGCGTGGCGACCATTGCCGACATTGCCGGAAATCAGCTCGGCGATGAACTCGGCGATCCCCTCGCCCAGCGACTCGCGCAGCACCGTCGCCTGCGGGTCGCCCGCTTCGTACTCGCTCACGCCGGTCTGCTGGATATGCACGTACTCGTGCGCGATCACGTGCACAAAGCGGTCCTGCGCATTGGCGTTCATGAAGTCGGCCGCGCACAGCGCTTCCAGGCCGATCACCACCCCGTCCGGGTACGTCATGCCTACTGGCTTGCCGCGCCCCACCACGATCGCCACGGGCGGGAACTTCGCCTGCGGGTAGATCGCCTGCAGATTGGCGAACACCTGCACCAGTCGCTGCCGCACCGCCGGCAACTCCGCCAGACAGGCCCGTCCATTGGCATACACCGCAGGCTCGCGCGCCATCGCCTCGGCCATGCGCTCGGCGGTCACCCGGCGCAGCTTCGCGAACTGGGCCAGGCTCGGCGTGCCCTGTGCCAGATACTGCCCCAACTGGGCCACGCTGGGCTTGCCACCTGCCGCCTCGTACAGCGCGTAGAAGCGGGTGGCGTCGGAGGTCAGGATTTCAGGTCCCGGCACCGCCGCCTGGGTGGTGCCGACCACCCCGCCGAGGGCCAGGGCTAGCAGGCGACGCAACGACACGAACATGGCTCCGTCCTTGGTGGAGTGCACGCGAAGCGCGCAATCTATCACCGTGGCGGCGCATGCGCTGCCGTATCGTGCAACGCCCTGCCCTGCTGTGCCAGACTCGCGGCGACCGGCTGCCATGGACGCAAGGGGAAGACAGGATGATGATCGTTCCAGCCTACTGGGCCGAAGCCCGCCTGCAGGACAGGTACAAGGGCCGGCCGGTGGTGGTACGCCGATTCGGCTGGTCCGACGACGACCAGGATGCCGCACAGGCCCACGCCGATGCGCGTGCACGCGAAGCGCTCGATGACATCCTCAGCGGCCAGTCCGTGCCGCGTCGCGAGCGACGAACCAACTACGGTGTCGAGGGCATCCCGATCCGCGAGCAGATCGTGCAGCGCAGGGATGATGTCATCGTCACCCGCAACAGCTACGGCGCGTTGTGCCTGAACACCCCCGATGTCCTGTTTGCCGACATCGACCACGTGCCCACTCCATCAGGCTGCGCATTGCCGCTGCTCGGCGCACTGGGGCTGCTGGCAGCCGGTGCACTGATCGGCGGGGCCCTGGGCAATTTCAATATCGGCCTGGCGTCCGGCGGCATCGCGATGGTGGTGGTCAACCAGATCATGTCACAGCGGCGCAAGCGCCGGCTGGCCCGGTCCGGCGGCGCCGAAGGCATCGCGCTGCAGCGTGTGCAGGCGTTCGTCGAACACCACCCCGACTGGCACCTGCGCGCCTACCGCACCCCGGCCGGGCTGCGCGTGCTGGCGATGCATGCCACGTTCGAACCACAGGATGCGCAGGTGCATGCCTTCTTCAAGGCTCTGGGTACCGACACGTTGTATGCACGCATGTGCACGCTGCAGCATTGCTTCCGTGCGCGGCTGACACCGAAGCCGTGGCGGCTTGGCATCATCGCGCGTATCCGTCCACCGGTGGCGGCCTGGTCGGCCGAGCAGGCCAGCAACCCCGACCGCCTGGCCTGGATTGCCGAATACGAAAGGGAAAGTGCCGGTTTCGCCGCATGCGCCTATGTGCGCAGCTTCGGCGATGAGCGACGTGTGGACGCCAAGGCCGAACGCGTGCGCGACCTGCACGATCGGATGTCGCGCGCACTGGATAACCTGCCGCTGGGATGAGCGCGGATCTCGCTCAGCGGCCGCCCTGCACGAAGGGCTGACCCGCCAATGTGGTTCCCACCTGCAGAGCGACCTGCTGCCCGTCCTTGGCGAAAGTACTGCTGCAGTTGTTGCCGCCCTTCTGGCAACCCACTTCCGGGAAACCCTCCAGTACTTCGGGCGCATCGCGTGGCGCGCTCGCCTGCCACCCTGCGGCATCAAGCAGTCGCTTGGCCTTGGTATAGGGCATGCCGGGGGTGATGCCCAACGCTGCCAGCTCAGCCGGCAGCGGCTGGGCGAATGCAGCGACCGGAACAACGGACATCGACAGCGATACGGCGAGGATGAAGGCCTTCATGGAGCGAACCCGTAGCGGACATCAGATGCGCAGCGTACCGCAGCTTTGTGGCCGGTCCATGCCTGCATCACAGATGGTTACGCAACACCCACAGGGGGATACTGGCGCCGGCTGTGCCATCGCAGTTCAAGTCCCCTGTTCATGGCCCGGTCGTGCACTTCAATGCCTCCAGCGCAAGCTCCTGCTTCAAGCGATGCTGCAGCCAGGTGCTTCTGAAGCGGGCACGCGTTGCCTCCCCTTCTGGCAGCAATAGGGTCAACGCGTCACTCAGCGCGGGGCGCCACTGATCCGGCGCGAGCGCCAGGGTCTGCTGATTCACCTGCCCAGTTGGCACGTGCTTCCATGGCAGCATCAGCGCCTTCTGCGATCTCGACAGGAACAGCACATCAGGCTTGCCTTGGCGGCGCACTGTCACCGACATCACCGGATAATCGTCAGTCCACGCCACGCCTTCCCCCTTGAAGTGCTGCCGCACCCGCTGGTGCAGCCCTTGGACAGTCAGCGTCCGACGGGCCCACGCCTGCTGATCGGCGAATGTGCACGATGCTGGAGGCACTGACCTCAGTTTCGGATCCAACTCCAGCATCGCGGCGCGATCAAGGCGGGCGGCAATCAGACTGATCGCGGCCTCCTTGGACAGCGGGGCAGCACCAATAGCCGCCTCGAACGCTTCGACGGCAGCGGCCGGCAATACCTGCTTGGGCAATTCCTGGTTTCCCGCCGAATCTGTGACACGAACACGCGTGGTGATTCCACGTACATCGCGCTCGATGCGCCAGTGCTCCGAAACACCTCCCCAGCCGGACCATTCGTAGGCCACATCGATGCGCATGGGCACATCGGCTGCAGTAGCCATGGCGGCGGGACACAGGGCCACGACAACGAGAAACCACGCGTTCATGAGGCTCCTTGGAAAGCAGGTTCTGTGGAGCATGCGGTCATCCTGTAGAAGCAACCGGGCATCGCTGGGCGCTACACGACGCCTGAAACAGAAAGGCCGCCCCGGAGGGCGGCCTTGCCGGATTACTTCGCGTTCTTCACGTAAGTGTCGAACCAGTTGAGCATTTCATAGACCAGCTGTTCATTCGATTCCAGCGCGGTGTACCAGTGCGGCTCGTTCGGCAGCATCACCAAGCGGGTGGTGCCGCCATTGCCACGGATCGCCTGGTACAGCTTGCGCGACTGGAACGGCTCGGTGCCCGGGTTGGCATCGTCCTCGCCATGGACCAGCAGCAGCGGCAGCTTGATCTTGTCGGCGTAGAAGAACGGCGAGGCCTTCAGGTACACATCCTGCGCCTGCCACACCGAGCGGCGCTCGTTCTGGAAGCCGAACGGGGTAAAGGTCTTGTTGTACGAACCACTGGTCGCCACGCCGGCCTTGAACAGGTCGGTGTGGGCGATCAGGTTGGCAGTCATCAGGCCACCATGGCTGTGGCCGGTCACGCCGATGCGGTTGCGATCGACCACGCCCAGTTCCACCGCCTTGTCCACCGCCGCCTTGGCGTCAGCTTCCAGCTGTTCCAGATAGGTGTCGTAGGCGTTCTTCGGGTCACCGACGATCGGGAACGAGGCGTTGTCGATGATCGCGTAGCCGGCCAGCAGCATCAGGCGGTACGGCTGCAGACGGGTGAAGGTCTGCTGCGAACCGGACACCTGCCCGGCCTGCGCGGCATTGGCGAAGTCGGCCGGGTACGCATACAGGATCGCCGGTACGCGCTGGCCTTCCTTGTAGCCCGGCGGCGTGTACAGGGTGAACGACAGGTCCACGCCATCGGCTCGCTTGTAGGTCACCAGGCGTTTCTGGATCTGCCGCACTTCCGGGGTCGGGTCGACCAGCTTGGTCAACGCGGTGGGCCTGGACTCGAACTGCGCTTCGCCGGCCTTGGCATCGGCGATGCGCTCACCGAGCAGACGCACGAACGCGTTCGGCGGGTCCATCACCGACTGGTGCCAGGTGACCAGATGGCCCGGCGTGGCACTGAAACCGATGACCTGCTCATAGGCATCCGCATCGCTGCGGAACAGGCGTTCGCTCTTCAGCGTATCCAGGTTGAGCGCGTCCAGGAACGGACGGTCGCCCTGCGGCGACGCACCCTGCCCGCGCAGGAACACGGTGTTGCCCTCCTGGCGCACCACCGGCGCACCGCTGGGCAGGCGCTTGAACACCAGGTTGCCCGGGTTGCCATACAGCTCATCGCTGGACATGTCCCACAGCAGTCGCCCTTCCTTCTTCGGCTGGTCCACATCGACGATGCGGGTCTGCATCCAGTGGCGGTTCTCGTCGTTCTCGAACTGGAACGACACAGCCGGGTCGGCCGACCACGCAAAGCCCTCGAAACGCTGCGCAGTGCGAGCGATTTCCACCGGCTTCCCGGTGAACGGCGCCTTCAGCATCAGCACGCGATCACGATGCGGCACGCTCACCTTCCAGTCGCCCTTGTCCAGCGCTTCGGCATAGACCAGGGTGGCCGGATCGGTGGAGCGCCAGTCGTAACCGCGCGGGCCTTCCGGCACGCCGTGTACCGGCACGCGATCGGCCAGCGGCAGGCTTGCCAGCACCGTGTTGCGGCCATTGCCAAGGTCCAGCACGGCCACATCGTTGGCGAAGCGCTGGTAGGTCACCGCATGCGAGAACGGTGCCTTCAGGGTTTCGGTCAGCACATGCACGCCATCGGGTGCGGCGTTGACATCGTTGTACAGCGCCGGCTGGCCAACCGGGCGCACGCTGCCGGCAGCGGCATCGACCACCGCCAGCTGCGAGGCACCGTAATAGGCGAACAGCTTTTCATCGTGCACGCTGGTCAGCGTGTCGCGCGCTTCATAGGTGCTGCTCTCGCCACTGCTGCCCAGCGATTCCTGCGCGTCCGGACCGGTGGGCGTGCCGCCGTTGGACGGCGCCGGCCCCTGGTTGGCCGGCACCAGCTTCACCAGCAGACTCTGGCCGCCACCCAGCCACTGCACGGTGCTGCCGAAAATGGGGTTCAGCTGCACGTTCGGCACCTGCTTCACCTGGCCGGTGGCGGCGTCGCCCACCCACAGCTGCACGCTGGTATCGACCGCATTCTGGAAGGCGAAACGGCTGCCATCGGCCGACCACTGCGCGGCCCCTGCGCAGCCCTGCGGCAGGTTGACCTTGGTGCTCTTGCCGCTGGCAATCTCGACCAGGGTGAAGTCGGCCACACAGGCCGGAATGCCGTAGCCGCCGGGGGTGTCGTGGCGGCTGCGGTTCTTCGGTTCCAGGCGCACGCCGGCCAGTTTCAGGTACGGCTGCGCCACGCGGGTGATGGACGGATAGGTCTGCGCGGTGGTCAGCAGCAGCCGCTGCCCGCTGGGGTCGATGTTCGGTGCTGGCGGCGGCGGGGCCTTGAGTACCTTGAGCAGATGTTCCGGCGGCTTGGCGTAGTCGGCGAAGGCCGGGCCGGCGGCCAGCAGGCCGAGCGTGGCAACGGCAACGGCCGCCGCCAGAGAGGTACGACGGATGAGCATCCTTTTCCCCTGGGAGTGAGTTGGGTACCCGCACTGCGGGCATGGGCCGAATCTAACACCCCCGGCCCACCGGCAAATGGGCCGGAAGGGCTAGTCGCCCCATCCTGCAAAGCGTGGCCCTGCATGGCCCGGCCCCTTCCCTGGATACCCCTCGGTTACTGCCGTGCGTGCAGCTCCCAGGTGGACAGATAATCGGGATCGATCACCGTCACCCCGCTGGACCGCAACTGGTACTCGCCCGGCGCGGCCGGCAGGTACTGGTCCAGCATCGGCGGCAGGTAGCGCTCATGGCCGTCATCGCCATCGGCCAGCACCAGCCCTTCTTCGGCACTGACCCTCAGCACGGTACCGGCAAACTGCTCCAGCCCCTGCACCTGGCCATCGCCACCAAAACGGGTAACGCCCACCAGTACCAGCTTGCCAATCATCTGCGCGGCCTTGGCATCATCCAGATCCAGGGGCGGCAGGGCTCCTCTCGATTCGTTGCTCATCGTGCACCTCGGAAGCCTGCGTGGACATCGTGGACGAGATGCGCGCCCAGTGCTGCGAACAAAGCAGCGTCGTGGGGCGACTCGCATGCATGTAGTGGCTCTGCGCACTGCGGGATGCAGAGCCAACCATCGGTGCTCAACTCACGGAAGAATTCTGTCTGACGCTGCATGAACCGCAGCAGCGGTTTCAGCATGTTCGCCGACACCAGCGCGTTTGGCCTGGGCAACAGGCCGGTCGCTGATGCGGTAGGGGTACGCGTGAACAAGACAGTGCATCGCGGGCCTCCTTGCCGGGGGAGTGGCCTCGCAGGACCACCTTCAACGCTGCGCAATGTGCCGGATACGAGTTGCGAAGTGCCGGTCGCGGGAAAGCGGCAGGGACACCCGCTACGCAAGGCCACGCCTGCGCTTGATCGTCTACACGGTTGGATGCTGCCACCGCTGACGGAATGGCGAAGTGAAGAAGTTCCGTGGCATCCGGGCCCAGGGCCACTCCGCTTGCAGCAAGTACCTGAGCCGAACGCACCCTGCCCCGATTCCAGCAATCGTCAATTACATTTAACCTGTGATTCACCTGACCCGACCTAGGGTCAGCGCTCAACATGCAGGGAACGCTTATGTTTGGGTACGCATTCACACGGCCGTGGGCAATCGCCCTATGTTCGGCCTCGCTCTGCGCCTGCACACACGCGACTGATCGTTCGTCGACTTCTCAAGGACCCGTTACCATGGCATCGACCGCCTCCGACGCCGCAGCGCCGTCTGCACTCAGCGCAGACCAACTGCTGTTGCGCTTGCTGGATCTGATCAAGGACACCACCTCTACCCGTGAACTGACCCTTGAACGGGTATCGCAGGCGATGCAGACGCCCGCGCAGCGTTTCGGCCCGGGGCATTTCGGCTACGGTGGCACGCTTACTCCAGAGTGGAGCTACGGCCTGGAGGTCAAGAACGCTGGTGCCGCCGATGCGCGTCTCGATCTCAATTTCATCGACACCACCACCGACCGCAAAGCCAACGCGTCGGCGATCTGCCAGGTCGATTTCGACCAGTTCGCCTCGGGTCTGCAGGCTGCTGGCTTCAAGCGCGAAACCATCCGCGGCGAGCACGGCCGGGTCATCCATGACCGTTTCGATCGTCCGGATCTGACCATCAAGGTCGACACGATGGCTGAGAACCAAACCCCATCTGGCGAGCCGGCGCATGCCTGCGTCCGCCTTGTGACCGTGCAGTAAGGAGCACCGCACCATGCCTACGCTTTCAGCGGATACGGAACGCCTGCTGACCGAATTTGCAGGAAAACCCGATGTAACGGCCGATCAGGTCGACAACCTTCGCAAGGCCATTGCCAATTCTCCGGCGCTGGCAACCCAGGTCGACTTGGCCATCACCGCCGGTCATCTGCAGCGCTTCGAGCTGTTGCCCGCCGACAGCAATGTGGGCGGCGAGTACGTCAGCGGCGCAAAGGCCATCCGCCTGCCGGCATCCAGTCTGTCCACGCTGGCAGCCCCGGACAAACACGATGCTGCAGAGCTGACGTTCGTCCTGGGCCATGAGATCCAGCATGGGCTCAATGATGCAGCGACCGAACGGGCCTACGAGCAGTTTGAATCCGATATTGCAGACATTGCCGCGCGCGATTCGACCCACGACTACACTCAGGCCATCGGCACCCTGCTCGCAGCCAACCGGCGCGACGAGGCATCGGCGAACATCGAGGGCTGGAATGCACTGGTCGGCATGGTCAAGACCGCCAACCCGGACGCCACGCTGGAGGATGTATACAACGCAAGTACCCGTGCAAACGAGTTCGTGCGCGTGCAGCCCGGGCCGCCGATGACCTACGCCGCGCATCCGGACCTGACGCTCAACGCAGACCTGAGCATGACCGCCACCGCTGCCAATATCGAGGGCATGGGCAAGCACTACTACGACGAAGGCGTGTCGTCCGGGCTGGGGCCCAATGGCAATTCTGACTACCAGAATTTCTACGCTGCCTCTGCCATCAGCCGCGCCTGCGAGGAAGAGGCCAGGAATCCGGCACCCGATGGCATCAGCAGGATGTCGGTGAACATGGCACAGCTGGGCCTGCAGGAAAGCCTGCTGGAACAGAACGGCCTCTCTCTGGGTAAAGGCACGCCGCCACGACAGCCCTACTTCGATACCAGCACTTCGCCGTCCACGCTGCGTTATTTCGATCACACCGAGGGCACCTACGCCCACGTGCCCATCACCGCTCAGGCGACCGCCACTCCCTCGGTCGAGGCCCACGCTGCGCCGCTGGCGGGCGGCAACGACCGTGCACTGCACGACCAGATCCGCGGCAAGGTGGCAGAGCTGGATGCCGCCAACGGCCGCAGCTTCGACGCCTCCAGTGAACGCCTGAGCGCAAGCCTGCTGTTGCTGGCCCGCGAGAACGGCCTGGACCGCGTGGATCATGTGGTGCTCAGCCGCCAGGCGGGACATGTCGCCGCGGCACAGAACGTGTTCGTGGTGAAGGGCGCGCTGGATGATCCTGCGTCGCTGCGCGCATCGGCAGCTACGGCTGAAGCCGCGCAGCGGCCGGTGCAGGAAAGCCTGGACAGCCTCGCCCTCGTCAACCAGCGCCAAGCCGAACACGCCTCGCAGGAACAGACACGCCAGCAGGTGCAGGAGCAGCAGCGCAGCGCGCTGTCGCATTGAGGACACGGGCGGCGCCGGGCATCGCCCGGCGCAACCCACGCGTGGGCCACGCTAGAATGCGCACATGCGTACCGTCCATGCCCTCCGCTACATCACCCCCTTGCGGGAAGGTGGCTCATTGCCCGCCGTGGTCGAGACCGACGACGACGGTATGGCGGTGCTCAAGTTCCGTGGTGCCGGCCAAGGGCCGAAGGCGCTGATTGCCGAGTTGATCGCGGGCGAGATGGCACGCGCGGTGGGCCTGCCGATTCCGGAGATCCTGTTCGTGGAGCTGGACAGCGAGTTCGCCCGCACCGAGCCCGACCCGGAGATCCAGGATCTGATCCGCGCAAGCGAAGGCCTGAACCTGGGCCTGGATTACCTGCCCGGCGCGATCAACTACGACCCGGCGGCGATGCCGGTGGACGCCGAGCTGGCCTCGCGCATCGTCTGGTTCGATGCGTTCACCAGCAACGTCGACCGCACCACGCGCAATCCGAACCTGATGGTGTGGCATCGCAAGCTGTATCTGATCGACCACGGTGCGGCGATGTACTTCCATCACGACTGGGCCAACGCCGGCGATGCCTGCGAGAAGCCCTTCGTGCTGATCCGCGACCACGTGCTGCTGTCGTTCGCCAGCCGTATCGCCGAGGTGGATGCCGAACTGGCCGCGCGCCTGCCGGATGCGGAAATCGAGCGCATCGTCGGCCTGGTGCCGGACAGCTGGCTGGTCGATGAGCCAGCCTTCGACAGCCCCCAGTCTTACCGGAAGGGCTACATCAACTACCTGAAGCATCGCCTGAAGGTGCGTGCGGTGTTCGTGCAGGAGGCCATCCGTGCCCACGCTGCACACGTATGACTATGCGGTCATCCGCGTGGTACCGCGGGTGGAACGCGAGGAGTTCATCAACGTCGGCGTGATCGTGTCCTGCCCGGGCGCACGTCACCTGGAAGCGGCGATCGAGGTCGACGCTGCGCGCCTGCAGGCCTTCGCGCCGGCGCTGGATATTGAAGCGCTGCAGCCGTGGCTGGATGCCATCGTGGCGATCTGCCGGGGCGATGCCGACGCCGGCCCGATCGCGCAGCTGCCCGCGCGCGCGCGCTTCCATTTCCTCACCGCCAAGCGCAGCTCGGTGGTGCAGATGTCCAGCACACATGTGGGCCGCACGGCGGACCCGGCGGGCGTGGTCGAACACCTGATGGCGAAGATGGTGCGGGTGCCGACCTAGCGCACTACTTGCCGCCGCCCCAGCGTGCGGTCATTTCGCTGCGGATCGGCGTGCGCTCGGTGTTGCTGTCCGTGGCGGCGAAGCGCATCGCCTTGACCGCGTTCAACGCCCAGCCGCTGAAGGCCGTCGACGGCTTGGCATCCACCACCTTTTGGTCGGTGCTCAAACGTACGCCATCACGGGCTTTTCCGGTTCACCGCAACGGTCACCGCGAAGTAGGGAATCGCGCTCCACTGCCCGCGCGGATGATGCAGCGATTCCACGCCCATGCCGATCTGGTAATTCACGCTGCCCGGCTGCTGGCGCCAGAAATAAGGTGCGCCGTTGCTCCAGCCACAACAGACGTACGTCAATGGCGGCATGCCGAAGGTCTGCTGCAGATAGGCTTCAACACCCGCCGCCGACGCGCCGCTGACGCGATACCGCGCTTCCATCGGCTGGAGGTAGGAAGCATCGTCCTGCGTGCAGCCGACGTATTCCAGCTCGGCAGGTTTTCGGCCCATCGCCTGCAGGAAATCCTGGCAGACGGTATCGGGCCGGGCCAGGCCTTCGGCGCGGCCGTGCAACTCCCACTCCGCGATCGCAGCGGCGGGCGTCTGTGCGCCGGCAGTGCCGACGCTGCCGATCAGCAGCAGCAAGCCGGCGCGGCATCCGAGGCGGACAGAACAGGACGCGGAAAGATGCAATAGAGTGATGGCAGATCCTCTGCAGGCGTAGCAAGACGCCATCGTAAACGAGCGACGCCACCACCCGCTGCGCACGCTTCGATCAACGCTCACGCGCCATGCTCTGTTCGGTGAAGCGCGCCACGCAGAAATCCAGAAAGCTGCGCAGCTTCGGCGTCACCTGGCGATGGCGGGGATACAGCAGGTTGATCGAGGTGGACACCGGCACGAATCGAGGCAGCACCTCCACCAGGTCGCCGCTGGCCAGAGCGGCGGACATCATCTCGAATGGCTGCAGGATCAGTCCCAGCCCACCGACCGCAGCGGTCAGCAGCGGCTCGGCCTGGTTGACCATGAAGCGACTGGAGACCGGCACGGTCAACACGCCGCCCTGCGGGTCATGGAAGCTCCACCGCGTACGGATCACCGTGTGGGCGAAGCCCAGGCATTCGTGCCGGCTCAGGTCCTGCGGGTGGACGATCGGTGGCCGTGCGGCCAGATAGCCGGGGGCAGCGCACAGGGCCAGCGGGTACGGCCCCAGACGGCGCGCGACCAGGCCGCTGTCGGCGAGATCACCGGTGCGGAACACCAGGTCGTAGCCGTCTTCAACCACGTTGACCAGGCTGTTGGACAGGTTCAGATCCACCTGCACGTCGGGATACTGCTGCATGTAGGCCACCACCGCAGGCCCCAGCGCATGCACGCCGAAGGTGACTGGCGCACTGATCCGCAGCCGGCCCATCGGTCGCCCGCGCGCGATCTCGGCCAGCTGCTCGGCACTCTCCACTTCCTCCAGGATGACCCGGGCGCGGGCCAGGTACGCCTGCCCGAAGTCGGTCAGGCTCTGCTTGCGCGTGGTGCGGTTGAGCAGGCGCACGCCCAGATGCTGCTCCAGCGTCTGCACATGCTTGCCGACCAGTTGCGGCGACAGGTCCAGTGCCTCGGCAGCGGCGGCGAACGAGCCAACCTCGGCCACCTTGGCGAAGCTGCGCAGGGGTACGATCAGGTCCATTGCAAACTATTGTTTTCCAATGAAACGCCAGATTACCCCTTCTATCGTTCGCCGGCCACGCGCACAGTAGCGCTCTGTTCCCCCTGCCCGGCCACCAGCCGGCGTTCCCTTTGGAGACCCCCATGACCCAGGTTGTCCGCATCCACGCCTATGGCGACGCCGATGTGCTGCGCGTTGACGATATCGACGTACCCGCTCCTGCCGCCGATGAGATCCAGATCCGGGTCAAGGCCATCGGCCTGAACCGCGCCGAGGTGATGTTCCGCAACGGTGCCTATCTGCAGCAGGCAGAGTTCCCGAGCCGGCTGGGCTATGAAGCGGCGGGTCTGGTTGAGGCCGCAGGCAGCGCGGTGACCGGCTTCGCTGCAGGCGATGCCGTCAGCGTCGTGCCGCCGCTGGATATCGCCCGCTGGGGCACCTATGGCGAGCTGGCCAACGTGCCGGCGCGACTGGTGGTGAAGCATCCGCCGTCGCTGGGCTTCGAGCAGGCCGCTGCGGTGTGGATGCAGTACGTCACCGCCTGGGGCGCGCTGCTGGAGCAGGCCAAGCTGGGTGCCGGCGATTTCGTCATCATCACTGCAGCGTCAAGCAGCGTTGGCCTGGCTGCCATCCAGATCGCCAACGCGGTGGGTGCAACGCCGATTGCGGTAACCCGTGGCCCGGGCAAGCGCCAGGCGCTGCTCGATGCCGGTGCTGCCCATGTCATCGCCACCCAGGAGCAGGACCTGGTGGCCGAAGTCGCCCGCATCACCGCAGGTGCTGGCGCACGCGTGGTGTTCGATCCCATCGGCGGCCCGCAGTTCGTGCCGCTCACCGAGGCGATGGCACGCGGCGGCATCCTGCTGGAATATGGCGCGCTGAGCAGCGAGCCGACGCCGTTCCCGCTGTTCAACGTATTGGGCAAGTCGCTGACACTGAAGGGCTACCTGTACTCGGAAATCGTGTCCGACGATGCGGCGCTGGCGCGTGCGAAGGCGTTCATCGTCGATGGCCTGGACAAGGGCGTGCTGGCGCCGCTGATCGCCAAGGTGTTTACGTTCGCACAGATCCAGGACGCGCACCGTTACCTGGAATCGAACGAGCAGATCGGCAAGGTGGTGGTGACGCTGTAACACCCTGGCGGCAGCGACGGACCCACCACGGGCACGTCGCTGCCGCCGTCTCAAGCCAGTGACGGCCCGCGGTTCTCGTGCTGGCGGCTGTCGAGGGCGAGTTGCTGCTCGCGCTGCCGGTTGTCACCGGCCAGATCGCTCACCATGTCGTCCATCGAACGTGCGGGCTGCGCCGTATCCACACTGGCGCGTTCACCGGGAATCATCCCGGCGACCCACAGGCGATCTCCGGCCATCATTACCCGGTCGACGCGCCCGGCGTCGTCGATGCCATTGCGCTTGGACTCCAGCACGGCCTGCATGACGTGCTCATCGCCGATGGCTCCGGGCACTCCCTGGCGGATGAGCTCGAACAGCGCTGCGTCCTTGGCTGACAGCGACTCCACGCCACTGCGCTGCGGCAGCTGTTCCTGTGCGGCGGGGCCAGCGACCGGTGGATTCGCCGCAGCCTGCTGCCGCGCTTGTACCTGCTCCGGCTGGAACTCCGCCCGCGTATAGGGCGGACGCTGCGGCGGCCAGTTCTCCGCGCGGTCGAATTCGGTGGTGGGGGCAAACTCCCGCGCCACCGCTGCGTCGTTCAACTGCCGGCGCGCATCTTCATCAATGGTGTTGCCCGGGCGCAGGGGCAGGCCGTAGTCCTGCTGGAAGTCGCGCATGGCCGCCTGCATGCCGGCATCAAACGTGCGCGCATCGCGCTCGGCACGTGGGTTCGGTTCGGCAAGGTACCCCAGCGCCTCCAGCTGGCGGCGCATCTCGAACACCGGCTCGCCCTTCTCACCTGGGCGCAGGTTACCGTCGGCCAGTGGCCCGGTCAGGTCGGTCACCGTCCGGCGCTTGAAGTCCGGATCGACCGCCAGCGTGTCGGCGCGCATGCGCTCCAGCAATGCATCGTCGATGCGGCCATTGGCCGGATTGATGCCCCGTTCGGTCTGGAAGCGGCGCACGGCCTGCTCGGTCGATGAACCGAAGTCACCGTCGGGCTTGATCGCGGCATTGGCGTTGTTGCGGATGTCCAGCCGCTGCAGGTACTGCTGTGCTTCCAGCACCTGCTGGTTGGCGTCACCACGGTGCAGGTCCATCGCACCAGCGGGCCCCTGATGGATCGGCACCGGCATCTGGAAGCCCGGCTGCTGCACGCGCTGGACCAGGCCGGCGACCTGCGCTTCCCATCCGGTGGCGAGCGTGGCGATGGTGTCTGGATGGGGGCTGCCGTTGTTCAGCTCACCGCCATTAACCGAGGCCCTCGCCTGCCGGTAGTCGACATGGTTGGCGTTGACGTTGTCGGACAGCCGCGCGCCGAACATGCCATCGCGCATCCCCACCACCAGCACCTTGGTGGCGATTTCCGCTTCGGCCGCCCGCTGCGGATGCTCGACCAGTTCGCGGCCCATTCCCAGCGCCTCGCCCAGCCGCTCGTAGTTGTTGACGTGGGTCAGGTGGGCAAAGCCACGGCCGAAATACTCTTCACCGCCGAAGTAGCGCAGATCCACCGCCTGCTTCCTGCCCCAGTCTTCCTCGGGCGCGGCGAAATCGCGCGATTCGTGCTGCGCTGTGGCCAGCACATAGGCAATCTGCCGGTGGTCGGTAATGCCATTGTCGATGCAGGTACGGACGATCATCTCGACCGACTGGTCCCGGGTCAGGCCGAAGCCTGACCCACCCTTTCCATAGCCTTCGCTCATCCTTCAGCTCTCCAGTTCCGGTACGCATCCGTTCGTCGGGGGAAGACCTACTTCAGCAGGTCCGATTCGGTAGGGGCCTCGCCCTTGCAGGTGTCATAGCGGCGCATCAGCAGCGTGCGTGGCTCGGTTCCGCGCAGCTGGATGACCTTGTCCTCCCGCTCGCACGGGCTGACCTTGCCGCGCAGGACGAACCGTCCGTTGTCGATATGGTCGATGTCACGTCCGCCGATGGCGTCTTCCAATGCCCTGGCACGCACGTAGCGGTTGCCCTTGGCATCGAACAGGTAGAACGCGTGGACGGGAACGTTGTAGACTCCGTTGTTGTCCTGCCACACCTGCAGATCTGGCAAGCCATCGCCGTTGAAGTCAGAAGCGGTCAGCAGCACCGCGGCCGCAGCATGGGCATTGGCACCGGCGCGGGTCAGGCGTGGCTGCACGCCCGTGACTGCAACCTTTCGGCCGCCACGGGTCACGCCCATGCTCCGCACCTGGCAGGTTGTCACGTTGCCGGTGCCGCTGCAGTCGGCCACCTGGAAGACCACCTGCAGCGCAGGCGTGATCCTGCCCTCGCCGGGCTGCAGGACGATCCTGCCCTGCCTATCAGGCGCGGCATCCGCGGTATGGGTGGCGACCTGGCGGGGTGCGGGGGCGGCCTTCGCTTCAGCGACCAGCGCCGCCGCACCTCCATCCTGCAGCTGGCGGGCACGCAGCAGGGTCATGTGCGTACGGCACTGCTGTGCATCCAGTTGGGCAGCGGCATTGCCGCCCTCCGGGCAACGGCTGTCGCGCTGGCGCAGCCATTGCCGCTGCAGATCGCGAAGTAGCTGCTGATCACCGGCTGCCATCGTGGAGCGCGCCGCGCTGTAGGCGACATTGAGCGCATCGTCGTGCACCTTGAATTCAGCATCGACACAGCGACGGCGAGCGTCCGCCACCGTGCCTGCGCTCGCCATGCACGGCGCATAGGCGGGGCTCAGGAAGCGCGCATCGCCGGCGATCAGTTCGGCGCCGCTGGGCAGCTTGCGTACGGCGGGCGGGGGCGAGGCCTGCGCGGTTGCCCACAGGCAAGGGCCAAGCAGAAGCAGCCCAGCCAGCAATCGAGTGGCACGCCCCGGCAGGCGTTCAGAGTTAAGCATGCGTTTCCTTCCTTGGGGGCTTTGGCCAACCCCGTCCTGTTCCGATGATGGATCGTGCACGCTCACCCACGCAACTTCGGCGACGGCGGTCAGCTCCCACCAGCCGCCCACGGATCGCCGACGCTATTCCGGCAACGCATACGCCATCACATAATCCCCCGCCGGCGTCTCCATGAAATGGTGCCCACCGGCCATGATCACCACGTACTGCCGCCCGCCCTGCTCATACACCATCGGGTTGGCCTGGCCGCCCGCCGGCAGCTTGGTATGCCACAGCTCCTTGCCGGTCTTCAGGTCGATGGCTCGCAGCAGGTCGTCGGTCGCTGCGGCGATGAAGATCAGGCCGCTGGCGGTCACCACCGAACCGCCATTGTTCGGCGTGCCGATTTCGATGGGCAGGCCGGAGCGGATGCCGAACGGGCCGTTGCCGCGTGCGCTGCCGAACGGCCGGTCCCACAGCAGCTTGCCGCTGCGCAGGTCGATCGCACGGATGCCGCCATAGGGTGGCTGCTTGCACAGCAGGCCGGTGAACGGCAGCCGCCAACCGGCATTGACGTCGATGCCATAGGGCGTCCCCACCTGCGGATCCCCTGCTCCTTCGGCCCCGCCCTTGTCAGCACGCATCTGCTCGCGTGGCAGCCAGCTTTTGCGATCAGCCTCGGCACGCGGCACCAGCTGGTTGTAGTTGGGCATGTCGTTGTAGTTGGCCACGATCACGCCGCGCCGCGTATCGATGGCCACGCTGCCCCAGTCCGAACCACCGTTGTAGCCGGGGTATTCGATGGAATGGTGATCGCTGCTCGGCGGCGTGTAGAACCCCTCGTAATGCGCCTTGCGGAACTGGATGCGGCAGACCACCTGGTCGATGGGGGTGATGCCCCACATGTCGCGCTCGGTCAGCGCATCATCGCGCCGCAGCGTGTGGTACAGCGAAAACAGCTGGCTGGCGGCACGCTGCTCGGGCTCTACACCGCCCTGCGGCACCTTGCGCTCTTCGGCCGGAGTCAGCAGCTGGCCGTTGCGACGGTCGAGGATGTACATGTCGCCCTGCTTGGTGGGCAGCAGGATTGCCGGCACCTTGCCCGATGCCGTCGGGTAGTCGATCAGGCTGGCCTGCGAACCCAGGTCGTAATCCCAGACGTCCTTGCGCACCGCCTGGAAATGCCAGACCGGCTTGCCGGTGGCTACATCGATGGCGACCAGCGAGGTCGCGTACCTGTTCTGGTTTTCCGTGCGCGAGCCACTCCAGTAGTCGCCCGCGGCATTGCCCATCGGCAGGTACACCAGGCCCAGTGCTTCATCACCGGTCGCGGTGGTCCACATGTTCGGTGTGCCACGCGTATAGGTCTGCTCACGCGGTGGCAAACCGCTGCGCTCGGGCTGGTCCATGTCCCACGCCCAGCGCAGCTTGCCGCTGATCGCATCGTAGGCCTGGATGACGCCGGAAGGCGCGTCGCGGCGCTGGCCGTCCAGTACCTGGTGGCCGGTGACGATGACACCGCGGACGATCGCGGGCGGCGATGTGATCGAGACGTAACCCGGTGGCACCTCGCCCATGCCCAGGGTGATGTCGACCTGACCGTTGTTGCCGAAATTCGCACAGGGGCGACCGCTGTCGGCGTCCACCGCGATCAGGCGGCCGTCCAGGGTGCCTTCGATGATGCGTGCACTGCACGCTGCGCGGCTGCCGGGCGCCGCGCTCCGGCTGATACGGGTCGGCGGCGGTGCGGGCAGCGCCAGATCGGCGGCCACGTCAGCCAGTGCGGCATCGGCGAGGGCCGGTGCGCTGGGCTGTTCGTAATAGGACACGCCACGGCAGGCGGCCGTGTACGGGATCGAGGCATCCTTCACCTTTGGATCGAACCGCCATAGTTCCTTGCCGCTGCCGGCATCGAGGGCGATCAGTTGATTGCGTGCGGTGCACAGGTACACCCGATCACCGATCTTCAGTGGCGTGGTTTCCGCACCCCAGCGCTTCTTGGGCAGGTCGCCGGTGCGGAACTGCCACGCCAGCTGCAGGGTGCCTACATTTTCAGGGGTGATCTGCTGCAGCGGCGAATAGCGGGTGGCAGCATTGCTGCGCCCCCAGGCCGGCCAGTCGCCCTCCGCCGGCTGGTCGGCCGGCTGCAGACCGGTGGTGTCACGGGTCGGATCGAGCCCGGCGCTGACCGCCGGCTCCGGGAACGGCTGGTGCCCGTCAATCACGCCATGTGGCGCGAACGCGAGGCCGAAGGCGGCCACGAACACCAGCATCAGCACGGCCGCCACGCTGCGCGACAGGCGCCTGGATACCGGCGCCTGCAGGGTCGGCGCCAGCAACGCCAGGATGATGCCGAGCACCGTCACCAGGCCCAGCCGCGGCACCCAGCGCCAGTACTCGCTGCCCGACTCCCACCAGGTCCACAGCAGGCTGCCGAGGAAGACCAGTGCATACAGCAGCGCACCGCTACGGCGATTGCCCCACAGCAGGATGCCGCAGACCAGCAGGCCGAGGCCGGCGATGGCGTAGTACCAGGAGCCCCCGAGGCTGGCCAGCCAGCCACCGAGCCCGCCGACGACCAGGCCGAGCACGATCAGCAACAGGGCCAGGACGGTGATGAGCGGGTGGCGGGAGGTGGGCGTGGCGACGGAAGCGGACTGCGGCGTGGCGGACATCGACGATCTCCGGGGGCAGCATGCGCCCTTATGCCACCGTCACCGTGAAGTGCGTGCGTATTTTCGAGCGCAGACACGACGACGCCGGCACAAGGCCGGCGTCGTCGGGTACCTCAGCATCGCGGCAGGATCACTCCTGCGCGGCGTCCTCGCTGCTGGCAGCAGCCGGTGCGCCGTCGGTCGCGGCCGGGGTGGCGGCAGCCACCTCGTCCTCGTCCTCATCGATCGAGGCATCCATGCGCTCCACCGCCTGCAGCTTCTCGTCCTTGGACAGGCGGATCAGGGTCACGCCCTGAGTGTTGCGGCCGACGCGGCTGATTTCCGAGCCACGCGTACGCACCAGAGTGCCGCCGTCGGAGATCAGCAGGACTTCATCGTCGGTCCCCATCAGTACCGCGGCAACCAGCTTGCCATTGCGCTCGGTGGTCTGGATGCCGATGACGCCCTGGGTGCCACGCCCCTTGCGCGGGTAGTCCGGCAGCGGGGTGCGCTTGCCGTAGCCGTTTTCGGTGGCGGTGAGGATGTACCGCAGGTTGGCGTCGTCGGCACCTTCGATCACCGCGTCGCCGGTGGCGATGGCTTCCTCGACACCGTTGTCGTCCTCGCTCTCATCCTCGACGCCGCCAGCACTCTCGGCCACGATCAGGCTGACCACTTCCTCGCCGGCCGGCATCTTGATGCCACGCACGCCGGTAGCGGTACGACCCATCGAGCGGACCTTGTCTTCACCGAAGCGCACGGTCTTGCCGTTGGAGGCGAACAGCAGGATGTCGCGCTCGCCATCGGTCAGGCCGACGCCGACCAGGGCATCGCCTTCGTCGAGGTTGATCGCGATCTTGCCGCGGGCCAGACGGAAGGCGAACTCGCCCAGCGGGGTCTTCTTGACCGTACCGTTCTTGGTGGCGAAGAACACGAACTGGCCATCGGCGTACTCGCGCACCGGCAACACGGCCTGCACGCGTTCGCCGGGCTCCAGCGGAATCCAGTTGATGATCGGACGACCGCGGGCGTTGGAACCGGCTTCGGGCAGCTGGTACACCGGCAGCCAGAACACCTTGCCCGAACTGGTGAAGGTCAACAGCGTGTCGTGCGTGTTGACCAGCCACAGCTGTTCGATGAAATCCTCTTCCTTGGTCGACGCCGCGCTGCGGCCACGGCCGCCACGGCGCTGCGCGCGGTACACGCTCACCGGTTGGCGCTTCACGTAGCCGGCGTGGGAGACGGTGACCACCACGTCTTCCGGGGCGATCAGGTCGAGGATGTCCAGATCTTCTTCGCTGTGGCGGATCTCGGTACGGCGCTCGTCACCGAACTCGGCACGCACGTTGATCAGCTCTTCGCGGATCACCTGCAGCAGGCGGTCGGGATCTTCCAGGATGTGGATCAGCCCGGCGATCACTTCCAGCAGCTGCTTGTATTCCTCGGTCAGGCGGTCCTGCTCCAGCCCGGTCAGGCGGTGCAGGCGCATTTCCAGGATCTGGGTCGCCTGGATCTCGGTCAGCTGGTAGCCGCCTTCGATCAGGCCCACACCCTTGGGCAGGTCATCGGGACGCGAGGCTTCGGCACCGGCGGCGCCGAGCATCGAGCCGACCAGGCCCGGCTCCCACAGGCGCGCAAGCATGCGCTCGCGTGCCTCGGTGGGGTTCGGCGAGGTCTTGATCAGTTCGATCATCTCGTCGATGTTGGCCAGCGCAACGGTCAGGCCTTCCAGCACGTGGGCACGGGCCCGCGCCTTGCGCAGCTCGAACACGGTGCGGCGGGTGACCACTTCGCGACGGTGGCGGACGAAGGCCTCCAGCATCTGCTTGAGGTTCATCAACTGCGGGCGGCCATCGACCAGCGCCACCATGTTGATGCCGAACACCGACTCCATCTGGGTCTGCTGGTAGAGGTTGTTGAGCACAACCTCGGCCGACTCGCCGCGCTTGATTTCGATGTAGATGCGCATGCCGTCCTTGTCGGACTCATCGCGCAGCTCGCTGATGCCTTCGATCTTCTTTTCCTTGACCAGCTCGGCGATCTTCTCGATCAGACGCGCCTTGTTCACCTGGTAAGGAATTTCAGTGACGATGATCGATTCGCGGCCGTTGTCGGCCACTTCGACATCGGCCTTGGCACGGATGCGCACGCGGCCACGGCCGGTGCGGTAGCCGGCGATGATGCCGGCGGTGCCGTTGATGATGCCTGCGGTCGGGAAATCCGGGCCCGGGATGAACTCCATCAGGCCGTCGATATCGATTTCCGGATTGTCGATCAGCGCGATGCAGGCATTGATCGATTCGGTGAGGTTGTGCGGCGGAATGTTGGTCGCCATGCCCACCGCGATACCGGCCGAACCATTGACCAGCAGGTTCGGGAACCGGGTCGGCATGACCGTCGGCTCCAGTTCCTTTTCGTCGTAGTTCGGCTGGAAATCGACGGTTTCCTTGTCGATGTCCGCCATCAGCTCATGCGCGAGCCGCGACATGCGCGCCTCGGTGTATCGCATCGCCGCGGCGGAGTCGCCGTCGACCGAACCGAAGTTACCCTGGCCATCGACCAGCATGTAACGCAGCGAGAACGGCTGTGCCAACCGCACCAGCGTGTCGTACACCGACTGGTCGCCATGCGGGTGGTACTTACCGATGACGTCACCGACGATACGTGCCGACTTGAAGTAGGGCTTGTTGCTGTGCGCGTTGAGTTCATTCATCGCAAACAGCACACGACGATGCACCGGCTTGAGGCCATCGCGCGCATCTGGCAGCGCGCGCCCCACGATCACGCTCATGGCGTAATCGAGGTAGCTCTTGCGCATCTCGTCTTCCAGGTTGACCTGGATGATTTCCTTGGCGGTTTCTGCCATTCGGGTTCCGTTGTCTGGTAGCGGTCCAGTCCGGCGCATCCACCCGGGGGCGGTCGTGCCGGAACCTCGATTCAACCGCTGGATTCTACCACACGGGGCCGTTTTCCGCCTGCTTTTACGGTGATTTTACCGGCACAAATCAGGAACTTAGGGGGTCAGCAGCCCCTGTAGAGCCGAGCCCATGCTCGGCTGTAGTGGATTCCCCGGCTGAGCCGAGCATGGGCTCGGCTCTACAGACATGCTCGACCGCGCCCGCGTCAGCCGCCGAAGGCGGCGCGCATGTTCTCTGCGGTCGGGTTCAGGATCACCCCCCGCTCGGTCACGATGGCATCGATCAGCTCGCCCGGGGTGACATCGAACACCGGGTTCCAGGCGGCGATGCCCTCGGCCACGGTGCGGGTGCCGCCCACGCCGTACAGTTCGCCCGGATCACGCTGCTCGATCTCGATCTGGCTGCCGTCCACGGTATCCATGTCCACCGTCGAGGACGGTGCCACGACCATGAACTTCACCCCGTGGTGGCGGGCCGCGATGGCCAGCTGGTAGGTGCCGATCTTGTTGGCGGTATCGCCGTTGGCGCAGATCCGGTCGGCGCCCACGATCACCCACTGCACGGCACCGGTCTTCATCAGGTGGGAGGCGGCCGAGTCGGCGATCAGCGTCGCGTCAATGCCGTCCTGCTGCAGCTCCCACACGGTCAGGCGCGCACCCTGCAGCCACGGCCGGGTCTCGCCGGCAAACACCCGGGCAATGCGGTCCTGGGCCATGCCGGCGCGGATCACGCCCAGCGCCGTACCGAAGCCGGCGGTGGCCAGCGAACCGGTATTGCAATGGGTCAACACGCCGCTGCCGGCCTCGATCAGGCCCGCACCGAGGGCACCCATATGGCGGTTGGCAGCCAGGTCTTCTTCGGCGATGGCCTGTGCCTCGGCCTCCAGCAGCGCCTTCCAGTCGGCACCGGCGGCACCCAGGCAACGTCGCATGCGTGCCAGCGCCCAGGCCAGGTTCACCGCGGTCGGGCGTGAGGCGTTCAGCCGCTGCAGTGCCGGTTCCAGCTGCTGCAGGGCATGCGCGCCGTCGGCGGCCTGTACATCACGTGCGGCCAGCACCACCCCCCAGGCGGCAGCGATGCCGATGGCCGGCGCACCGCGCACGGTCAGGGCGTGGATGGCGGCGGCCACCTCATCGCTGTCATGGCAGGCCACATGCTCGACCACGAACGGCAGCTTGCGCTGGTCAAGCAGTTGCAGGGTATCGCCGGTCCACAGGATCGGGCGGATGTGGTCGTAGCGGGCGTAGTCGAGGTCGGTGGCGGTATTCATGGGCCCATTGTAGGGCCACGCCACGCGCGGAGGGACCCGTCGGGACTCAGTTCACCGAGAACTCGGCGCGGCAGCCGCCGTCGACCCAGATGCCGTTGCGGTTCCAGCCCCAGGTGCTGCCTTCCTCGCACGGGGTACTGGAAAGCTGGTCGGAGATGGTGGCGCTGGTGGAGATGCTGGCGCCACAGAAGCGGCGCTTCTTGGACTTGGATTCGCAGGTCAGCCGGCGCGGCATGTCGACGAAACGGCCCTGCTCGTCGGCCACCTCGAAGTCACCCTGGCACCCCCGGGTGGTCCATACCTCATTGCGCTTGTAGCCCCAGCCCTGCCCTTCCCGGCACGGCAGCACCGACAGCTGGCGCAGCAACCGCACTGGCGCACCATCCAGGCGCACCGGGCAACTCTGCGGGCGACCGTTGGACTCACAGCGCACCACCCGCCGCACCAGACGCTTGCGACCCTCGGTCGACGGCGCCGCTGCATCCGTCTCGGCCGGGCGCGCGCGGAACTCGGCACGGCAGCCCAGGGTCACCCACACGCCACTGCGGTCGGTGCCCCACTCGCTGCCACGGATGCAGCTGTTGCTGGACAACTGGCGGATCAGGTCGACGCCGTTGCTGACATCGATATCACAGTGCACCCAGCCCATGTCGCGGGATTCGCAGGTCACTACTTCGCTGTCATAGCCAATCGACTGCGCCGATGCGGTCGACGGAAGCAGGCCACCCCATATCGCCACGGAGTACATCGGTGCCGCTACGACCGCGAACCACTTGACCAAAACCTTCCCCATGAATGGATGAACCACGACGCAAGTGTGCGGTATCGGCTGTGATAAGAGCATCATCGTGCTTGCTGAATCAAGCGCGACAAAGCGCGTTTTCGTTCAGCCTGCCAGGTCCATGGAAAATCGTCGGGTCATGCGTGGGCGAAATCGAATGCAAGTACATCTGCAATGCGCGGTGTACGGTGCATCGCCATCAACAGGCGATCAATGCCAACGGCAACGCCGGCACAGGCCGGCATTGAAGGCAGTGCACGCAGCAACGCTTCATCCAGCGCGGGCTGCACCTGCCCCCGTGCATGACGGCGCTGCAGGTCATGCTGGAAACGCGCGCGTTGTTCAGCCGCATCGTTCAGTTCGTGATAACCGTTGGCCAGTTCCACCGTGCCCAGGTACAGCTCGAAACGCTCGGCCAACGGCGGTGTGCCGGCGCGGATGCGCGCCAGTGCCGCCTGGCTGGCGGGCCAGTCGTGGACGACGGTCATGACCGCGTCATCGAAATGCGGTTGGATACGGTGGGTCATCAACAGATCCAGCCAGTCATCGCGGGTCAGGCCCACCGGATCGATGTGCACTTCGCCCAGCGCGGCGCGCAGCGCTGCCTCATCGGCATCGAACGGGTCCACGCCTGCGTGCCGCTGGAACAGTTCGCGATAGCTCAGCACACGCAACGTCGCGCTGCGCCCCACCAGCGCCAGCGCCTGCACCACCAGTTCTGCGGTTTCCTGCAGCAGCCGATGGTGGTCCCAGCCAACCCGATACCACTCCAGCATGGTGAACTCGGGATTGTGGCGGCCGCCCGCTTCGCCGTTGCGGAACACCCGGCCCAGCTCATAGCAGTCGCCCACGCCGGCAGCGAGCAGTCGCTTGAGCGGGAACTCCGGCGAGGTGCGCAGCCAGCGGCGGCGACCGCCCGCATCGACGTGGCCGCTGAAATCGGTGTGGAAGCTGTCGATGTTCGGCTCGGTGTTGCCCGCCACCGACAGGATCGGCGTTTCCACTTCCAGCACGCCGCGCTCGGCGAAGAAGCGCCGCACCAGCGCATTGAGGGTGGCGCGCTGTTGCAGGCTGCGCAGCAGCGCCTCGCTCACAGGATGCCCTCCGGGCGCGGATGGTCCAGCGGCAGGGTCAGCAGATCGCGGGTGTCGTCGATGTAGCCGCTGGCCAGGTACAGGCGACGCGCCAGTTCGTTGTGATGGTTGACCTCCAGCCGCAGCCGGCTGACCCCGCGCCCCCGCGCGCGCTGTTCGCAGATGGCCAGTGCCCGCTTGCCACGGCCACGGCCTCGCGCGCGATGGCTGAGATAGAGCTCGTCCAGCAGCATGAAATGGCCGCCCTGCTCCAGGCTGAAGCCCATCGCGATCACCGCATAGCCAACGACAGCTGCGGCCTCATCCAGCCACAGCAGCACTTCGCCGTTGCGCGGATCGGCCAGCAGCGCATCGACGCCACGGCGCACGCGCGCATCGTCGAATTCGATCTTGTCTTCGGCGTAGAAATCGCGCATCAGCGCGATCAGCAGTTCCTCGTCGGCACGGGTGGCCAGGCGGAAATCCAGCGGAGCGGTCTGCATCAGTGTTCCTTTGCGGTTGCGTGCCGGGCGCCTGCGCACCCGGCCGATTCATCATTCGTGTTCGGCGAAGTAGGCCAGCAGTCGCTCTTCATCCCACACCGGAACGCCCAGCGCTTGCGCCTTGTCCAGCTTGGAACCCGCCTCGGTGCCGGCCACCACGAAACTGGTCTTCTTCGACACGCTGCCGGACACCTTGGCGCCCAGCGCCTCCAGGCGCTCCTTTGCGGTATCGCGATTGAGCTGGGCCAGCGTGCCGGTGAGCACCACCGTCTGCCCGTCCAGCGGCCCGGCCACCACTTCGGCCAAGGCCGGTGCGCTGGCCAGGATGTGCTTCATCTCCACTTCGGCTGCCAGCAGCATCGCGCCATGGCCCTCGCTGTCCAGCCAGTCGGCGACGCCGCGCGCGGTGTCATCGGGCAGGCCGGCGTTGACGAACTGGCCGTGCTCGGCGTCCAACACCGACTGCGCGCTGGGCAGTGCGGCGACCAGCTTCTCGGCGCGCAGGCGGGTGATGCCGGGAATCTCTGCTTCAACCAGCAGTTGCGCCAGGTCAAGACCTTCGCGCAGCTTTGCGCTCGGCGGATGCACGTCACTGATGCGTACCTGCCCCACCTGCAGCAGTGCATCGATGGCCTGCTGGTTGCCCTCCTGTTCGAAGAAGTGGCCCAGCGAGCGCGCCACCTCGCCACCGATATCCGGAACGCGCTTGAACAATGGCCACGGCAAACGGCGGATCAACGCCAGATCGCCAAACCACTGTGCCAGCGCCTTGGCGGTACTTTCGCCGACGTGCTCGATGCCCAGTGCGAACAGCAGTCGTTCCAGCGTCGCGTCACGGCTGGCGTCGATCGCAGCAATCAGGTTGTCGGCCCACTTGGTGGCGATCTTCTTCGTGTTCCATTCGAAGGCGGCCGGCTGCGCCAGTGCCTGCGCGCGCCATCCCGCATCGTTGCCATCCAGCTTCAACACGGCGTTGAGCACTGCGCCGCTGCCTTCGGCCGGCAGGTGCAGTTTCAGACTGGCCGCCAGTGCCGATGGGTCTTCAGCATCCAGCACCAGCTTCAGGTGCAGCAGCTGGTCACGGCTGAGGCGGTACAGATCGGCCACGCTCTTGACGATGCCGGCGTCCACCAGGGTTTCGATGTACTTGTCGCCAAGGCCGTCGATATCCATCGCACGTCGGGAGGCGAAATGGGCGATGGCTTCCTTGCGCTGTGCCGGGCAGGACAGCTCGCCCGAGCAGCGCCAGGCAGCAGCGCCTTCCTCGCGCACGATCTCCGAGCCGCATACCGGGCAGCTGGTCGGCATCTGCCAGGGCGTAGTGCCCGCAGGGCGGCGATCGAGGATGACGCTGACCACTTCCGGGATCACATCGCCGGCACGTCGCACGATCACGCTGTCGCCCACGCGCACGTCCAGCCGCGCGATCTGGTCAGCGTTGTGCAGGGTGGCGTTGGAGACGATCACCCCAGCCACCGCGACCGGCGCGAGACGTGCCACCGGGGTGGCAGCACCTGTGCGGCCGATCTGGATTTCGATGGCTTCCAGGGTAGTGCTCTGTTCCTGCGCCGGGAACTTGTGCGCGATGGCCCAGCGCGGTGCACGCGAAACGAAGCCCATGGTCTGCTGGCCGGCGCGATCATCGAGCTTGTAGACCACACCATCGATATCGAATGCCAGGCTGTCGCGACGCTCGCCGATGTCCCGGTAATAGGCCAACAGGCCGTCGCTGCCTTCCACCACCTTGCACAGGTCGCTGACCGGGAAGCCCCATTCGCGCAGCTGTGCCAGCGTGCCTGAATGGGTATCGGGCAACTCACCGCCCTGTACTTCACCGGTACCGTAGGTGAAGAAGCTGAGCCTGCGCTGCGCGCTGATCTTCGGGTCGAGCTGGCGCAGCGAACCGGCGGCGGCGTTGCGCGGATTGGCCAGCACCTTGCCACCATGCAGGCGCGCGCGCTCGTTGTAGGCCTCGAAGTCGGCGCGGGCCATGTAGACCTCACCGCGCACTTCCAGCACATCCGGCCAATCCTTGCCTTTCAGACGCTTGGGGATGTCGCCGATCTCGCGCAGGTTGGCAGTCACGTCCTCGCCGGTGCTGCCATCGCCACGGGTGGCGCCCAGCACGAAATGGCCGTCCTCGTAACGCAGGCTGATCGCCAGGCCGTCCATCTTCGGTTCGGCGGAAAAACGCAGGGTGCCGCGGCGCAGACGCTCATCAATGCGGCGCACGAAGTCGGCGACTTCCTCATCGCTGAAGGCATTGGACAGCGACAGCATCGGCACTGCATGGGTAACTTCGGCGAAGCGTCCCGACGGCCGGGCGCCCACCTGCTGGGTCGGGCTGTCGGCACGGACAAGATCGGGATGCTCGCGCTCCAGCGCCTCCAGCTCACGCACCAGACGGTCGTAGTCGACGTCGGGGATCTCCGGCGCATCCAGCTCGTGATAGGCACGATTGGCCTGGGCGATCTGCCGGCGCAGGTCTTCGGCACGTTCGGCGGGGCTGGGGCTCATCGGAATCCGCGGGTTCTGGGATGGCCGGGAATTCTACCGCGCCTGCGCGTCAGGCCCTGTCTGCAGCGTCGAGCCAGGCTCAACGGGCGGCTAACAGCAGGTGTGCGCGGCTCGACTCTGGACAACCGCTTGCCGGCAATCACTGCCAGCGCTAGCGTGCGTCGATAGCCCTTCAGGAACCGCGCCTGTGACCCTGCCCGCCTCCCGCCGCCACTTCCTGCAACTGGCCGGCGCCGGTCTCGCTCTTGCCAGCAGCGGCCTGCCTCGGCCTGCCCTGGCACAGCCAGCAACTGTGGCCCCGCCAACCGCCAATGAAGGCGCGGTACTGCTGAATTTCAACGAGTGCCCGTATGGCCCCTCGCCCGCCGCACAGCAGGCGGCGCGCGACAGCATCGCCAGCTGCGGGCGTTACCGCTTCGCCTTGGCCGGGGAAGTGCGCGATGCCTTCATCGCCCAGGCCGGCATTCCCGCCGACCACGTGCGCCTGTATCCGGGCTCCAGCGAGCCGCTGAACCGCGCGGCGACGCTGTGGACCGGCCCGCAGGCGGGCCTGGTGGTGGCCGACCCGACCTTCGAGACGCTGGGCGAGATGGCAGCCGCGCGCGGCGCTCATGTGCAGAAGGTGCCGCTGCGCAGCGATGGTGCGCACGACCTGCGCGCGATGGTGGCCGCCGCACACGCGCGACCGACCGGCCTGCTGTACGTGTGCAATCCCAACAACCCCACCGGCTCGATCAGTCCCCCCGACGAGCTGGCCTGGCTGCTGGCCAACAAGCCGGTCGGCACCCGCGTGCTGCTGGACGAGGCCTATCTGCAGTACAGCGAACAGCCCAGCCTGATTGCACAGGTGGCCCGGCGCGACGACCTGATCGTGCTGCGCACCTTCTCCAAGCTGTACGGCATGGCCGGCCTGCGTCTTGGCGTGGCGGCGGCACATCCCGAGCGCCTGCGCGAGCTGGCCAGCCTGGGCGAGAATCCGCTGCCGGTGCCTGCGCTTGCGGCGGCACTGGCCAGCCTGCGTGACCCGCAACTGGTTCCGCAGCGACGCCTGCAGAATGCCAAGGCCCGGCAGACCACCATCGCCTGGCTGGGCAAGCGTGGCTTCCACTGCCTGCCAACGGAAGCGAACTGCTTCGTGGTGGATGTGCGGCGTGACGGCGCTGCCTTCGCCAAGGCCATGGCGGACAACGGCGTGGTGATCGGCCGCAGCTGGCCGATCTGGCCGCAGCGCGTGCGCGTGACCGTGGGCACCGAGGAAGAGATGGTGCGCTTCCGCAGCGCGTTCGCGAAGGTGGCGGGCGTACCGGCCTGACCCGGTTGGTGGGGGCGAACCTTGGTTCGCCCGTCCACGCATGGCGTGGATCTACTACTGGCAGAACCTGAGTGCCCCCATCCACGCATGGCGTGGATCTACGGGTCTGGTGGGTGCCGACCGTTGGTCGGCACGCCAGGACCTGCTGCGCTTACCAGCGCGGCGTCTTGGTCAGCGGCGGGGCCTGGTGCTGGCGGTCATAGGCGCGCAGCTCATCACGGATGTGGGCGATGCGCTGGCGACCGAGCGCGTTGCGGCCGTCATCCAGTACCACGCCATCCAGCAGCTCGGCCATGCGCTGCACGGTCGGCAGCATCTTCTCCCAGGCGTCCAGCGCGGTCAGCGGCGCCGGCAGGGTCAGGAAGAAGGCGATGGCCGGGGTTTCCATGGCGCGGATGTTGCCCATGTCGAAGCTGCCCGGCTTCATGATGCTGGCCATCGAGAAGATCGGGCCGCGTTCGGGATGCCCCTCGACCAGCCGGTGGAACACATTCATGTGGCCAAACACCAGGCCGGTCTTTTCCGCGGCCACGACGATGTCTTCGCCACGCAGCTGTTCGCCGGCGCGGGCGGCCACGAACAATGAAACGATCTTGTCGAAATCCTGGGTCGCGCGCTTGCCCAGGTCGCTCGCCGCGCCATCAACATCGGGCAGCCCCAATTCGGCCTGCTCGACCGTCTCGCCCATGCCAGGCTCGACGCGGGCGTCGGCCACGGGTACGCCATCCTCGCCCAGCACCGGCTCGCGGCGCTCGCCGCTGGTCGGCTCGGCGCTGTCCAGACGACGGCCCTGGGGCTTCTTCTTGGGACGGCCAAACAGGAAGATCGCAGCGACCAACAGCAGGCCGGCGGCCAGGATGCCGATGCGCAACAGTGCCGTGTCGGACATTCGTTAGGTTCTCCGGCTAGTTCATTCAGGTAACTAGGATGGCACGTCAGGCCGCGCCCGCCAATCGCGCGGCTTCTTCCAGGTCCACGCTGACCAGGCGGCTGACGCCCGGTTCGCGCATCGTCACGCCCGACAACTGGTGCGCTGCTTCCATCGTGGCCTTGTTGTGGCTGACGAACAGGAACTGCACCTTCTCGCTCATTTCCTTGACCATGTTGGCCAGGCGGCCGACGTTGGCTTCATCCAGCGGCGCGTCCACCTCGTCCAGCAGGCAGAACGGCGCCGGGTTGAGCTGGAAGATCGCAAACACCAGCGCCACGGCGGTCATCGCCTTTTCGCCACCGGACAGCAGCGAGATGCTCGATACCCGCTTGCCCGGGGGGCGCGCCATGATGGTCACACCGGTGTCGAGAAGGTCTTCGCCGGTCAGTTCCAGGTAGGCGTGGCCGCCGCCGAACAGGCGCGGATACAGGGCCTGCACACCGGCATTGACCCGATCGAAGGTGTCCTTGAAACGGCCGCGGGTCTCGCGGTCGATCTTGCGGATCGCATCTTCCAGGGTCTCCAGCGCCGTGGTCAGATCCACGTGCTGGGCGTCCAGATACTCCGAGCGCTGCGAGGCTTCGCCATATTCGTGGATCGCGGCCAGGTTGACCGGCTCCAGCCGGCGCATGCGGCCATCGATCTGGTGCACGGCTTGTTCCCAGTCGCCCAGGCGCGCGTCTTCGGGCAGCGTGTTGATCACATCCTGCAGTACGAAACCGACCTTCTCCACTGCGCCCTGCAGGGTTTCGGCACTGAGCACCAATGCCTGCTGGTCCAGCTTGCGCTGCGAAATGCGCTCGCGCTGGGACAACGCCTGCTCGTCGCGCTGGTGGCGGGTCTGCTCGTAATTGCGCAGCTCGGCGTCGATGCCGTCCAGCAGCGTGCGCGCCTCGGTCAGCACGCGATCGGCACGCACACGCTCTTCCAACGCGTTCTGGTGCTCGGCCTGCAGTGACTCGACCGGTGTATCGCCTTCGTCCAGCTGCGAATGCAGTTCGCCCAGGCGCGAATCCAGCTGGCTACGCTGGGTACTCATGCGTTCCAGCGCCTGGCTCAACGAGGCCACCTGGGCGCGCTGCGATTCCAGGGTCAGGGCCAACGCGTGCGAACGCTCGCGTACCGCGCGGGCGGCGTCGCGGGCCAGATCACGCGCCTCGGTCAACTGACGGCGTTCGCCCTCCAGGCCCTGCCGGTTCGACTCCAGGTCGCCCATGCTGTTGACCGCATTCTCCAGCCGCGAACGCGCTTCCCGCGCCTGTTCGCGATTGATGTCCAGGGTCTCCAGCAACTGGCTGAGCTCGCCTTCGATGCGGTCGATGCGCGTACGTGCCGCCTCGACCTTGCCCTGCTGGCCCTGCAGCTGGCCGGCCAGTTCGGACACCGCGCGGTGCGCCAGGTACAGCGCCCGCTGCGCATCCTCGCGCTGCTGTTCGGCGGCCAGCAGGTGCTCACGGAAACCGGCCAGCTGTTCTTCCAGTTCGGCTTCGCGCGACTGCAGCTGCTCGATCTGCTCGCGCAGCTCGTTGATTTCGCGTTCGCGCAGCAACGCGCCCTGCTTGGCGGCGCCGGAGCGCGATACGCGCACCCAGCCCTCGCCCAGACGCTCGCCGCCCTGGGTGATGATGGAATCGCCCTCAGGCAGGCTGGCCTGCAGCGCGTTGGCTTCGGCGAGGTCGCGCGCGCCGTGCAGTCGCGCAAGCAGGCGACGGATCGGCGCCGGGCCGCGCACGCGTGCCGCCAGCGAGGTCGGCGCGACCTTCAGGTCCGCGCCGTCATTGGCGACCAGCGCGATGCGGCCTTCGCCCAGCTCGCCCAGCGCGTCGACCAGGCTGGCGGGGTCATCGACCAGAACGCCTTCGATCAATTGGCCGAGGGCGCTTTCCACCGCGTTTTCCCAACCGGCATCGACATCCAGGCGCTCGCCCACGCGTGCGGCCGAATCCAGGCCACGCGACTTCAGCCAGGCCACCGCCGCGCCCTGCTCCTGGCCGAGTGCGGCCTGCTGCAGGGTTTCCAGCGAGGACAGGCGCCCGCGCAGACCATTGACCTGCTTGCGCAGTTCGGCCAGTTCGTTCTGGCCGCTGCGCTGCTGCTCCTGCACGGCGGCGACACCGTGCTTGCGCTCCTCGACCTGTTCGGTCAGCTCATCCAGCGCGGTCTTCTGCGTGTCGTGCTGCAGATGCAGTTGTTCGAAGACTTCATCCAGCGCATCCACGTCAAGGCCTGCGCGCTCGGCCGCCAGCGCTTCGCGGCGACGATCGGCGTCAAGGATCTGCTTGTCCAGGTAGTCCACGCGGGTGCGCTCGACCTCGCCGGCGCGCGAGGCTTCCGAGCTCTGCGACGTGTGCTGCTCCCAACGCTGCTGCCAATCGGACAACCGCGCTTCGGCCTCGCGCAGGCCTTCCTGCTTGATCTCGTTCTCTTCCTGCAGCGCTTCCAGCTGCGGGGTGGCCGCATCGACCGCTTCGCGCAGCACCAGCAGCTTGGCTTCGTCACCACTGATGTGCTGGCCCAGTTCGGCCAGTGCCTGGCGGGTTTCATCGCGCGCCTTGTGCAGGCGCTGCGACAGTTCGCGCTGGTGCTGGATCTGCTGTTCGAGACGGGCCAGCGTGCTGCCCACCTGGTAGACCTCGGCCTGCGCGGCGTTGAGCGCGTCGGCGGCCTCCTCGCGGCGCACACGCGAGGTCTCGATCCGCGCCTCGGCGTCACGCTGGTCGGCGATCAGTTGCTGCAGCTTGGTTTCTTCCTGTGACAGGCCTTCGCGCAGCTTGGACAGCCGACCATCCAGGCCGCGGTATTCCAGCGCCTTCCACTCGGCGTCCTTGACCCGGCGCTCTTCCTGCAGTGTCTGGTACTGCTCGGCCTGTTTGGCCTGCCGCTTGAGGTGTTCAAGCTGCTTGGTGATTTCCTCGCGCAGGTCGCCAAGGCGGTCCAGGTTCTCGCGGGTGTGGCGGATGCGGGTCTCGGTCTCCTTGCGGCGTTCCTTGTACTTGGAGATGCCGGCGGCCTCTTCCAGGTACACGCGCAGGTCTTCCGGGCGCGCCTCGATGATCTGGCTGATCATGCCCTGCTCGATGATCGAGTAGCTGCGCGGGCCCAGGCCGGTGCCGAGGAACAGGTCGGTGATGTCGCGACGGCGGCACTTGGTGCCGTTGAGGTAGTAGTTGCTGCTGCCGTCGCGACTGACGGTGCGCTTGACCGAGATCTCGTTGAACGAGGCGTACTCGCCGGAAATCGTGTGATCCGAGTTGTCGAAGATCAGCTCGACGGTGGCCTGCGAAACCGGCTTGCGGGCATTGGAGCCGGAGAAGATCACGTCGGTGAGCGAGTCACCACGCAGGCGGCTGGCCGAACTTTCCCCCATGACCCAGCGCACCGCGTCGATGATGTTCGACTTGCCGCAGCCATTGGGGCCCACCACGCCGGTCATGTTGGTCGGCAGGTGCAGCGTGGTCGGATCGACGAAGGACTTGAAGCCGGACAGCTTGATCGTGGAAAGACGCATGGCGTGATTGGGTTCCGGGCAAGGGCCTTACGGCCGCCACCATAGTGGATGTCAGGTCAGCCAGCACCTCAAGCCCTTGATTTCAAAAGAATTCAACAGGGCCAAGGGTGACGCAATGGAATGAGTATAGCGGGGCGAATGTTCCACGGGCGGGATGACCGGGGGAGGAAGCTCCGCGCTCACCCCCGCTCCTGCTCTCCGGCGTCGCCGCAGGCCGCCCGGGACACCTACCCGTGTCCGGAAAATGAGAGCAACGTGTTGATATTCATGGATTCATCCTGAATCCGCCGGCACATGCGTCACCCGCCAAGCACCGGCCCGGCCGGGTCGCCTTCGCCCAAAACAAAAACGGGCACCCTTGCGGGCGCCCGTTCTGGTGATACCAGGCCTTGCGGCGTGGGATCAGGCCTTTTCGGCTTCAACCACGACCTTGACGGTGGTCTCGACGTCCGCGTGCAGGTGCACCAGGACTTCGTACTCGCCAATGTTGCGGAAGGCGCCTTCGCCCAGGATGACTTCGCTCTTGCTCAGCGGCAGGCCAGCAGCGGTGAAGGCATCGGCGATTTCGCGCGCGCCGACCGAGCCGTACAGCTTGCCTTCGGTCGAAGCGTTGGCGGCGACGGTCACGCTCGCGCCTTCCAGCTTGGCCTTGCGGGCTTCAGCGTCGGCGTGGATGGACTGGGCCTTGGCTTCGTATTCGGCGCGCTTGGCTTCGAACTCGGCCTTGTTGCTCTCGGTGGCCGGAACGGCCTTGCCCTGCGGCACGAGGAAGTTACGGCCGTAGCCCGGCTTCACGTCGACCAGGTCGCCGAGGTTGCCGAGGTTGGTGACTTTCTGCAGGAGGATCAGCTGCATGGTATTGCTCCAGATAAGTTATTCGTTAGCGAGGCGCGGGCCCCGCAACAAAGGCTGTCCGAATAGCTGGCACAGCGGGGGCAGCGCGAGGCTGCCCCGCCGGCATCAGACGTCGTGGTTGTCGGTGTACGGAATCAGGGCCAGGAAGCGAGCGCGCTTGACGGCGGTCGCCAGCTGACGCTGGTACTTCGACTTGGTACCGGTGACGCGGCTCGGCACGATCTTGCCGTTCTCGGTCAGGTACTGGCGCAGGGTGTTGAGATCCTTGTAGTCGATCTCCTTGACACCTTCGGCCGTGAACTTGCAGAACTTGCGGCGACGGAAGAACTTGGACATGTCAGTGCTCCTTAGGCGGCCGAAGCGGCGTCGTCGCCGGCATCGTTGTCAGCGGCGGGGGTGGTTTCGCCTTCTTCGTCATCACGACGACGACGCTCACCACGCTCGGGCTTGTCGCCCTTCTCGTCCTTGCTCTTCATGATCAGCGACTGCTCGGTGTCAGCCTCGTCACGCTTGATGACCAGGTTGCGCAGCACGGCGTCGTTGAAGCGGAAGCTCTCGGTCAGTTCGGTCAGAACAGCCTGGTCGACTTCGATGTTCAGCAGCACGTAGTGCGCCTTCACCAGGTTCTGGATCGGGTACGCCAGCTGGCGGCGGCCCCAGTCTTCCAGACGGTGGATGGTGCCGTTGCCGTTCTCGACCAGCGACTTGTAGCGCTCGATCATGGCCGGGACCTGCTCGCTCTGGTCCGGGTGGACCATGAACACGATTTCGTAATGACGACTCATGTTTTTCTACCTTTCGGATGTGGCCTTGCGGCCGGACAGCCCCCCGCCGTTGATACCGCGGTGGGGCAAGGGATCCTGCCAGGGAGGCAGGAAGCCGCGCATTATGGCGCAGATGGGGCGCGTGAACAAGGTACGGACCTTCAGGGGCCAATGAGGGGCCCCAGGAAGCACCCCGAAATCCAATAAATTTCCTTGAAATTCAACAACCTGGACTACGCCAGATCAACATGAAGGCGGTGCTGGCCACACTGCAGGCACTGGAACAGGCAACCGACCATCTGCCCCTCGCGTGTCAGGTGCTGCAGCACCCAGTCGGCATTACGCGGGTTGACCGCCGCCACGTCGGGCCGGACCTCGGCCAGGATCGGCGCCAGGTCATCGCTGCCGGCATAGCCCAGGAACGCACAAGGAGTATTGCAGTGGGTCAGCCAGACCGGCTGCTGCCAGGAGAAGTAACCCGGGGTACGCTCGCAGATCTCCAGCAACTGCTCGCGGGGAATGGTCGGTGGCGGATCGGCCGGGTCCGGCGATACGCCCTCGATGTCGCTCCAGCCGATGAAATCGCCCTGGAAACGTTCAACCGCCCGGCCGTTGGCGATGCACCAGGGACACAGATAGCCCGGCGCATCGCCGGCACAATAGAACGTGCACAGGTAGCGCAGCGCCCGCGGCTCGCCACAGCAATCGCAGACACCCGCCACCTCCTCGAAGGAGATCGCGTAGGCGTTGGGAGAATAGGCAAAAACCGGTCGTTCCATCCGTGGATCCTCTGCGCTAACGTCCAGCCATGGACCGCCTCACACGAATCCGAGACTGGATCAACCGCGACAATGGCCGCCTGTTCCGTGTGGGAAACGGCCCGATCAGCGGCGCTACGGCCCTGGGCTTTCTGAGCTTGGTGGCGGCACTGCTGATGCATCTTCTGCACGACGCCACAGGGCTGCCAGGCGCCCATGCAGCGGCCTGCCTGATGACGGGCGGCGCGTTGTTGGTCTGGGCTGCCTGGCGCAACCGCCGCTGACCAGGGCCTGGGGCGCCCCAACGACCGTGCCGACCAAGGTCGGCATCTACCCAAGCGGGCCTCAGGCCTTGTCGGCGTCGGTGGTGAAGCTCTCGCCGCAGCCGCACTCGGCGGTGGCATTGGGGTTGCTGAACGTGAAGGTCTCGCTCAGGCCGTGCTTGCCGAAGTCGATCACGGTGCCGTCCACCAGGGCCAGGCTCTTGGCGTCGACGTAGATCTTCACCCCGTCCTGGTCGAACACGGTGTCGTCCGCGCGCTCGTCGCGGGCCAGGTCGGTGATGTGGCCCCAGCCGGAGCAGCCGGTCTTGGTCACGCCAAAGCGCAGGCCCAGCGCGCCGGGGGTCTGGGCGACGAAGCGCTGCACGCGCTCGAAGGCAATAGGGGTCAGGCTGACAGCCATGGTGGATCACTCCAGAGGTACCGGGACATTATAGGGAGCCGATGACCGCAGAAATGCCTCGCAAGCAGAACGCTGCAACCGGTAAACTCCCGTGTTCAGAGATCGAGTCGATCAGCAGAGGATTCAAGTCATGACGGTGGTCAGCGTTGAACATGCGCTTGCCGGGAAGATCCCGGAAGGTGGCGAAGTCACGGTACGCGGTTGGGTGCGCACGGTGCGCGGTTCAGCAAATCTGGCTTTCGTGAATGTGACCGACGGCTCCTGCTTCGCCCCGATCCAGGTCGTGGCCGGCGACGCGCTGGCCAACTTCGACGAGATCAAGCGCCTGACCACCGGCTGCTCGCTGGTGGCCACCGGCACCCTGGTGAAGTCGCAGGGCAAGGGCCAGTCGTTCGAGATCCAGGCCAGCGCGGTCGAGGTGGTCGGCTGGGTCGAAGACCCGCTCACCTACCCCATCCAGCCCAAGCCGATGACGCCGGAGTTCCTGCGTGAAGTGGCGCACCTGCGCCCGCGCACCAACCTGTTCGGCGCAGTCACCCGCATCCGCAACTGCCTGGCCCAGGCCGTGCACCGTTTCTTCCACGAGAACGGCTTCAACTGGATCAGCACCCCGATCATCACTACCTCCGATGCCGAAGGCGCCGGCCAGATGTTCCGCGTGTCCACCCTGGACATGGTGAACCTGCCGCGTGATGCCCAGGGCGGGATCGACTTCAGCCGCGACTTCTTCGGCAAGGAAACCTTCCTGACCGTGTCCGGCCAGCTGAACGTCGAGGCCTACTGCCTGGCGCTGAGCAAGGTGTACACCTTCGGCCCGACCTTCCGCGCCGAGAACAGCCACACCACCCGCCACCTGGCGGAGTTCTGGATGATCGAGCCGGAAATCGCCTTCGCCGACCTGGCCGAAGACGCACGCCTGGCCGAAGAATTCCTGAAGTACCTGTTCCGCGCGGTGCTCAACGAGCGCGGCGACGACCTGGCCTTCATCGCCGAGCGCGTGGACAAGAACGCGATCACCAAGCTGGAAGACTTCATCAACGCGCCGTTCGAGCGCATCGACTACACCGATGCGGTCGCCCTGCTGCAGAAGTCCGGCAAGAAGTTCGACTTCCCGGTCGAATGGGGCCTGGACCTGCAGACCGAGCACGAGCGCTGGCTGACCGAGGAACACGTCGGCCGCCCGGTGGTGGTGACCAACTACCCCGAGCACATCAAGGCCTTCTACATGCGCCTGAACGATGACGGCAGGACCGTCGCCGCGATGGACGTGCTGGCCCCGGGCATCGGCGAGATCATCGGTGGCAGCCAGCGCGAAGAGCGTCTGGATGTGCTGGATGCACGCATGGCGCAGTTCGGCCTGGATCGCGAGCATTACAGTTGGTACCGCGATTTCCGCCGCTACGGCTCGGTGCCGCACGCAGGCTTCGGCCTGGGCTTCGAGCGCCTGGTGGTCTACGTCTGCGGCCTGTCCAACATCCGCGATGCGATCCCCTACCCGCGCGCCCCGGGCAGCGCGGACTTCTAAGCTCACACGCCCGACCACGGAGGTACTGCCCCCATGACCCTGTTCTTCGCCCTGTGTTTCGTCGGCGTGGCAGTGGCCGGGTTCAGTGCCTTCGTGATCTTCTGGCCGCTGACCCTGGTGCATGTGCGCGATCGCCATCCGGCGCTGGCGCAGCGCTTCGGCAGTGGCGCCTTCCTCAAGCCCGATGCGCTGGGCTGGCTGCTGCGGCGCGAGTACCGCACCCAGCCGGACCGCTCGCTGTCCGGGCTGGCGACGCCCGCCTGGGTATCGCTGCTGACCCTGCTGGCCGGACTGGGCATGGCTGCCCTGCTCTGGCTGGCCTCGCTCTGGTAAGACACACATGAACGACCTTTCCCACGTCCGCGACAGCTGGTGGCTGGCCAGCCTCGGCAACACCCTGATCTGGGCACGCCTGCGCATCCGCGAGGCCGGCACCGCCGAAGTGCTGGACAGCGATGGCAATACGCTGAGCTACGACAGCGAAGACACCGCCCGCTCGCAGCTGTTCGACGCCGAGTTCGTCGAGTACGACGGCCTGGACGAAGAAGATGCGCTGGTACGCGGCTTCTCGCTGCATGAAGTGCAGCCACCGCAAGCGGGCAGCGACGAAGGCCTGCGCGGACGCATGGTGCAGTCGCTCGGCAGCCGCGCCTGAGGCCAACCGATGTTCACCCCGCGCGCTTTCGCACAGACCGACCTGCAGTGGCTGGATCGCCTGTTGGCGCGTGATCCATTCGTCACCGTGCTCACCGCCGGTGGCGACGGCCTGCCTGAACTGACCCGGCTGCCGGTGTTGTACCGGCGCGACGGCGACCACATCGAGCTGCGCGGCCACTGGGCCCGCGCCAACCCGCAGGCACGCCACAGCGGTGCGGCCAAGGTGCTGGTGGACGGGCCGCATGGCTATATCTCGGCCAGCTGGTACCCGGACAAGGAGCCTGCCGCGCGGGTGCCTACCTGGAACTACGCCGCCGCCGAGCTGCGCGGCCAGCTGCAGACCTTCGATGATACCGATGCCCTGGCCCAGCTGGTCAGCGATACCGGTGACCGCTTCGAAGCCAGCGTCGGTCAGGCGTGGAAGTTCGAACCCCAGCGCGACGACCACCGCCGCCAGCTGCGCGGCATCATCGGCTTCCGCTTCACCGTCGAACAGGTGCAGCTGACGTTGAAGCTGAGCCAGAACCACCCCGAGGCCAACCAGCAGGCGGTGATGGCCGAGCTGGAACGCCTGGACAATCCCCATTCCACCGAACTGGCGCAGTGGATGCGCCGGTATCGCGACGAAGCCGCCGCAGGCAGCTGAGCGCCCTGTTTCCCGCGACGACGCGACCAGAACGGCCGCGCCTTGCCCCCACCCGACGTCAGGGACCCCGAACATGAAAGACATCCACAAGCTGCTGCAGAACAACCGCGACTGGGCGGACCGGATCGAGAAGGAAGACCCGGACTTCTTCCATCAGCTGGCCAAGCAGCAGCATCCGGAATACCTGTGGATCGGCTGCTCCGACTCGCGCGTGCCGGCCAACCAGATCATCGGCATGGCTCCGGGCGAAGTGTTCGTGCATCGCAACGTAGCCAACGTGGTGGTGCACACCGACCTGAACTGCCTCAGCGTGATCCAGTACGCCGTGGACCAGCTGAAGGTGAAGCACATCCTGATCGTCGGCCACTATGGCTGCGGCGGCGTGCACGCCAGCTTGAACAACACGCGGGTGGGCCTGGCCGACAACTGGTTGCGCCATGTCGGTGACGTGGCACAGAAGCACGCGGCGATCATGGACGCGATCGAGGAGCCGGAGCTGAAGCATGCACGCCTGTGCGAACTGAACGTGATCGAGCAGGTGGTCAACGCCTGCCGCTCGACGATCGTGCAGGACGCCTGGGCACGCGGCCAGAAGCTGATGGTGCACGGCTGGGTGTACAGCCTGAAGGATGGCCGCGTGCGCGAAATGGGCATCGACGTGGGCGCGCCGGAAGACCTGCAGCCTGCGTATGAGAAGGCCCTGTCCTACGTTCCGCGCCACGGCCGGCGCGACTGACCCTTCCTCCCACGGACATCCCCATGCTTGCCTCCCCCATCAACCTGCTGGGCTGGATCGAGGAAAACCGGCATCTGTTGAAGCCGCCGGTCGGCAACAAGATGATCGACAACGGCGATTTCATCGTGATGGTGGTCGGCGGACCGAACAGCCGCACCGATTTCCACTACGACGAAGGACCGGAGTGGTTCTATCAGTTGGAAGGCGAAATGGTGCTGAAGGTGCAGGAGGATGGCGCGGTGCGCGATATCCCGATCCGCGCTGGCGAAATCTTCCTGCTGCCGGGCAAGGTGCCGCACTCACCGCGGCGCCCACCCGGCGGCGTCGGCCTGGTGGTGGAACGCAAGCGCCTGCCGCATGAACGCGATGGCGTGATCTGGCATTGCGAGCGCTGCAACCACAAGCTGTACGAAGAGTACTTCACGCTGCAGAACATCGAAACCGACCTGCCGAAGGTGTTCGCGCGCTACCAGGCCAGCCTGGAACTGCGCACCTGCAGCGAGTGCGGCCACGTGGATCCGTTGCCGGCACCAGCGCGGGCTGGCTGACAATCCGCCCTTGTAGAGCCGAGCCCATGCTCGGCTGTGGGCCCACGTAGCCGAGCATGGACTCGGCTCTACAGGCTTGGCGGCATGCATGCTTCCCCGCCACCGGCTACGCCATGCCAGGCGCTACACTGACAGCCCCGTTGCAGCCTGTTGCCCGACCATGTCCGACCTGCTCAGCCGCACCCACGCCATTGCCCTTGATGCCGCCGATCCGCTGCGGCCGCTGCGGCAGGAATTCCTGATTCCGCGCCACGGTGGTGGTGAGCAGACCTACTTCGTCGGCAACTCGCTGGGCCTGCAACCGCGCGGCGCGCAGGCGGCGGTGCAGGAAGTGATGAAGCAGTGGGGCGAACTGGCGGTGGAAGGCCACTTCACCGGACCGACCCAATGGCTGTCGTACCACCGACTGGTCAGCGCACAGTTGGCGCGCGTCGTCGGCGCCCTGCCCAGCGAAGTCGTGGCGATGAACACACTGAGCGTGAACCTGCACCTGATGATGGTCAGCTTCTACCGGCCGACGGCCGAACGCCCGGTGATCCTGATGGAAGCCGGCGCGTTCCCGACTGACCGCCATGCAGTGGAAGCACAGATCCGCTTCCATGGCTTCGACCCGGCAGACTGTCTGGTGGAAGTGCAGCCGGATGAAGCCAACGGCACGATCTCGATGACCGCGATCGAACGCGCGATCGCCACGCACGGTCCGCGCCTGGCGCTGGTGCTGTGGCCTGGCGTGCAGTACCGCAGCGGCCAGGCCTTCGACCTGGATGCGATCACCCGCGCCGCACGCCTGCAGGGTGCGCGCATCGGCTTCGATCTGGCGCACTCAGTCGGCAACCTGCCGCTGCGCCTGCATGACGTCGCCCCGGACTTCGCCGTGTGGTGCCACTACAAATACCTCAACAGCGGCCCGGGCGCCGTGGCCGGTGCCTTCGTGCACGAGCGCCATCATCGCGACACCACGCTGCCGCGCTTTGCCGGCTGGTGGGGCCATGACGAGGCCACCCGCTTCCAGATGGCGCCGCAGTTCCAGCCCGCAGTCGGTGCCGAGGGCTGGCAGCTGAGCAATCCGCCGATCCTCGGCCTGGCGCCGCTGCGTGCGTCGCTGGACCTGTTCGAACGTGCCGGCATGGAATCGCTGCGCAGCAAGTCGCTGGCACTGACCGGCCTGCTCGACGCACTGGTACGCGCGCGCCTGCCGCAGGTATTGGAGATCGTCACCCCGGCCGAGCCGGAGCGCCGCGGCTGCCAGCTGTCGCTGCGGGTGATCGGCGGCCGCGAGCGTGGGCGCGCCCTGTTCGAGCACCTGCGTGCCATCGGCGTGCTGGGTGACTGGCGCGAGCCGGACGTCATCCGCATCTCACCCACTCCGCTCTACAACCGCTACCTGGACGTGCACCATTTCGTCGAGGAAGTGGAAGCCTGGGCCGGCCTGTAAGCCGCCCTCCCCTACTGCTGGACAGTTCGTTGATCGCACATGCATCCCGCTCGCTGAGCATTGTCGGCGCCGGCCTGGCCGGATCCCTGCTGGCCATCCTGCTGTCACGGCAGGGCTGGCGCATCACCCTGTACGAACGCCGTGGCGATCCACGCATCGCCGATTACGAAAGCGGCCGCTCGATCAACCTGGCCCTGGCCGAGCGCGGACGCAACGCGTTGCGCCAGGCCGGCGTGGAAGAGGAAGTGATGGCACGCGCGGTGATGATGCGCGGGCGCATGGTGCATCCGCGCGACGGCGCGCCGCAACTGCAGCGCTACGGTCGCGACGACAGCGAAGTGATCTGGTCGATCCATCGCAGCGACCTCAACACCACACTGCTGGAACTGGCCGAGCAGGCTGGTGCCACCGTGCATTTCCACCGGCGCCTGCACACGGTCGATTTCGATGCAGGCTACGCGCGCTTCATCGATGATCGTGACGACAGTCCGCACGATATCCGCTTCGATACGCTGGTGGGTGCCGACGGCGCAGGCTCGGCGCTGCGTGCAGCGATGAACCGGCGCGAACCGCTGGGCGAGGACATTGCCTTCCTCGACCATTCCTACAAGGAACTGGAGATCCCGCCCACCGACGATGGCGGCTTCCGTATCGAGCGCAATGCGCTGCACATCTGGCCGCGTGGCCACTACATGTGCATCGCCCTGCCCAACCACGAGGGCACGTTCACCGTCACCCTGTTCCTGCCCAACCAGGGCGATCCGAGCTTCGCTACGGTCAACACCGGCGCCCAGGCGGAAGCACTGTTCGCGCGCGAGTTCGCCGATACCCTGCCGCTGATTCCCAACCTGCGTGCGGACTGGGAGCAGCATCCGCCGGGCCTGCTCGGCACGCTCACCCTGGAACGCTGGCACCAGCAGGACCGCGCCGTGCTGATCGGCGATGCTGCGCACGCGATGGTGCCGTTCCACGGCCAGGGCATGAACTGTGCGTTCGAGGACTGCGTGGCACTGGCCCGCCATCTGATGGAGGCGGACGACCTGCAGGGTGCGTTCGCGGCGTTCGAAGCCGAACGCAAACCGAACGCGCGTGCGATCCAGCAGATGGCGCTGGAGAACTATCTGGAAATGCGCGACCGGGTGGCCGATCCGGCCTTCCTGCTGCAGCGTGAGCTGGAACAGGAGCTGCAGCAGCGCTGGCCGACGCGCTTCGTGCCGCACTACACGATGGTGACCTTCCTGCACACGCCCTATGCCGAGGCACTGCGCCGCACCGACATCCAGCGCGAGATGCTGATCACCGCCACCGCTGGCCACGATACGCTGGACAACATCGACTGGAATGCACTGGAGGCGCAGATCCATGCGCGGCTGCCGGTGCTGGAGGGCGCGCACTGATGGCCGACAGCTTCCTGTTCTACGATCTGGAAACCTTCGGCCAGGATCCGCGCCGTACCCGCATCGCCCAGTACGCGGCGATCCGCACCGACAGCGATCTCAATGAAATCGACACGCCGGTCAGCTTCTTTGTTCGCCCGGCCGACGATCTGCTGCCCTCGCCGATGGCCACGATGGTCACCGGCATCACCCCGCAGCAGGCGCTGGCCGAAGGCATCAGCGAAGCCGAAGCATTCGATCGCATCAACGAGCAGCTGTCGCGCCCCGGCACCTGCGCGCTGGGTTACAACACCCTGCGCTTCGACGACGAGTTCATCCGCTACGGCCTGTTCCGCAACTTCCACGACCCGTACGAACGCGAGTGGCGCAACGGTAATTCGCGCTGGGACCTGCTGGACATGCTGCGGCTGATGCATGCCATCCGTCCGGAGGGCATCCACTGGCCCAAGCGCGAGGACGGCGCCACGTCGTTCAAACTCGAACACCTGGCCGAGGCCAATGGCGTGCGCGAAGGCGATGCCCACGAAGCACTGTCGGACGTGCGCGCCACGATCGGCATGGCGCGCCTGTTCAAGCAGTCGCAGCCGCGCCTGTGGGACTACGCGTTGAAGCTGCGCGACAAGCGTTTCGTCGGCAGCCTGCTCGACATCACCGCGTTGAAGCCGGTGCTGCACATTTCCATGCGCTATCCGGCCAGTCGCCTGTGCGCGGCGCCGGTGCTGACGCTGGCGGTACATCCGACCATCAACAACAGGGTGATCGTGTTCGACCTCGATGGCGACATCGATGACCTGTTGGAACTACCCGCCGAGGTGATCGCCCAGCGCCTGTACCTGCGTGCCAGCGAACTGCCCGAAGGCGTCGCCCGGGTACCGCTGAAGGAAGTACACCTGAACAAGGTGCCGGCGCTGGTCGCCTGGAACCACCTGCGCGCCGATGACCACGCACGACTCGGATTGGACGTGGCGGCGATCGAAGCCAAGGTCGAACGACTGCGCGCGTTTGCTCCACAGCTGGCCGAGAAGGCGCGCCAGGTCTACAACCAGCCGCGCGCGGCGAGCGTGTCCGATGTGGACGCTTCGCTGTACGACGGCTTCCTCGGTGCCGGTGACAAACCGCTGCTGGCACTGGCACGGACCACGCCGGCCGAGCAGCTGGCAGCGCTGGAAGGCCGCTTCCGCGATCCGCGCCTGCCCGAACTGCTGTTCCGCTATCGCGCCCGCAATCATCCCGGCAGCCTCGCACCGGAAGAGCACGAGCGCTGGAAGGCCTATCGCCGCCAGCGCCTGTTCGGCGAGGAAGGCCTGGGCGAACTCAACCTGGCCCAGTACCAGCAGCAGCTCGACGCGCTGGCGGCCGACGCACCCGACGACGCCCGCCGCGCCGCGCTGCTGCAATCGCTGCGTGACTGGGGCCAGCACCTGCAGGAGGACCTGTGAGCACCTATTTCTCCGATGCCAGTTTCAAGTTCCTGCGCAGCCTGGCGCTGCACAACGACAAGACCTGGTTCAACGACCATCGCCAGCAGTATGAAGACCACGTTCGGCAGCCGTTCCTGCGCCTGCTGGGTGACCTGCAGCCGGCGCTGACCGAGGTCAGCGACCACTTCCGCGCAGACACCCGTGGCGTGGGCGGTTCGTTGTTCCGCATCCACCGCGATGCGCGCTTCTCCCATGACAAGTCGCCGTACAAAACCTGGCAGGGTGCACGCCTGTTCCATGAGCGCCGCCGCGAAGTGGCTGCACCCTCGTTCTACGTGCACCTGCAACCGGGCGAGAGCTTCGTCGGCGCCGGGCTGTGGCATCCCGAACCGGATACCCAGCGCCGCGTCCGCCACTTCATCCTCGACAACCCCGGCAGCTGGAAGGCAGCCGCGCATGCACCGGCGCTGCGCAAGCGTTTCGACTTCGAGGAAACCGAGAAGCTGGTGCGCCCGCCCCGTGGTTTTCCGGCCGACTTCGAATTCATCGATGACCTCAAGCACCGCAACTGGGTGATGTGGCGTTCGCTGGACGATGCCACGATGACCGGCCCGCGCCTGCTGTCCACGCTCGGCAAGGACCTGGCGGCGCTGGGCCCGTTCGTCGACTACCTGTGCGCTGCGCTGGATCTGGAGTTCTGATGGCACTGGCGCGACAACGTCGCACGCTGGGCCGCACGGACCTGGCCGTTTCGCCGATCGGCCTGGGCTGCTCCGGTTTCTGGGGACACCACCGTTTCTCCGAGGCGACGGCAGCCGATGTGGTCGAGCACGCACTGGCACATGGCGTAAACCTGCTCGATACCGGCCACAACTACTCGGGCTTCCATGCTGAGCCACGTCTGGGCCGGATCCTGCGTCCCCTGCTGGCGCGCTATCCGCGCCATTCACTGGTCATCTCCAGCAAGGGCGGCACGCTGACCGGCCAGGCCGGCATCAGCGGCGCCGAGCAGCGCAACTTCTCGGCCGTGGCGATCACCGCCAGCTGCGAGGCCTCGCTGCGCAATCTCGGCCTTGATTATCTCGATATCTATCAGTTGCACGGTGCCAGCGAGCACGACATCAACGACGACCTGCTGGCCGCCCTGCAGCGCCTGCGGGAACGCGGTCTGATCCGGCACACCGGCATCAACACGCATTCCGCGTCGACATTACGCTGGATGATCGCCAACCCGACGCTCTTCGACGTGGCTCTACTTGACTACAACGCCCTCCAGCAGGACCGCGAGCCCCTGATCGACCAGCTGCAGGCAGTCGGCATCGGTGTGCTGGCGGGTACGGTGCTGGCACAGGGACATCTCCTGCCCGCCCGGCCACGCCTGCCACGCCTGGCCGACGCCTGGTACCTGGCCCGCGCCTGGCTCAAGCCGAGCAGTCGTCAATTGATGCGCAGCGCACGCCAGATGCGCAGGGCGGTAGCGGCGATCCACAGCCAGCGTCCCGCCCAGACCGCCTTCGCCTATGCGCTGGGCCATCCTGGCGTGGCCAGCGGCATCCTCGGCACCACCCGCATCCAGAGCCTGGACGAAGTACTGGCCACGCAACTGGACGCATTGACCGTGGCCGAACGCCAGCTGCTGATCGACGCATTCGGAGATGGCCGCGGCTCGCCCAGTCATTGAGTCTTCACCCGGTACTGCCGCAGTTGCGGCAGTCTGTGCGGCATGAAGAAACTCATTGCGCTCGTAATCCTGCTGGTCATGGGCGTGGCCGCCTGGTGGTTCGGCGGCCCCTACCTGACCGTGCATGGCCTGTCCAAGACCATCGAACAACGCGACACCGCGCGCCTGGAACGCTACGTGGATTTCCCACGCGTGCGCACCAGCCTGCGCGCCCAGCTCAATGATTACCTGGTGCGCCAGGCCGGCCCCGAGGTGGCTGCCAGCCCCTTCGGCGCGCTGCTGTACGGGTTGGGCGACCAACTGGGCGGCGCCGCGGTGGACACCATGGTCACCCCCACCGGCATCGGCGCGATGCTGCAGGGCCACGTGCTGTGGAAGCGCGGCCGCAATGAACTGCAGGGTGGCGATGCCTTCGGCACGACCGAACCGGCGCGACCGCTGAAGAACGCCGAACACCACTTCGAAGCGCTGGACCGCTTCGTGGTCGACGTCGATCGCGGCCCCGGCCAGCCACCGTTGAAGGTAGTGCTGGAACCGCAGGGCCTGCGCTGGAAAGTGGTGGACCTGCAGTTGGGGATGTCGGCCACGCCTTGATCGGTAGATGCCCACCTTGGTGGGCGCCGATACAAAGAAGTGCCAACCAAGGTTGGCAACTACCGGGGCATAGTGCTCTGGTAGACGCCCACCTTGGTGGGCGCCGATGCATGGCAGTGCCAACCAACGGTTGGCACCCACCGGCCATGGTTTCAGCCCTCGTTGGCGACCCCATGCGGCACATGGCCGGCCGCCACGTGTTCACGCGCACTGTCGATGTTGTGCTGCGAATCGTCGAAGAAGATATCGGCACCGAACGCCTGCAGGAACGGGCCCTTGTGCCGACCACCGAGGAACAGCGCCTCGTCCAGGCGTACGCCCCATTCGCGCAGGGTGCGGATCACCCGCTCGTGCGCCGGTGCCGAACGCGCGGTCACCAGCGCCGTGCGGATGGGCGCGCTGTCGCCAGCCGGGAATACTTCCTGCAACGTGTGCAGCGCAGAGAGGAAACCACGGAACGGACCGCCACTGAGTGGCTCGCGTGCACGCTCGCGTTCGTGCCGGCCGAAGGCTTCCACGCCCTGCTCGCGCGAGATGCGCTCGCTCTCGTCACCGAAGATCACCGCATCACCGTCGAAGGCGATGCGCAGCTGCCCGGCCGGGCGGGTGATGTCGATCTGGTCGGCGGCAGCGGCAGCGGTCTCGCCCGGCGGCTTGGGCAGGATGGTCGCCGCGGCGATGCCATGGCGCAGCGCGCTGCGCACCGATTCCGGGTTGGCCGACAGGAACAGGTCGGTGCCGAACGGCTTCACGTACGGCCACGTCGGCTCACCGGCGGTGAAGGTCGCGCGGATGATGCCCAGCCCGTAGTGCTGGATGGAATTGAAGATGCGCAGGCCGGTATCGGCCGAGTTGCGCGACAGCAGGATCACTTCCACGCGCGGGTTCTCGGGGCTGGCGCCCTGGTTCAGCGCCAGCAGTTTGCGCACCACCGGGAAGGCCACGCCCGGCCCGAGGATGTCGTCCTCGTGCTGGCGCTGGTACTCGGCATAGGCGGCCACGCCATCGCTCTCGAACAGCGCATGGCTTTCTTCCAGGTCGAACAGCGCACGCGAGGTCACCGCGACGGTCAGCAAACGGGGGGAGTTGTCGCCCATCGGTGGGGTCCTTCAAGCGGTCGGCAGGGCCGGCCGCCTATTGTCGTCAAAAAACGAACTGTTCGCTCAGGATCCGGTCTTCCAGGTTGTGCTCCGGGTCGAACAGCAGGGTCACCCGGTGCTCGCGCGACTCACGGATCGTCACTTCGACCACATCACGGGTCTCGTGCGAATCGGCGGTGACGCTGACCGGACGCTTGTAGGGATCGAGCACGCGGAAGCGCACTTCGGTGTCGGCCTTGAGGATGGCGCCGCGCCAGCGCCGCGGGCGATACGGGGCCAGCGGCGTCAGGGCGATGGTGTGCGAGCCCAGCGGCAGCACCGGTCCATGCGCCGAGTAGTTGTAGGCGGTGCTTCCGGCCGGAGTTGCCACCAGCACACCATCGCCGATCAGTTCGCCCACCCGCTCCTGGCCATTGAGGTCGATGCCGATATGCGCCGCCTGCCGGGTCTGGCGCAGCAGCGAGACGTCGTTGTAGGCCAGCGACCCGGTGGTGGTGCCCGATTCGGTCAGCGCCACCATTTCCAGCGGGCGCAGGTGGGCCGGCTCGGCGCGGGCGATACGCGCGTGCACGTCGTCGTCGCCACGGTACTGGTTCATCAGGAAACCCACCGTGCCCAGCTTCATGCCGAATACCGGTTTGCCCAGGTGTCCGTGCCGATGCAGGGTCTGCAGCATGAAGCCATCGCCACCGAGCGGACACAGCACGTCGGCCTGGTCGGGCGCGTGGTCGCCATAGCGCGAGACCATCGCTGCGCGGGCCATCTGCGCCGGTTCGGTGGTACTGGCCAGGAAAGCGATGCGGGGAGTGTCGCTCATCGGTGGATCCGGGGAGGTTTGATGGAGAGCATAACCGAGCGCCGGGAGTTGGACTCCGTGGGGCGGATGACCGGCAGGTTCACGGCCGGCGTCGGGTCAGGTGGTCGCAAAGGCCAAGGGCAGAAACAGAACGGCCCCGCTTTCGCGGGGCCGTTCCGGTTCACGCATGCCAGGCATGGCCTGGCACTACATCACTTACGCGCCGTGGGCGGCGAGCTGGCCCAGGCGCTGGACTGCGACCGAAACGGTCGGGTAGTCCAGGGTCTTCTGCTCGGCCAGTTCGGCCAGCATCGCCAGGGTGAAGCGCAGGCTGCTGTCGTCACGACCGATCCATGCGGCCACCTTGGCTTCAGCGGTGCTGCCCTTGGTGGCCAGCACCTGGCCGGCCAGGCTGCGGTGGTGTGCAGCCAGTTCGTCGCGCAGCACGCCGCGTGCCACCGCGTGCCAGCGGCCGTTGACCTCCAGCGCGTCGATCTGCTCGAACAGCCACGGCAGCTGCAGGGCGTCGCCGAGGCGGAAGTGGATCTTGGAGACATCCACCGGCTTCAGCTTGCGGGTACGGGCCAGTTCGATGATGTCGAACGCCGGCTCCAGGAAGTGCAGTTCGGCCAGCTGCTGTGCCAGTGCCGACGGCAGGCCCTTTTCCTTCCACTCGGCCACCAGGGCTTCGTAGGTCGGACGCTGCGAATCCGGCAGCACACCCGATGCAACACGGATGTCGTTGAACGGACCCTGGTAGCGGTTGACCGCTTCGGTGATGCCCGGCATCGGGCCCGGACGCGACAGCAGCCAGCGCACGAACGAACGCTGCAGCTTCCAGATCACTTCCAGTGCATCGATCTGCACCGACTCCGGCAGGGTGCCGTCGAGGGCGTCGATCTGCGCCCACAGCGCGCGTGCATCCAGCGTTTCGCGGCTGATGGTGTAGGCCTTGGCGACCTCGGCGATGGTGCGGCCGGTGTCTTCCTGCATGCGCATCAGGAACGTGGCGCCCATGCGGTTGATGGTCTGGTTGGTCACGGCCGTGGCGATGATTTCGCGCTTCAGGCGGTGACGCTCCATCGCGTCGGCGTACTTCTTCTGCAGCGGGGTCGGGAAGTAGCGCTGCAGTTCCTTGGACAGGTACGGATCTTCCGGGATGTCCGAATCCAGCAGCTGGGCGAACGCCACCAGCTTGGAATAGGACAGCAGCACCGACAGTTCCGGACGGGTCAGGCCCTGGCCGCGCGCCTTGCGCTGGGACAGCTCGGCATCGGACGGCAGGAACTCGATCTGGCGATCCAGCAGGCCCTGCTGTTCCAGCGTACGGATGAAGTGCTGCTTGGAACCCAGGCGCTTGACCGCCATCCGCTCCATCAGGCTCAGCGCCTGGTTCTGGCGGTAGTTGTCGTTGAGCACCAGCGCAGCGACTTCGTCGGTCATCGACGCCAGCAGCTTGTTGCGCTGCTCGACGGTCAGCTTCTTGGCCCGCACCACATCGTTGAGCAGGATCTTGATGTTGACTTCATGGTCGGAGGTATCCACACCGGCCGAGTTGTCGATGAAGTCGGTGTTGAGCAGCACGCCAGCCTGGGCGGCTTCGATGCGGCCCAGCTGGGTCATGCCCAGGTTGCCGCCCTCGCCCACCACCTTGCAGCGCAGCTCGCCACCGTTCACGCGCAGGGCGTTGTTGGCGCGGTCGCCGACATCGCTGTGCTGCTCGCTTGCGGCCTTGACGTAGGTACCGATGCCGCCGTTCCACAGCAGGTCGACCGGTGCCTTCAGGATCGCGCTCATCAGGTCATTCGGCGACAGCGCCTTGACGCTCTCGTCCAGGCCCAGCACCTCACGCACCTGCGGGGTGATCTCGATCGACTTCAGGCTGCGCGGATACACGCCGCCGCCCTTGCTGATCAGCTTGGCGTCGTAGTCCGCCCAGCTCGAACGCGGCACGGTGAACAGACGCTCACGTTCGACGAACGTGGTCGCTGCATCCGGGTTCGGGTCCAGGAAGATGTGGCGGTGGTCGAACGCAGCGACCAGGCGGATGTGGCGCGACAACAGCATGCCGTTGCCGAACACGTCGCCGGACATGTCGCCGACGCCGACCGCGGTGAAGTCCTGGGTCTGGCTGTCACGGCCCAGTGCACGGAAGTGGCGCTTGACCGACTCCCATGCGCCGCGCGCGGTGATGCCCATGCCCTTGTGGTCGTAGCCGACCGAACCACCGGAGGCGAACGCATCGCCCATCCAGAAGCCGTGCGCGATGGCCAGGCCGTTAGCGATGTCGGAGAAGGTCGCGGTGCCCTTGTCGGCGGCCACCACCAGGTACGGATCGTCCATGTCGTGGCGCACGACATCCACCGGCGGCACGATCTTGTTGTTGACGATGTTGTCGGTGATGTCCAGCAGGCCCTGGATGAACAGCTTGTAGCAGGCCACACCGTTGGCGAAGATCGCATCGCGATCGCCGTTCACCGGCGGCATCTTGGCGAAGAAGCCACCCTTCGCGCCGACCGGCACGATGACGGTGTTCTTGACCATCTGCGCCTTGACCAGGCCCAGCACTTCGGTACGGAAGTCTTCGCGGCGATCCGACCAGCGCAGGCCGCCACGAGCGACGGCACCGAAGCGCAGGTGGGTACCTTCCACGCGTGGGCCGTACACGAAGATTTCGCGGTACGGGCGCGGCTTCGGCAGGTCCGGCACCAGGGCCGAATCGAACTTGAAGCTGATGACATGGCCGTGCTGGCCGTTGCCATCGGTCTGGTAATAGCTGGTGCGCAGGGTCGCATCGATCACGCCCATGAAGGAACGCAGGATGCGGTCCTCGTCCAGGCTCGACACGCGGTCCATCAGCTTCAGCAGCGCTTCGCGCGCGGCCTGCATCTGCGCATCGCGGTCACCCTTGCGGGCGTCGACCACGGTCTTGAGCACCTTCAGCGTGGCCTCGTCGCCGGCAGCCAGCACGTCGAGGTGGGCCTTCAGCTGCGCCTGGCCGGTGGCGATGTCGTCCTTGCTTTCATGACCGGTGGCCGGATCGAAGCGGGCTTCGAACAGTTCCACCAGCAGGCGTGCCAGCAGCGGGTAGCGGGTGAAGGTTCCTTCGACGTACGCCTGCGAGAACGGCACGCCGGTCTGCAGCAGGTACTTGCAGTAGCCACGCAGCATGGCGACCTGGCGCCAGTGCAGGCCGGCCGCCAGCACCAGGCGGTTGAAGCCATCGTTCTCGGCATCGCCGTGCCACACGCGGGCGAAGGTCTCACCGAAGGCTTCGTCGACACTGGCCGCATCGATCGCACCAGCGGTCGATTCGACCTCGAAGTCCTGCACGTACACCGGCGCGTTGTCCACCGACAGGCGGTACGGACGCTCGGCGATCACGCGCAGGCCCATGTTTTCCATCATCGGCAGCGCGTCCGACAGCGGGATGTCATCCAGCTGGCGATACAGCTTCAGGCGCAGGCCATCGCCGGATTCGCGCGGCACGGCCTGCAGGCTCAGGCGCAGGTCGTCCGGGCCGGTCAGCGCATCGAGCTGGCTGACATCGTTGGCGGCAACGGCGGTGCTGTTGTCTTCGATGTAACCGGCCGGCAGCGCCTTGCCGATACGCGCAGCAATGCGCAGGCCTTCGGCTTCGCCATGGCGGGTGACCAGCGCTTCGCGCAGATCGTCCTGCCAGTTGCGCAGCACCTGGGCCAGCTTCTGCTCCAGTTCGGCGGTATCGACGTCGAGCATTTCGCCCGGCTTCGGACGCACGATCAGGTGCACCTGGGCCAACGGCGATTCACCCAGCACCACCGAGCTGTCCACGTACTCGCCGTGCAGTGCTTCCTTGAGCATCGCTTCGATGCGCAGGCGCACGTCGGTGTTGAAACGCTCGCGCGGCAGGTAGACCAGCGCGGAAATGAAACGGCTGTACTTGTCGCGACGCAGGAACAGGCGGCTGCGCACGCGCTCCTGCAGGCCCAGCACGCCCATCGCGGTGCGGAACAGTTCGTCCTCGCTGGACTGGAACAGTTCTTCGCGCGGCAGGGTTTCCAGGATGTGACGCAGGGCCTTGCCGCTATGGCTGGAGCCGGCCAGGCCGGACTGCTTCATCACGTGTTCGTAGCGCTGCCGCACCAGCGGGATTTCCCACGGGCGGCGGTTGTAGGCGCTGGAGGTGAACAGGCCGAGGAAGCGCTGTTCGCCGATGATCTTGCCCTTGGCGTCGAATTCCAGCACGCCGATGTAGTCCATGTAGCCGGCGCGGTGCACGCGCGAACGGGCATTGGTCTTGGTCAGGATCAGCGCGTCCTTCAACCCGGACGTGGTGTTCAGGCCTTGGGCGGCCAGGGTCTTGACCGGACGTGCGGCCGACTTGTCCTTGCCGCGCATCAGGCCCAGGCCGGTGTCGTTCAGCGGTGCCAGTACGTCTTCCTTGCCCTGCTTCTCGACGCGGTACTCGCGGTAGCCGAAGAAGGTGAAGTGGTTGTCGGCGGCCCAGCGCAGGAATTCCTGTGCTTCCTTGCGCGAGGCAGCGTCGACCGGCAGCTGGCGGCTGCCGAGGTCGTCGGCCAGCGCCAGCGCCTTGTCCTGCATCGGCTGCCAGTCGCGCACGATGGCACGCACTTCATCCAGCGCCTTGTTGATGGCCTGCTCGATGTCTGCCATGGCTTCGGCCGGCTGGCGGTCGATCTCCAGCAGCATCACCGATTCCAGCGGGCCCTCGCCGACCTTGGTCAGCTTGCCGGCCTTGTCACGGGTGAAATGCAGCACCGGGTGACCCAGCACATGCACGCCAACGCCATGCTCGGCCAGCGACATGGTCACGGTGTCGACCAGGAACGGCATGTCGTCGTTGATGATCTGCAGCACGGTGTGCGGCGATTCCCAACCGTTGGCCTTCACCGTCGGGTTGAAGACACGGACGTTGGCCTTGCCGGACTTGCGGGCGCGGGCGAATTCCAGCGTTTCGGCGGCAAGCGCGGCCCATTCCTCAGCGCTGTGATGGGGGAACTCGTCGGCCTCCATGCGCTTGTAGAAGCTGGAGGCAAATGCCACTGCCTCGGCCTGAGCGGCCGCGGGGTAACGCTTGCGCAAGGCCGTGTACACCGGCTCCAGGGAGAAACCAGCGGTCACTGCGACCTCCGACTCAACTGGTTTGCTTTTGTTTTTCACGGTCTTGGCTGCGGTTTTTTGCGGTTTCATGGCAGAGCGGCGCGCTTGCTCAGTTGGGAAAATGAAATTGTAGCCCTACCGCACGAAAAGGCCTTGCTGCAGGACGGAATAACCAGATTCGGGTTTGCTGCGGTTTAGACGCCCTATTCAGTTCGCACCGGTATGGGCATCGCGGTCGCACAGCGTTGCCGACAGGATCGGCAAAACGTGTTACCGGAAGACACATGCGGCAACATCGGCGCGATTCCACAATCCTGAACTGGACGGTATAGTCCACCGCGTGAATCCGGCCTACCTTCCTGTCGCCCTCGACGCGCGTGATGAGCGCGTGTTCGATGCCGTGCGCGAACTGCTTGCCCAGCAGGGCATGCAGATGAGCATGGACGCGGTCGCCCAGCACGCCGGGTGTTCAAAGCAGACGCTGTACTCGCGCTACGGCAACAAGCAGGCCCTGCTGCGGCGGGTGATGCAGCGCCACGTCGGTCACGCGACCGGGGCCATGCTGCGTGCACTCCGCGGTGACGACCTGCGTGGCAGCCTGCTGCAGTTCGCCACCGACTTCCTGGAGCACTTCAACCAGCCCCACGTCGGTCAGGCCTGCCGCCTGATCGCCGCCGATGCAGCACAGTTTCCCGAAGAGGCGCGTACGCTGTACCGGCATGGCGCCGGCGCGCTGACGCTTCATCTTGCTGAATGGATTGAAACCGTTTGCAGTCGCGGTCTGCTGCGGCATGACGACCCGCACTTCATGGCCGAACTGCTGCTGAGCATGATCGCCGGTCAGGATTTCGACAAACAGCGCTTCCATACCCCCCATCGTGATGACGCTGCGTTGCGTCGGCGCTGGGCAGAGTTCTCCGTCGATGGCTTCCTGCGCGCGTTCGCGCCGCAGCCCTCGCCGGCCCCGTCTTCAAACCAACCCCGGAGTTCCTCCTGATGACCGCCCCACTCCGCACCCTTGCCTTGACGTGCGCCGTTGCTGTCGCCGTAGCTGCCTGCAAGAAGCCGGAACAGCCGACGCCCCCACCGCCGGAGGTGGGCGTGATCGACGCCAAGCCGCAGACCCTGCCGCTGCAGCGCGAGCTGGTCGGTCGCCTGTCGCCGTTCCGCAGCGCCGATGTGCGCGCCCGCGTACCTGGCGTGCTGCTCAAGCGCGTCTATCAGGAAGGCAGCGAGGTCAAGCAGGGCCAGACCCTGTTCCTGATCGATCCGGCACCGCTGCGCGCCTCGCTCAGCGCCTCCGAAGCCCAGCTGGCTTCGGCCCGCGCGACCTACGCCAACGCCAAGGTCGCCGCTGACCGCGCCCGTTCGCTGGCACCGCAGAAGTTCGTGTCCAAGGCCGACCTGGACAACGCCGAGTCGGCCGAGCGCACCGCGCTGGCCGCAGTCAAGCAGGCCGAAGCCTCGGTGACCAGCAGCCGCATCAGCCTGGGCTACACCAACGTCACCGCCCCGATCAGCGGCGTGGCCAACAAGCAGCAGGTCACCGAAGGCGCGCTGGTCGGCCAGGGCGATGTGACCCTGCTGACCACCGTGGACCAGCTCGACCCGCTGTACGTGAACTTCTCGCTGAGCGTGGATGAACTGACCCAGCTGCGTGCGCAGCAGGCCAAGGGCACGCTGGCCCTGTCCGGCGACGGCAAGGCCACGGTCAACGTCAAGCTGGCCGACGGCAGCACCTACAGCGAACCGGGCACGCTGGACTTCTCCTCGACCACGGTCGACCCGGCCACCGGCGCGGTATCGCTGCGTGCGGTGCTGCCGAACCCGCAGAAGATCCTGCTGCCGGGCGCCTTCGTCAGCTTCCAGGCCAACCTGGGCGAGCGCAACAACGCCTATCTGGTGCCGCAGCAGGCGCTGCTGCGTGACACCACCGGCGGCTATGTGATGGTGGTCGGCGCCGACGGCAAGGTCGCACGCAAGAACGTAAAGACCGACGGCGCGCAGAACGGCAACTGGCTGGTCAGCGAAGGCCTGGCCGCCGGTGACAAGGTGGTCGTCGCCGGCGTACAGAAGGTCAAGGAGGGTACGCCGGCCACGGCCAAGCCGTGGACCCCGGGCCAGGATGCCAACGGCAAGCCTGCCGCCGGCGCTGCTGCTCAGGGCGCGGCTGCCGCGGCTCCGGCCGACGCCAAGGCACCGGCCAAGGCTGACCAGGCCGACAAGGCCGAGCCGGCCGCCACCGAATCGAACAAGCAGTAACGGGACCTTCCGTCATGCCTAAATTTTTCATTGAACATCCAGTCTTCGCCTGGGTGGTGGCGATCCTGATCTCGCTCAGCGGCGTGATCGCGATCCTCAACCTCGGCGTGGAGTCCTACCCCAACATCGCCCCGCCGCAGGTGACCGTCTCGGCCACCTACCCGGGCGCGAGCGCGGACACCACGGAGAAGTCGGTCACCCAGGTGATCGAGCAGCAGCTGACCGGTATCGATCACCTGCTGTACTTCAGCTCCTCGTCCGCGTCCAACGGCCGCGCCTCGATCACCCTGACCTTCGAGACCGGTACCGATCCGGACATCGCCCAGGTGCAGGTGCAGAACAAGGTCTCGCTGGCCACGCCGCGACTGCCTTCGGAAGTCACCCAGCAGGGCGTGGTGGTGGCCAAGGCCAACGCAGGCTTCCTGATGGTGGTGGCGCTGCAGTCCGATACGCCGACCATCAACCGTGACGCGCTGAACGACATCGTCGGTTCGCGCGTGCTCGACCAGGTCTCGCGCATCCCCGGCGTCGGCAGCACCCAGCAGTTCGGCTCCGAGTACGCCATGAACATCTGGCTCAACCCGGAAAAGATGCAGGGCTATGGCCTGTCGGCCAGCCAGGTGCTGGCGGCGGTACGCGCGCAGAACGTGCAGTTCGCTGCCGGTGCGCTGGGCTCCGACCCGTCGCCGGAAGGCCAGCACTTCACTGCCACGGTATCGGCCGAAGGCCGCTTCAGCTCGCCGCAGGAGTTCGAGAACATCATCCTGCGCGCCAATGCTGACGGCTCGCGCGTACTGCTGAAGGACATCGCCCGCGTTGCCTTCGGTGCCAACAACTATGGCTTCGATACCCAGTACAACGGCAAGCCCACCGGCGCCTTCGCGATCCAGCTGCTGCCGGGCGCCAACGCCCTGAACGTGGCCGAGGCCGTGCGCGGCAAGATGGACGAGCTGCAGCCCAGCTTCCCGGCTGGCGTCACCTGGTTCTCGCCGTACGACAGCACCACCTTCGTCAAGATCTCGATCCAGGAAGTGGTCAAGACCCTGTTCGAAGCAGTGTTGCTGGTGTTCCTGGTGATGCTGATCTTCCTGCAGAACTTCCGCGCCACCCTGATCCCGACCCTGGTCATCCCGGTGGCCCTGCTGGGTACGTTCCTGGGCATGTGGATGATCGGCTTCACGATCAACCAGCTGACCCTGTTCGCGATGGTGCTGGCGATCGGCATCGTGGTCGATGACGCGATCGTGGTGATCGAGAACGTCGAACGCATCATGACCGAGGAAGGCCTCGCGCCGAAGCCGGCCACGCAGAAGGCGATGACCCAGATCACCGGCGCGGTGGTGGCGATCACCGTGGTGCTGGCGGCGGTGTTCATCCCCTCGGCCCTGCAGGGCGGTGCGGCCGGTGAGATCTACAAGCAGTTCGCCCTGACCATCGCCATCTCGATGGCGTTCTCGGCGTTCCTGGCACTGGGCTTCACCCCGGCGCTGTGCGCGACGTTCCTCAAGCCGACGCACAACGACAACCCGAACATCGTCTACCGCACCTTCAACAAGTACTACGACAAGATCAGCCACACCTACGTGGGCCACATCACCTCCGCGGTGCGCCATGCCCCACGCTGGATGATCCTGTTCGTGGTGCTGACCGCGCTGTGCGGCTTCCTGTTCACCCGCATGCCGGGCAGTTTCCTGCCTGAAGAAGACCAGGGCTATGCACTGGCGATCGTGCAGTTGCCGCCGGGCTCGACCAAGAGCCAGACCAACGAAGCGTTCGCACAGATGCGCGGCATCCTGGAAAAGCAGGATGGCTATGAAGGCATGCTGCAGGTGGCCGGCTTCAGCTTCGTCGGCTCCGGCGAGAACGTGGGCATGGGCTTCATCCGCCTGAAGCCGTGGGAAGAGCGCAAGTTCACTGCTCCGGAATTCATCCAGAACATGAACGGCGCGTTCTACGGCATCAAGGAAGCGCAGATCTTCGTGGTCAACCTGCCGACCGTGCAGGGCCTTGGCCAGTTCGGTGGCTTCGACATGTGGCTGCAGGACCGTAGTGGTGCTGGTTACGAGCAGCTGACCCAGGCCCGCAACATCCTGCTCGGCCAGGCCGCGCAGAAGCCGGACCATCTGGTGGGTGTACGCCCGAACGGCCTGGAAAACGCCCCGCAGCTGCAGTTGCACGTGGACCGCGTGCAGGCGCAATCGATGGGCATGTCGGTGTCGGACGTGTACAGCACCATCCAGCTGATGCTGGCCCCGGTGTACGTCAACGACTTCTTCTACGAAGGCCGCATCAAGCGCGTGACCATGCAGGCCGATGGTCCGTACCGCACCGGCCAGGAATCGCTGAAGAGCTTCTACAGCCCGTCCAGCCTGACCACCAATGCCGATGGCACCAACGCGATGATCCCGTTGAGCACGGTGGTCAAGTCCGAATGGGTCTCGGCACCGCCGTCGCTGAGCCGCTACAACGGCTACTCGGCGATCAACATCGTCGGTTCGCAGGCACCGGGCACCAGCTCGGGTGAAGCGATGCAGACCATGGAAGGCATCGTCAACGACGACCTGCCGGCGGGCTTCGGCTACGACTGGTCCGGCCTGTCCTACCAGGAAATCCTGGCCGGCAACGCCGCGACGCTGCTGCTGGTGCTGTCCATCGTGGTGGTGTTCCTGTGCCTGGCCGCGCTGTATGAAAGCTGGTCGATTCCGGTGGCGGTGCTGCTGGTGGTACCGCTCGGCGTGCTGGGTGCACTCGCCCTGTCGATGATGCGCGGCCTGCCGAACGATCTGTTCTTCAAGATCGGCCTGATCACCGTGATCGGCCTGGCCGCGAAGAACGCGATCCTGATCGTGGAGTTCGCGGTGGAGCAGCGTGCGGCGGGCAAGACCCTGCGCGATGCCACCATCGAAGCGGCGCGCCTGCGATTCCGCCCGATCCTGATGACGTCCTTCGCGTTCATCATGGGCGTCATCCCGATGGCGATCTCCACCGGTGCCGGCGCCAACTCGCGTCACGCCATCGGCACCGGCGTGATCGGCGGCATGCTGTTCGCCACCCTGCTCGGCCTGCTGATGATCCCGGTGTTCTTCGTGGTCGTGCGCCGCATGCTGGGCGACAAGCTGGATGAACCGTCGAAGGAATTCCTCGGCCGCCAGCGTGATGCGGAAAGCGCCCACCGCCCGGATCGTTGATCCGGCGGTGAGTTGCTGAAATGAAAAAAGCCCCGGAGCGATCCGGGGCCTTTTTTTTGCTGCTTTTGAATTCATGCCAACCAAGGTTGGCATCTACCAAAGCAGCGGCATGCCCGGTAGTCGCCAACCTTGGTTGGCGCTTGCCAAGGCGACGTGTCAGCGCAGCAAGGCGGTCACCACGCACACTGCAACGATCACCAATCCGACCCACTGCATCGGCGCGAAGAAGAAATGATGGGGCGCGGCCTCGCCCTTCTGCCGGGGCGCACGGTTCAGCCACAGGCCCAGCAGCACGTTGACGGCAGCGCCGATGCCCGCACCCAGCAGCACCTGCTGCAGCGGAATGTTGCCCCTGGGGCCGTCGTGCGGGAAGAAATACGCCAGCAACAGGATGCCTGCGATCGGCGTCACCAGCGTCATGAAGCCCCAGCCGCGGTAGATCATGCGGTACCTCCAGAAAAACGATACGCATTAGAGCAGCAGGAATTCTGGGAGGCCAGAGGCAGGTACGCGATCCGGGCAGAACACCATCCACGCATGGCGTGGATCTACTGCCGCGCCGCCATTGCAGCGGCGCGGCCGTTGGTGATCAGCGCAGCCCGGTCTCGCTGCGGGCGATCACCAGGCGCTGGATCTCCGATGTGCCTTCGTAGATCTCGGTGATCTTGGCATCACGGAAGTAGCGCTCCAGCGGCATTTCCTTGGAATAGCCCATGCCGCCATGGATCTGCACGGCCTGGTGGGTGATCCACATCGCCGCTTCCGAAGCAGTCAGCTTGGCGATGGCCGCCTCGTTGCTGAAGCGCTTGCCCTCGCCCTTCACCCAGGCCGCACGCAGGGTCAGCAGCAGCGCCGCGTCCAGCTTGCACTTCATGTCGGCGATCTTGGCCTGGGTCATCTGGAAGGTACCGATGGCCGCACCGAAGGCCTTGCGGTCCTTCACGTACTCCAGGGTCGCTTCATAGGCGGCACGCGCAATGCCGATCGCCTGCGAGGCGATACCGATGCGGCCGGCGTCGAGCACGCCCATGGCGATCTTGAAGCCCTCGCCTTCCTGGCCCAGCACGTCTTCCGGCTGCGCCACGTAGTCGTTGAACTCGATCTCGCAGGTGGCCGAGGCACGGATGCCCAGCTTCGGTTCGGTCTTGCCGCGGCCGAAACCGGCCTTGTCGGTGTCGATCATGAAGGCGGTGATGCCGCGCGCGCCCTTGTCCGGCTCGCTCATCGCGAACAGGACGATGTACTTGGCCACCGGGCCGGAGGTGATCCAGCTCTTCTTGCCGTTGATGACATAGCTGCCATCGGCCTGTTTGATCGCACGACAACGCATCGCGGTGGCATCCGAGCCCGACTGCGGCTCGGTCAGCGCGAATGCACCGATGGCCTCGCCTTCGGCGATGGCACGCACGTACTTCTGCTTCTGCGCTTCGCTGCCATGGGTCAGGATGCCGTTGCAGAACAGCGAATTGTTGACCGACATGATGGTCGAATGCGCAGCATCACCGGCGGCGACCTCCACCATCGCCAGCACGTACGCGATCGGGTCCATGCCCGCGCCACCGTATTCGGTCGGCACTTCGATGCCCATCAGGCCGTTCTCGCCCAGCAGGCGGATGTTGTCCAGCGGGAACTCGCCCGTACGGTCATGGTGCTCCGCACTCGGGGCGATCTTCTCCTGCGCGATGCGACGCGCCACGTCCTGCAGCATCAACTGCTCTTCGGTAAAGCTGAAATCCACAACACCCTCCCGGGTACATGATGTTATGGGCGCGCAGCGCGCGCCCAGGTGCCCCGATTGTACCGGGGCCGCGCATCGGCGGCTGACTGACTGGGAGCTGCGACTTGACCGCAAGGGGCACGGTCGGCGAATATATCTCTATATCGCGATAGGTAGATGTTTATGGACCTGGAAGACTGGTCGACCCGCCTGAAGGTGTTCGCCGACGCTACCCGTGTGCGCCTGCTGGCGCTGCTGGAGCAGGAGGAGCTGACCGTGGCCGAGCTCTCGGCCATCACCCGGCTGGCGCAGCCGCGGGTGTCCACTCATCTGGCGCGCCTGAAGGAAGCCGGCCTGGTGCGCGACCGCCGGGCGGGCGTGTCGGCCTACTACCGCTTCGACGAGGCCCAGCTGGACCCGGCGCAGCGTACATTGTGGCATGCCCTGAGCAACGGAAGCGACGACCCCTTGCTGCGCCAGGACGCTGAGCGGGTTGCTGCGGTGCTCGCCCACCGCGCTTCCGACCAGAACTGGGCCGACAGCGTGGCCGGTGACATGGAACGCCACTATTCCCCGGGTCGCACCTGGGAAGCGCTGGCGCGCACCGCGCTGCCGTTGCTGGAAACCGGCGACGTGCTGGATATCGCCTCCGGTGATGGTGTGCTGGCCGAACTGGTCGCCCCGCACGCCCGGCGCTACGTCTGTATCGACACCAGCGCACGTGTGGTGGCTGCCGCCAGCGAACGCCTGCGCCGCCTGCCCAATGTGGAAGTGCGCGAGGGTGACATGCATGCCCTGCCCTTCAAGGACCGCAGCTTCGACCTGGTCGTGCTGATGCACGCACTGACCTACGCCAGCAAGCCGGCGCAGGCGGTCACCGAAGCCGCGCGCGTGCTGCGCCCGGGAGGTCGCCTGCTGCTGTGCAGCCTGGCCCGCCACGAGCACAAGGCCGCGGTCGATGCCTATGGCCACGTCAACCTTGGCTTCAGCGACAAGGAACTGAAGAAGTTCGTCGACAAGGCCGGCCTGCAGGTCTCCAACCTGGAAACGGTCACCCGCGAAAAGCGCCCGCCGCATTTCGAAGTGATTTCGCTGATCGCCAACAAGCCCTGAGGTCGACATGCCCGCCCTGCCCTGGCTGCACCCGGAACGTGTGGAATCGCTGCTCGCTGCCCTGCATGATCGCATCCTGATCATCGACGGCGCGATGGGCACGATGATCCAGCGCCACGGCCTGCAGGAAGACGACTACCGGGGCGAGCGCTTCGCCGGCGGTTACGACCACGCCCATGGCCCCGGCTGCGACCACGGCGGCACACCGGAAGGCCACGACCTGAAGGGCAACAACGATCTGTTGCTGCTGACCCGGCCAGAGGTCATCGCCGGCATCCACACCGCCTACCTGCAAGCGGGCGCGGACCTGGTGGAAACCAACACCTTCAACGCCACCTCGGTCAGCCAGGCCGACTACCACCTCGAACACCTGGTGTACGAGCTGAACAAGGCGGGCGCTGCCGTTGCCCGTGCCTGTTGTGATGCGGTGGCGGCGACCACGCCGGGCAAGCCGCGCTTCGTCATCGGCGTACTCGGCCCGACCAGCCGCACCGCCTCGATCAGCCCCGACGTCAACGATCCGGGCTTCCGCAACACCAGTTTCGATGAGCTGCGCGGCACCTACCGCGAAGCCATCGATGGCCTGATCGATGGTGGTGCCGACACGATCATGGTCGAGACCATCTTCGATACGCTCAATGCCAAGGCCGCGCTGTATGCCATCGAGGAAGCCTTCGATGGACGTGGCGCGCGACTGCCGATCATGATTTCCGGCACCATCACCGATGCCTCCGGGCGCACCCTGTCCGGGCAGACCGCCGAGGCCTTCCAGGCCTCGCTGGCGCATGCACGGCCGTTGTCGATCGGCCTGAACTGCGCGCTCGGCGCCGATGCCATGCGCCCGCATGTGGAAACCCTGTCGCAGGTGTCGGACTGCTACGTCAGCGCCCATCCCAATGCCGGCCTGCCCAATGCGTTCGGTGAGTACGACGAAACACCCGAGGAAATGGCGGCCACCCTGCGCGGCTTTGCCGAAGATGGCCTGTTGAACCTGGTCGGCGGCTGCTGCGGCTCCACCCCGGACCACATCCGCGCGATCGCGCTGGCGGTGGCCGGGCTGCCGCCGCGCGCCCTGCCGGCCGCCCAGGTCCAGGCCGCATGAGCAGCACTGCCACCGCCATCCACCTTCCGCCCTGTTGCCGCTGAGCCGCCGCCCGCCATGACACCTGTCCGCCCTACCCGCCTGTCCGGCCTGGAACCGCTGGTCATCACGCCGGACCTGCTGTTCGTCAACGTCGGTGAACGCACCAACGTCACCGGCAGTGCGCAGTTCCGCAAGCTGATCAAGGAAGGCCGTTACGAAGAAGCGGTGGACGTGGCCCGGCAGCAGGTGGCCAGCGGCGCACAGATCCTCGACGTCAACATGGACGAGGGCCTGATCGATTCGGAAGCGGCGATGACCCGCTACCTCAACCTGATCATGTCCGAGCCGGACATCGCCCGGATTCCGGTGATGGTCGATTCCTCCAAATGGAGCGTGATCGAGGCTGGCCTGAAATGCCTGCAGGGCAAGAGCGTGGTCAATTCGATCTCGCTGAAGGAAGGCGAGGACCTGTTCCGCGAGCATGCGCGCAAGGTACTGCGCTATGGCGCCGCCGCGGTGGTGATGGCCTTCGATGAGACCGGGCAGGCCGATACCTGCGCGCGCAAGGTCGAAATCTGCACCCGCGCCTATCGCCTGCTGGTCGATGAAATCGGCTTCCCGCCGCAGGACATCATCTTCGACCCGAACATCTTCGCCGTCGCCACCGGCATTGAAGAGCATGACAACTATGCGGTCGACTTCATCGAAGCCACCCGCATCATCAAGCAGACGCTGCCGCACTGCCATGTGTCCGGCGGCGTGTCGAATGTTTCGTTCTCGTTCCGTGGCAACGAGACCGTGCGCCAGGCGATCCACTCGGTGTTCCTGTACCACGCGATCGCTGCGGGCATGGACATGGGCATCGTCAACGCCGGCGCGATGCCGATCTACGACGAACTGGAACCGGACCTGCGCGAGCGCGTGGAAGACGTGATCCTCAACCGCCGCCGTGATGCCACCGAGCGCCTGCTTGAAATCGCCGAGCGCTACAAGGGCAGCAAGGGCGCGGCGAAGACCGAAGACCTGGCCTGGCGCGAGAAGCCGGTGGACGCACGCTTGGCGCATGCGCTGGTGCATGGCCTGGACGCGTGGGTGGAAGCCGATACCGAAGAAGCCCGGCAGCGCTCCAGCCGTCCACTGGACGTGATCGAAGGCCCGCTGATGGATGGCATGAACGTGGTCGGCGATCTGTTCGGTGCCGGCAAGATGTTCCTGCCGCAGGTGGTGAAGTCCGCACGCGTGATGAAGAAGGCGGTGGCCTACCTGCTGCCCTACATCGAGGCCGAGAAGGCACGCAGCGGCGACACCGCCCGCAGCAATGGCAGGATCATCATGGCCACGGTGAAGGGCGATGTGCACGACATCGGCAAGAACATCGTCGGCGTGGTCCTGGCCTGCAACAACTTCGAGGTGATCGATCTCGGCGTGATGGTACCGGCGCAGAAGATCCTGGATGCCGCACGCGAGCACCACGCCGACATCATCGGCCTGTCCGGCCTGATCACGCCGTCGCTGGAGGAAATGAGCCATGTCGCCCGTGAGATGCAGCGACAAGGCTTCGATCTGCCACTGATGATCGGCGGCGCGACCACCTCACGTGCGCACACCGCGCTGAAGATCGACCCGCATTACAAAGCGCCGACGGTCTGGGTGAAGGATGCTTCGCGCGCCGTGGGCGTGGCACAGTCGCTGATCTCGCGCGAGCTGCGCGATGCGTTCGTCGCTGCCAACGAGGCCGACTACGCCGAGATCCGTACCCGCCATCGCAACCGCGGCGACGCCAAGCGCCTGGTCTCGCTGGAACATGCACGCGGCCAGAAGTTCCAGGGCGACTGGGAGGCGTACACGCCCCCCACACCGAAGCAGCCGGGCCTGCATGTATTCGATGACTACCCGCTGGCCGAGCTGGTGCCCTACATCGATTGGACGCCGTTCTTCCAGGCGTGGGAACTGGCTGGCAAGTACCCGGCGATCCTCACCGACGAGATCGTCGGCACCCAGGCCAGCGAGCTGTACCAGGACGCGCGCGCGATGCTCGACCGCATCGTCAACGAGAAGTGGCTGCAGGCCAAGGCCGTGTTCGGCCTGTGGCCCGCCAACAGCATCGGCGACGACGTACGTGTGCAGCATCCCGATGGTGAAGCCACCCTGCACTTCCTGCGCCAGCAGGTGGACAAGCCTGCCGAACGCCCGGATTTCTGCCTTGCCGATTTCATCGCCCCGGCCGACAGCGGCAAGCAGGATTGGATCGGCGCCTTCGCGGTGACCGCAGGCATCGGTATCGACGCGCACGTGGCCCGTTTCGAAGCCGACCACGACGACTACAACGCAATCCTGCTGAAGGCGCTCGCCGACCGTTTTGCCGAAGCACTGGCCGAACGCCTGCACCAGCGCGTACGCACCGGATTCTGGGGCTACGACCACGCCGAAACACTCGACAACGAAGCGCTGATCGACGAAAAGTATCGCGGCATCCGCCCCGCGCCCGGTTACCCCGCCTGCCCCGAACACAGTGAAAAGCGCCGATTGTTCGACCTGCTGGGCGCGGAAACCAACGCCGACATGCAGCTGACCGAGAGCTTCGCGATGCTGCCGACCGCAGCGGTGTCGGGCTATTACTTCAGCCACCCGCAGAGCCAGTACTTCGTGGTCGGGCGGCTGGGGCGCGAGCAGGTGGCTGACTACGCACGCCGCAAGGGCGTGGACCGCGCCCAGGCCGAACGCTGGCTGGCGTCCAACCTCGACTACGATCCGGAATGATCCGCTGACAGGGCTGGCTTGGTGCTAGCCCTGCCCGCAAAGGCTCCGGAAGGGCCGGGTCACGCCCGGTTTCACGGTTGCAGAAGCACCTGCCGCAGCGACGGCAACAGCATGCGATTGCCGTATGCGCTGAGGTGGTCGCCATCGAAGTACAGCGGCCTGCCCTCCCGCTGCGCCGGGCACTGGCTGGCATCGCACAGCACCGGCAATGGGTCCCACAGCACCGCACCGGGCAGGCCATCGACCACCTGCCGCAGGCTGCCCAGCATGGGCGCACGCAGGGTGTCCATGGCCACGCGGGTGCTGTCCATGCCATTTCGGCAGACCTCGTTGCGTGCATTGAAGCGGTCCGAACAGCGATAGGGCGGCGCCGGAAGCACTGGCTTGGGTGCTTCCAGCACGATCCGCACACCGCGCTCGGCCAACGGCTTCCACTGCGTGATCGACTCGGCCACTTCCGTCTCGCGTCCGGCGGTGGCTTCCGGCGTCAGTTCACCGGCCAACTGCGCCTGCGCATCGAACAATACGAACTGGTCGGACAGGCGCGGGATCCGCAATGACACCAGCACCACCACATCACCGGGCTGCGCCCGCTGCGTGATGTCGGCCAGCACGGCCGCATCGAACGCCGCGCAGCCAGCGCCGGCGCCTCGCCACTTCTGCAGGCTGATCTGCGGGCAGCCGCCACGGCCATACAGCGATACCTGCGTCCCGGTATCCAGAGCCAGTCGCTGCAGCAGTTCGATATAGGCCATGGCGTGCGAATCACCGGCAACGAACACCTGCGCCGGCACGCCTGCAACCACCGGGCGGCTGCATTGGCCGCGGGCGAAGGTGCGTGCACTGCCCCCTTCGAAACGGTGCTTGCCGACGTCCAGCGCGCAGTCCGGGTAGTCGTGGGCCACGCTCTTGCCATTGGGGTACCAATCGGCGGGATGTCGACTCACCGTGCTCAACGAAAGCAGCGGCGCCTGCGCGTACAGCAGCATCTGCATGCCACCTGCAAGCAGCAGCACCACTCCACCGGTGCCTACCCAGCGTGCGGACGTCAGGCGCTGCGCGAGCGGTCCACGGAACGGTCGTTCCACCCAGCGCCAGGACAGCCAGGACAACACCACCACCAGTCCGACAGCGGCGGCCATCTGCGCCGGCGTCTGCAGGCCAACGGTCCAGCGCATCAGCACGAACACCGGCCAATGCCACAGGTACAGCGAATAGGAAAGCAGGCCGATGCGGCGCATCGGCGAACTGGCCAGAAGACGGCCGATCCACGCCTGCGGGTGATGATGGAGGGACCACAGCAGGCCGGCGGTGGCGAAGGCCGGCAGCAGGCCGTCGGGCCACGGCGAGTGGCCGGCGCGCGCTGACCACAGGGCCCATCCCAGCAGCGCCAGCGACAACGTGGCCAGCAGCGAGAACAATGGCGCACTGCGTTTTGCCGGCAGCCCCGTCAACGCAATGTGCGGTTCGCGCACATGCAGCAGCTGGAACAGCAGCACGCCCACGCCCAGCTGCCACAGACGGGTACTGGTGGCATAGAACGCCCACGGCGGCGGCGCCTCGCGCATGCCCAGCGCGGCGGCATGCAACAGCGACGCCACGCTGACCAGCGCAAACAGGCCCAGGCTGATCCGGCGCCCGTGCCGGCCGCGCGCCCAGGCCAGGAACAGCAACGGGAACAGCAGGTAAAACTGCTCTTCCACGCCCAGCGACCAGGTATGGGTATACGGATTGAACTCGGCCCTGGGCGCGAAATAGTCGTTGCCGATGGCCGCCAGCACCCAGTTGCTGAAACCGAAGAAGGCCATCAAACCGGTCTTGTCGCTGGCCTCGCTGAGCCAGGATTCGGGGATGAACAACACGCTTGCCACGGCGGTCAGCAGCAGGCAGGTCAGCAGCGCCGGGGCGATGCGGCGGATGCGGCGCGCATAGAAGCGCAGCATCGACTGCCCCAGCGAAAGCGCCGGCAACCGATGTACGGACGCGCTGACCACGAAACCGGAGATGACGAAGAACACGTCAACGCCGGTAAACCCGCCCGGCAGCCAGGCCGGGTCCAGGTGGAACACGATGACGGCCAGCACGGCGATCGCGCGCAGGCCGTCGATGTGCGGCACGTAGCCGCGGCTTGGATCACCGGTCATCCCTACCCTCGCGGCCGCGACGACGCAGGGCCCGCCGCGGCCATCCTGTGCTTACCAGACCAGGTCGTCGGGCACCTGGTACTGCGGGTCGGCGTAGGGGTCGTCCTCGGCCGGCGCATTCGGGTCGACCTTCAACGCCACCGAGGCGGCAAACACCGCTTCAGACTGGGCCAGAACCTCGGCCGTCACCAGCAGGTAGCGACCGTTGAGCTGGACCACGCCCAGTTCACCGGCGTTGAGTGCCTTGAGCTGCTCGGCGGTGACGTAGATGCGCTTGATCTTGCCGCCATAGGGGAAGTGGCGCGCGATGTCGGCCGCTTCAGCATTCAGGCCCTTGTCCTTCAGCAGTTCTTCCAGCTTCACCTTGGCCTCGCGGCGCTGGCGTGCTTCTTCCTGCTTCAGGCGCTCGGTCTCGATACGCTCTTCCTTCTCGCGCTGGGCACGGATCGCGTAGGCCTTGGCCAGATCCATTTCCTCGGCGGTACGCGGCTTGCGCGGACCCTGGCCGTGGCCCTGGCCACGCGGCTGGCCAGGCTTTCCCGGGCCGCCATTGCCATGCGCCCGCCGCTCGCCGGGCTTGTGTCCGCCCTTGCCTGCGTGCTGCGGCTTTCCATTGCCAGCGCCACCCTTGCCCTGCGGGCGGCCATCACGGCGGGGGCCATCATTCTTGCGCTCGGGCTTGGGCGCGGGCTTGAAGCCCAGGCCCATCAGCTGGTCGCGGAGGGTATCGCTCATAGGATATGGATCAGTAGTGCGGCGGCGGCGGTTCGCTCGCCGGATCAGAAGAATTCAATGCATTGCGGACCTTGCCCAGGTCCTCCAGCAGCACGCGCAGGATGCCGGCATTGCGGCTGCCTTCCATACGCGCGTCTGCCAGTGCATCGCTCAGTTCGGCCAGCGCGTGTTCCTGGAAGGACACGCGCATCTCCAGCTCGACCAGGCGCGCTTCAAGCGCCTGCTCGCGTTCGGTCGGTACTTCAGACATGCAGCGAACGCCCCCGGCCTATGCCGTAATACGCAAGGCCAGCGGCCTCGACGTCGGCCGGCTCATACAGATTGCGGCCATCGAACACCACCGCATCCTTCAGCCGCTCACGCAGCATCTGGAAATCGGGGCTGCGGAACTGCTTCCACTCGGTCACCACGACCAGCGCATCGGCACCCTGCAGCGCGTCCTCGGCGCTGTTACAGAACACCAGATCGTCGCGCTCGCCGAAGATCCGCTGCGATTCATGCATCGCCTCCGGATCGTACGCGCGCACGGTCGCACCGCCTTCCCACAACTGGGCCAGCAGGCGGCGGCTGGAGGCCTCGCGCATGTCATCGGTGTTCGGCTTGAACGCCAGGCCCCACACGGCAAACGTCCTGCCGCGCACGCCTTCGTCTTCGCCCTTGTCGTAGTGGCGCTGGATCAGGGCGAACAGGTGCCCCTTCTGCGACTCATTGACTGCCTCCACCGCGTTCAGCAGCTTCGGCTCAAGGCCGGCCTGCTGCGCGGTGCGGGCCAGTGCCTGCACATCCTTGGGGAAACACGAACCGCCGTAACCAGCACCCGGATAGATGAAGTGCCAGCCGATGCGCGGGTCCGAACCGATGCCCTGACGGACCTGCTCGACGTCGGCGCCGACGCGCTCGGCAATGTTGGCGATCTCGTTCATGAACGAAATCTTGGTGGCCAGCATTGCATTGGCGGCGTACTTGGTCAGCTCGGCCGAACGCACGTCCATCTCCACCACGCGATCGTGGTTGCGATTGAACGGTGCGTACAGGCGCCGCATCACGGCGACCGACTCGGCATTGGTGGCACCGATGATGATGCGGTCAGGCCGCATGCAGTCGGCAACGGCGTCGCCTTCCTTCAGGAATTCAGGGTTGGACACCACATCGAAGGCGATATCCGCGCCACGTGCTGCGAGTTCCTCGGCGATGGCCGCACGCACCTTGTCGGCGGTGCCTACCGGCACCGTCGACTTGTTGACCACCACGGTCGGCACCGAGATGTACCGGCCGATGGTGCGGGCCACGGCCAGCACGTACTGAAGGTCCGCGCTGCCATCCTCGTCCGGCGGCGTGCCCACGGCGATGAACACCACCTGGCCGTGGCCGATGGCGGTCGCCGCGTCGGTGGTGAACACCAGCCGCGACGCGGCGTGGTTGGCCTTCACCATCGGCTCCAGGCCGGGCTCGTAGATCGGGATGATGCCCCGGTTGAGGCCATCCACCTTGGCCTGGTCGATATCGACACAGACCACCTGGTGGCCGACGTCGGCCAGGCAGGTGCCGGTCACCAGGCCTACATAACCGGTACCAAAAATCGCAACGCGCATATCCGTGCTGACTCCGTGGTGGCTTACGGCAGAACGCCCAGCAACTCGACGTCGAAGGTCAGGGTGGCATTCGGACCGATCGGACCACCCGGGGTGCCGTTCTCGCCGTACGCCAGTTCACCCGGGATCCAGAAGCGGTACTTCGAACCGACCGGCATCAGCGCCACGCCCTCGGTCCAGCCCTTGATGACCTGGTCCAGACCGAATTCGGCCGGACCACGGCCCGCAGAACTGTCGAACACGGTGCCGTTGAGCAGCTTGCCTTCGTAGTTCACGCGCACCTTGCTGGACGGCAACGGACGCTCGCCGCTGCCCGGGCGGATCACCTGGTACTGCAGGCCCGACGGGGTGGTCACCACGCCCGGCTGGGTCTTGTTCTTGGCCAGGAATGCATTGCCTTCCTGACGGTTGGTCTGCGCAGCCTGTGCGGCCTTGGCCTGCATCTCGGCCTGCTTGGTGCCCATGAACGCCTGGATGGTGGCAGTGGCGTCAGCTTCGGTCATCTTCGGCTGGCCCTTGCTCAGGCCAGTGTTGATCGCGTCAAACAGCGAGGCGGTATCGATATCGTCCTTAAGCTGTGCCAGCGACGGACCCACCGAATAGGCGCCGATCATCTGCGCGACCTTGACCCGGTCGACCTTCGCCGGCTGCGAGCCCGGCGCGACGCCCGGCACCTGCTGGCCGCTGCGGGCCATCACGACCTGGCGCAGGGCGGCATCGGTGGCCTTGGCCTGTTCCTGGGTGATCTGCGGCTGCAGGCCTTCGAAGGAACGTTCCACGGCAGTGCGCAGCGCGGCCGCATCGATTTCATCGGCGATCGGCGCGAACGACTTGGCCACATCCAGACCAATGGCGTAGCCGAGCTTCTGCTTGGGGGAATTCAAGGGTGCGGTCTCCTTGGCGGCCGAGGGAGCGGCCGGTTGTTGCGACAGGGCGACACCGGAGGTGCCCATCGCCAGAATCAGAACCGACGCCGCGGCGCCGCGCATTCCCATTTTCATTCGCTGCATTCCTGGAAGTGACTGGACGCCGACGTCGGCGCGAAAACACGTATTGTCGCACGCATGCCGTCGATGTCGAGGCATCCGTGCCGTCATTCAATGTGCAGCCGGAGCCGCAAGTGCCTTGTCGATGGCCGCTATCAACTGCGGATCATCCGGCGTGACCTTGCTGGCGAACTGGGCAATGACCCGGCCATCGCGGCCGACCAGATACTTGTGGAAGTTCCAGGCGGGTGCCACGCCGGTAGCGGCGGTCAAGCGCTGGTAAAGCGGCGTGGCCTGCGCGCCGGTCACGTGCACCTTTTCGAACATCGGGAACTTCACGCCATAAGTAAGCGTGCAGAACTCCTGGATCTGCTTTTCGTCACCGGGCTCCTGCCCCTTGAAATCGTTGGACGGGAAGCCGAGCACGGCAAACCCCTTGCCGGCGTACTGCTTCTGCAGCGCTTCCAGGCCTTCGTACTGCGGGGTATAGCCGCACTTGCTGGCGGTATTGACCACCAGCAGCACCTGGCCGTGGTAGCGCTGCTGCAGATTGACCTGCTGCTTGCCCGCCAGCGGCCGATACGACAGATCCAGCAGATCGGCGGCAAACGCGCCGGCCGACGTGGCCAGGCCAGTGGCCAGCAGGGTCAACAGGGACAGGCCGCGAAGGCGGCGCGAGGAGGCAGTCGACAAAGGCATGGGAGAAGTTCCGCAGTAGCCGTTCCAAGGGTCCGGCCGTGACCGGCCGGGAATCGGCCGAACTATAGCACCGGGGTCTGCAAGCCCCTGCAGCGCACACGCTGCCGGGCTTTGCGCGACTTGGCGGAAGGCTCCCGGGGGCCGTATCACCGCGCCGGTGATGACATAGCATGGACATGGCTGAATGGGAGGCTGGCCGAAGACAGTCCGCCGCAACTTCGTTTTTTCAATAAAAATCAACTAGTTGAACGAATATTTCGGCACCATGAACACCCCTGCCATCAGTTGGGTAGGGGCAGGACTTGCACATAGGCGTGCCGGTGTTATAGTTGCATACAACACCAGTCACCTGAGACAGGGGGAACCATGAACACCCGGATGCGTCGCAGCCTCACCGCCCCCGCGGTCACCGCGGTATCGACCCTGTTCGTCCTGGTCTGGCTGGCCATGCCGGCACCACCGGCCGCCTCCTCCCCCGCCCTTTCCGAAGACAGTACGCAGGACGCAGCAGCAACCACGGCAGGGAATGCCGCTCCCTCCCCCTCCCCCCCGCGTCGGCTGCACAGCTCCCTGTCCATGCCGTATTTCTCGTTCGCACAGCCGCTGACCCCACGGAGCTGAATATGAGCGACATCCAGTGGAGCGACGGCGCTCCCATCTACCGCCAGCTGAAGGAACGCGTGATCGCGATGATGCTTGACGGAATCCTCAAGCCGGGCGATGCCCTTCCTTCGGTGCGCCAGGTGGCCGCCGATTACCAGCTCAACCCCATCACCGTTTCGCGCGCCTACCAGGAGCTGGCCGATGAAGGCCTGGTCGAGAAGCGCCGCGGGCTGGGCATGTTCATGACCGAACAGGCGGCCACGCAGCTGCGCAGCAGCGAGCGCGAACGCTTCCTCAATGAAGAATGGCCGGCCGTACTGGAACGGATCCAGCGACTGGGCCTGAGTCTCGACGAATTGTTGCCCCAGGGGAAATTCTGATGAATGCCAGTCCCACTACCGCTGTGCCAAGCGACGCTGTCATTACCGCCCGCGGCCTTCGCAAGGCTTACAAGAACACGCTCGCGCTCGACAATGCCAGCTTCTCCATACCGGCCGGCCGCATCATCGGCCTGATCGGCCCCAATGGTGCCGGCAAGACCACCGCGCTGAAGGCGGTGCTCGGGCTGACCTCGGTGGAAGGCGAGCTGAGCGTGCTCGGCCGTGACCCGCGTGCGCACCGCGACGATCTGATGAACGACATCTGCTTCATCGCCGATGTCGCCGTGCTGCCGCGCTGGCTGAAGGTGCGTGAGGCGATCGACTTCGTCGCCGGCGTGCACCCGCGCTTCGACCGTGCCCGTTGCGAACGCTTCCTGGCCAACACCAAGCTGCAGCCCAAGCAGCGCGTGCGTGAATTGTCCAAGGGCATGATCGTGCAGCTGCACCTGGCCCTGGTGATGGCCATCGACGCCAAGGTGCTGGTGCTGGACGAACCCACGCTCGGCCTGGACATCCTGTACCGCAAGGAGTTCTACCAGCGCCTGCTGGAAGACTACTTCGACGAGCAGAAGACCATCATCGTCACCACCCACCAGGTGGAAGAGATCGAGCACATCCTCACCGACGTGATGTTCATACGCGACGGCCGCATCGTGCTCAATGCGGAAATGGACGAGGTCGGCGAGCGCTATACCGAGCTGCTGGTCGGCGCCGATCAGCTTGAAACCGCCCGCGCACTGAAACCCATCGACGAGCGCAGCCAGGCCTTCGGCAAGACCGTCCTGCTGTTCGACGGGGTGCCACGCAGCCAGCTGGCCAGCCTGGGTGAAACCCGCAACGCCGGCCTTGCCGATCTGTTCGTCGCTGTCATGAAGGGGACCTACGCATGAATGCCGTCAACCATCCTGTCAGTCCCGCAGGCACCCTGCGCTGGCTGCTCAAGCGCGAATACTGGGAAAACCGCGGTGGTTTCCTGTACGCCCCGGTGATCGCCGGCATCGTCTCGCTGCTGATGAGCAGCATCGGCATCGGCCTGGGCCTGTTCGCCCTGCATCGTGCCGCGCGCGACGGTGGCCTGCACATCGACGGCGAGGACGTGAACATCAACGGCCTGGATCTGGGCCTGCTGACCCGCCAGATCAGCGCCAAGGACATGGCTGACCTGGGCAACGGCCTGGACCTGACCCTCATCCTCAGCTCGACCTGGCCATTCCTGGTGCTGGCCTTCGTGGTGTTCTTCTACTGCCTGGGTGCGCTGTACGACGATCGCCGCGACCGCAGCATCCTGTTCTGGAAGTCGCTGCCGCTGTCCGATACCCAGACCGTACTGTCCAAGGTGCTCAGCGCACTGATCGTGGCCCCGCTGGTCGCCACCCTGGCTGCCATCGTCACCATGTTCGGCTTCCTGCTGATCATCAGCCTGGTCGCGTTGACCCATGGCGGCAGCCCCACCACCCTGATCTGGGGGCCGGCCAGCCCGCTGACCCTGGGCGCCGGCCTGCTCGCCGCCATCCCCGTCTATGCGTTGTGGGCGCTGCCCACCGCCGGCTGGCTGCTGCTCTGCTCGGCCTGGGCCAAGAGCAAGCCGTTCCTGTGGGCGGTGATGCTGCCCCTGTTCGCCGGCATCATCGTCAGCACCACCAAGTTGATGCATGTATTCGACATGAGCACCGGCTGGTTCTGGCAGCACATCGTCGGCCGCCTGCTGCTGGGCACCGTTCCCGGCGTGGACCTGCTGTACCGCCTGGGCGCCAGCGACGAACACAAGAGCCTGGATTCGATCGTCTCGCTGATGAACCCTGCCCAGCAGCTGAAGTCGCTGGCAATGCCCGACCTGTGGATCGGCGCGGCCTTCGGCGTGGTCTTCATCTTCATCGCCATCCGCCTGCGCAAGCGCGCTGGCGAAATCTGATCTTCAACCTGGAGGCACCACCCATGCGTTCCTTGATTGCCTGTAGTGCGCTGTTGCTGTTGCCCCTGTCGGCGCTGGCCGCCGATGCACCGAACTGCAAGTACTCCGCGCCGCGCGCGTTGAAGATCGACACGGCCGGCGCCAAGGCGGTGGTGTTCGAGATCAACCAGCATGACCTGAAGGTGGTCGCCAGCGCGGGTGGCGGCCAGCTCGACGGCCGCGCGTGCGCGTCCAACAAGGACTGGCTGGACCAGCTGGTGCTGGACCAGCGGCGCGTGGGCGACAAGCTGGTGGTGAGCCTGCGCCGCGACAGCCGCGATGCACTGTCGATGGGCAACAGCTACGCCTGGCTGGACATCCGTGGCAGCGTGCCGGACAACCTGCCGCTGCAGTTCAAGATCGGCTCCGGTGATGGCAGCATCGAGAACGCGCAGTCGCTGAGCATGGACGTGGGCTCCGGTGATGGCATCGCCCGCGGTACCCGTGGCAGCGTGCATGCCGCCGTGGGTTCGGGCGACCTGGACGTCGATGGCGCCGCATCGTTCAACCTGCTCTCGCTCGGTTCGGGCGACGTCAACGCCCGCAACATCGGCGGTGATGCCAGCTTCGGCACCGTCGGCTCCGGTGACCTGAAGGTGACCGACGTGCGTGGCAACGCACGGCTGGATACCGTCGGCTCCGGCGACATCGGCTTCAAGCAGGTGCAGGGCAACGTCGAGATCGGCGTGGTCGGCTCCGGCAATGTCGAGATCGAGCAGGTCGGCGGCAATGTCCGTGTGCGCAGCCACGGCTCGGGCGACATCGATGTCGATGGCGTGCGCGGCAACCTCACCGTCGAGCACAGCGGCAGCGGCGACGTCCAGCATCGCAGCGTGACCGGCACCGTCACCCTGCCCCGCGGCAAGTAACGCCCAACCATCCGACGATTCGAGGGGAATGCCATGAACCTGCTGCGCCTGCTGCCTGCTGCCCTGCTGTGCCTGCCGCTGATCGCCTGTGGCGGCACCTCCAGCCCCGACAAGACCGCCGGCAAGGCGGTGGCCGAGACCGCCGGTGGCGTCGGCCAGACCGTCAAGGAAGCGATGGACGACGCCCGCAAGGAAATCGCCGAGGGCAACATCAAGATCTCCGCTGACAACCAGCCGCGCGCGGAGATCACCCCGCAGGGACAGCTGTTGATCGGCGGCAAGCAGGTGACGCTGGACGATGGCCAGCGCCGCCAGCTGCTCGATTACCGCGGCCACGTGGTGGCGGTGGCGATGGACGGCATGGACGTGGGCCTGGCGGGCGCCAAGCTCGGCGCCAACGCTGCCGGGGAAGCACTGAAGGGCATCTTCAGCGGCGACAGCGAAGGCATCGAAAAGCGGATCAACGCCGAGGCCGCCAAGATCGAAGCGCAGGCCAAGCGCATCTGCGACCGCATGCCGGCCCTGCTGGCCAGCCAGCAGGCGCTGGCGGCCTCGCTGCCGGCTTTCAAGCCCTACGCCACGATGGACCAGAGCGATGTGGACGACTGCGGCAAGGACACCGTCGTCAACCGCTGACCCTGTGACACATCAGCGCACCCGGCCGGCGGCGCACCTGCGTTGCCTGCCGCTGCGCCCCGGCAGGCTTACAATGGCGGCCCCGGATGCACTTCATTGAACCGCCATGAAAAAGCTGTTTCTGCTGCTGGCCGCCCTGCTCTGCCTGGGCCTGGTCGGCTGTGACCAGGACTACCGCAACCACCGCGCCGAGCGCGGCAAACCGAAGATCTCGGTCAGCGAGAGCATCGTGACCGTGCGCCGCCAGCCGGCGCCGAACATCATCATCCTGCCCGACGGGCAGATGAAGATCGACGAGATCCTGATCCCGCTCAACGCCGAGCAGAAGCAGATGCTGCAGACGATGTTCGGCAAGCTTCAGGTGCTGCGCCAGAACACACTGGTGGCCGCCCCGGCCGATCCCAACATGCAGCCGGTGAAGATCGTGCCGCCGGAAGGCATGCAGGTGATTCCGCCGGACCTGGTGCAGACCATTCCCGAGTTCAAGGATTACACCGAAACCTTCGGCAACATCGTCGCCGACCGTCGCTGAAACGAGAACGCCGCCCTCCCGGGCGGCGTTTCCGTTTGTAGGGCCGAGCATAGGCTCGGCTCTACAGAGTGCAGATTGCAGATCAGCCGCCGGCGCCACCACCGCCGGCCTGGATGCCGCCGGCGGTCAGCGCGGTCGGGTCCAGCAGCCGGCGCAGCTCCGCCTCGGCCAGGCCACTGACTTCCAGCGCCACGTCCAGCACCGGGCGCTGCTCCTTGTAGGCGCGCTTGGCGATCGCAGCGGCCTTCTCGTAGCCGATGATCGGGTTCAGCGCCGTCACCAGGATCGGATTGCGCGCCAGCGCCTCGGCCACGCGGTCCTCGCGCACCTTCAGTCCGGCAATGGCGCTGTCGGCCAGCAGGGTCGACACATTGGCCAGCAGGCCGATGCCATCGAGCAGGTTCACCGCGATCAGCGGCAGCGTCACATTGAGCTGGAAATTGCCGGTCTGGCCGGCCACGGTGATCGCCGTGTGGTGGCCGATCACCTGCGCGCAGGCCATCACCGTCGCCTCCGGAATCACCGGATTGACCTTGCCCGGCATGATCGAGGACCCCGGCTGCAGTGCCGGCAGTTCGATCTCGCCCAGGCCCGCCAGCGGACCGGCATTCATCCAGCGCAGGTCGTTGGCGATCTTGATCAGGGCCACCGCCAGCGCATTGAGCTGGCCCGACAGTTCCACCGCGTCATCCTGCGCGGCCAGGCCTTCGAACTTGTTCTCGGCACTGTCGAACTTGAAGCCGGTCTGCTGCTTCAGCGCCTTGGCCACCTGCGCACCAAAGCGCGGGTCGGCATTGATGCCGGTGCCGATGGCGGTACCGCCCAGCGGCAGGCGGCGCACGCGCTTCAGGCTGTCTTCGATGCGCTCCTGTGCCGAGGCCAGCTGCGCCGACCACGCACCAAATTCCTGTTCGAAGGTCAGCGGCATCGCGTCCATCAGGTGGGTGCGGCCGGTCTTGACCACCTTGCGCAGGCTGCGGCCCTTCTTGTCCAGCGTCCTGCGCAGGTGCACCAGCGCTGGCAGCAGCTGCTCATGGGTGGCCAGCACGGCCGACACGCGCAGCGCCGTCGGAATCACGTCGTTCGAGCTCTGCCCCTGGTTGACGTGATCGTTCGGGTGCACGGTGGTCTTGCCTGCCTTGCCGGCACGGTTGGCCAGCGTGGCGATGACCTCGTTGGCATTCATGTTCGAGGAAGTGCCCGAGCCGGTCTGGTAGACATCGATCGGGAACTGCGCATCCCACGTGCCGTCCGCCACTTCGGCAGCGGCGAACTGGATGGCCTTGGCCACGGTCTTGGGCAAGTGGCCCAGCTCCGCGTTGACGCCGGCGGCGGCTCCCTTGACCAGGCCCAGTGCTCGGATGAAGCCGCGCGGCATGCGCTGGCCCGACACCGGGAAATTCTGTACAGCGCGCTGGGTCTGCGCGCCCCACAGGGCGTCGGCAGGCACCTGCAGTTCGCCCATGCTGTCGTGCTCGATCCGGAAACCCTTGGGGGCGCTCTTGCTTGCAGCTTTGCTCATTGCATCGACTCCGCACTACTTCGGTTGGGGAAAGGGAAGCGGCGGCTGGCAGGGTGTCGCTTCCCGGGCTGGCGGCTGCGACAACGATACTCCCTTGTCCGCAGCGTGGAATGGCGAGGACGGGCCAGATCGTTTCATCCGAAGGGCCGATTGTGTTGTAGAGCCGAGCGTAGGCTAGGCTGCATCTGCGGTCTGGCGTCTGAGGAGCAGCCGAGCGTAGGCTCGGCTCTACAGGGCGCTTCCGCCCGGCGCGTCGTAGAATATGGCCCCCGCCGCTCGTCCCAGCCCTGCCGACATGTCCGATTCCGCCCTGCTCGCCCTGTCCCCGCTCGATGGCCGCTATGCCGGCAAGGTCGACGCCCTGCGCCCGATCTTCTCCGAGTACGGCCTGATCAAGGCCCGTGTCACGGTCGAAGTGGAGTGGCTGCTGGCCCTGGCCGCCGAGCCGGGCATCGTCGAGCTGGCCCCGTTCTCCGACACCGCCGTCGCCCGCCTGCGCGCCCTGGCCGCCAGCTTCAGCCCGGCCCAGGCCGCGCGCGTGAAGGAAATCGAGCGCACCACCAACCATGACGTCAAGGCGGTGGAGTATTTCATCAAGGAACAGCTGAAGGACGATGCCGAGCTGGCACCGGCGCTGGAGTTCGTGCATTTCGCCTGCACCAGCGAAGACATCAACAACCTCAGCTACGGCCTGATGCTGGAACAGGCCCGTCGCGACGTGCTGCTGCCGACCCTGGACGGCGTCGCCGACGCACTGCGCACCCTGGCCCACGCCCAGGCGGGCCAGCCGATGCTGTCGCGCACCCACGGCCAGACCGCCTCGCCGACCACCCTCGGCAAGGAGCTGGCCAACGTGGTCGCGCGCCTGGAGCGCCAGCGCCGGCAGATCGCCGCGGTCGAACTGACCGGCAAGATCAACGGCGCGGTCGGCAACTACAACGCCCACATCGCCAGCTACCCGGACGTGGACTGGCCGGCTTTCGCCGAGCGCTTCGTCACTGGCCTGGGCCTGGTGTTCAACCCGTACACCACGCAGATCGAGCCGCACGACAACATCGCCGAAATCGGTGATGCCGCCCGTCGCGCCAACATCATCCTGATCGACCTGGCCCGCGATATCTGGGGCTACGTCTCGCTGGGCTACTTCAAGCAGCGCCTGAAGGAAGGCGAAGTCGGTTCGTCGACGATGCCGCACAAGGTCAACCCGATCGATTTCGAGAACGCCGAAGGCAACTTCGGCATCGCCAACGCGCTGTTCGAGCATTTCAGCGCGAAGCTGCCGATCAGCCGCTGGCAGCGTGACCTGACCGACTCCACCGTGCTGCGCGCGCTGGGCACCGCGTTCGGCCACAGCCAGGTGGCGCTGGATTCGCTGGCCAAGGGCTTGGGCAAGCTGGAAGTGAACCCGCAGCGCCTGGATGCCGATCTGGATGCGGCCTGGGAAGTGCTGGCCGAGGCCGTGCAGACGGTGATGCGCCGCCATGGCCTGCCGAACCCGTACGAGCAGCTGAAGGCCCTGACCCGCGGCCAGGGCATCACGGCCGAGTCGATGCGCACGTTCGTGCAGGGGCTGGAGCTGCCGGCCGATGCCAAGCAGCGCCTGCTGGACATGACCCCGGGCAGCTATACCGGCCTGGCGGAGTCGCTGGCGAAGAAGATCTAAGGGGTTTCCTTGCGGCGGCGGCCGCGGGCGCTGCCTGCGGCAGGCAACTGCAACGTCAAAGGCGGCTCTGGGTTTCAGCCGTGTTTGGCGGGGCGGGTTGGATTCGCGGGACACGCCGTAAACCTGTGGTGGTCAAGTACTTCTGGACACTCCCAAAGGGAGTTCAGGCCACCTGCACTTCACGGAGCGCAGGTGGCACAAGGCCGTTGGCACTGTGCAGCCGACGGTGGTTGTACCAGTTCACAAATTGT